>JAZDKI010000038.1:0-23821 GCA_043803165.1 Microcaldota archaeon
TGGCCACCGGGGCTCCGTTGTCGTCTACCAGCGTCGTCGATCCGAACATGAGTCCGGCGAACGCCGCTGAGCTTGCGAGAATCGTCGCGCCTGCGACGATCGCGCCCATCTTCTTCAGGTTCACTTTCATTTTTTCACCTCGATTTTTTTCACCACATCGGAAACCCGTTGGGTCTCCGGTGCAGGCAAAGCTTTCGCTTCGCCACCGTCTTACCCGGGCCGTCTTAAAAACAATTATCGACGGGGATTTCTCTCGGCCCGACAACAGATAGGGAATCCTCTATCTGGAACTGAGAGAGAGATAGAGGCTTTGTTTATAAAGATAATCGTTTTATGTGAACTGGAGTTTATAATATCAGGGGATTGGTAAGGCGATCAGCGAATAGTATATTCGTCTTTAAACGTATATAACTGTTTTTTCGGCTTATCTGCTATATATCTACCACAAGGCCATCCTGCGCCACTTCAGTCCCTGGGAAGATCTTTTTCGCCTCTTCCAATAGCAGCGAGACGTCCGAATACCTCGGGCTGATATGGGTCAGGACGAGCCTTTTCACGCCTGCGGCTTTGGCGACCTTCGCCGCGCCTTCTGCCGTGCTGTGCGAGCGCTCCGCGGCTTCCTCCTTCATTGAGGAATCGAATGTCGCCTCGTGTATCAGCAGGTCCGCCCCTTTTGCGGCTTCGATGGTGTTCTCGTCCGGAAGGGTGTCGCCGGAATACACGACCTTCCGCCCGGGCCTGCGCCATGAGACGTCATCGAGTGCGACCTCGCCCTTCTCGGTCTTGACCCTGCCTTTCTTCTGGATCTCCTTGAACAGCCTTCCGCTGAGGCCGAGCGAGTGCGCCTTGTCCTCGTGGAATTTTACCTTCTCGTCTTCCTGGAACACGAACCCGTGCGAGCCACGGCAGTGCTTTGTTGAAAACGCGTGGACCGAGAAATCCTTTCCGCGGTAGAGCTCGCCGGATTTTATCTTCTCCACGGAGGCGAACGCATAGCCTTCCGCATCGACGCCGCGGGGCAGGAACAGTCGGATCTTCCGGGGGGAGGGCGACCCCAGCTTCAATGTCTCGAGCAGGCCGAAGAGCCCCAGGTAATGGTCGAGGTGCGGATGCGAGATGAAGACCGCGTCTACGCTCCCGTAGCCGACCTTGTATCGCATCAATTGGCGCTGCGTCCCTTCCCCGCAGTCCCAGAGCATGAGCTCGCTCTCGTATTTGAGGGCGATCCCCGGCATGCCGCGCTCCACCGTGGGGGCGCTGCCGGATGTCCCGAGGAATGTGACGCGGAGCATACTAGAAGATGGCGCAGGGTCAGGTTTATAATGCTTGTTTTCTCGAATACATCCATGCCTCAGAACTTCTTTGTCACGGGGGAGCCGAAATCCGGGAAGACGACGCTTTTGCGGGAGATGATCTCCGAGCTGCGCCGGAGCGGCTTCAAGGTCGGCGGCTTCATCTCGCCGGAGGAGAAGCATTCCGGCACCAGGACCGCGTTCCACGTGATGGACATCTCCAGCGGGAGGGAAGAGGTCATGGCGGACGTGGATGGCGACGGGCCGAAAGTGAGCAAGTACCATGTCAATGTCAAGGCGTTCGAGAGCATAGCGGTCCCGGCTATGGAGAGGGTGGATGAATACGACGTTTTCGTGATCGACGAGATCGGCCGGATGGAGATGAAGAGCGCGAGATTCGCCAAGCTTCTCGAGAGGATCTTCGAGTCGCACACGCCCCTGGTGGCGGTCCTGCACCATGATTATATAGACACGTACGGGCCCAGCGGAGAGGTATTCACATTGACGAGCGAGAGCAGGAATTCGGTGTATTTCAACCTGCTGCGGAGCGCCAAGGACGCATTCTCCAAGAAGAAGGCCCGCGCGGGCATGAGGAGGGAATCACCCAAGGCGGAGAAAGCCAAGAAGAAGGCGCCTGCAGCGAAGGCGGGGAAAGCTCCAGGGGCCAAAGCGAAGACCAAGGCGGTTCCTGCGAAAATGGCCAAGAAGACCGCTCCGGCCAAAGCGAAAATCGCGCCTCCGAAAAAAGCGAAGGGTGCCGCCCACAAATCAGAGAAGACAGGGCATCCGCCCAAAGGGGGACGCAAAAGCGTCTGGCAGCACATGAAGGAACTGATCAAGGGCTAGCGGTTCTTCTTCCCCCACGCGACTATCAAGGCATGGTACTCCTTGTAGATTTGGACATCCTTAGGCAGCGATGATTCGAAGAATGACCGGAAGCCATCGTAGCTTTTTCCCTTGAACAGGCTGTGATGTGCGCAGAACCTTTTTGTGTACGAATCGATGACGAAATAAGGGAGGCCGAAGGCATAGAGCAGGATCGAGTCCGCGGTCTCCTCTCCGACGCCTTTCACTTCCAGCAGCTCTTCGCGCGAGGGGGGCGTCCCGCGCTTTTTTATCTCCAGGTATTTTTTTGTGAGCGCTCGCAGGCGCTCCGCCTTCTGCCTGTAGAATCCGCTCGGGCGGATCAGCGATTCGAGCTTCCGCTTTTTTAGCGAGAGGAGTTTTTCAGGTCCGAGCGCTTTCGCTTCCCTGAGGTTATCTATCGCCTTCTCTGCATTCCTCCAATTCGTGTTTTGGGTGAGCAGGGCGCCGACGACGACTTCGAACTCGGATTCCGCAGGCCACCAATGCTGGGGCCCGTGCTCGCGGAGAAGCTCGGAATAGATGCGGTGCGCTTCGCTTTTGGCCATGGATGGATATGGCTTTATTACAATAAAATGGTTGCCTAAAAGAGGGCTGATGGGGCGATATCCTTCCTCTCGATAAGATAGTCGTTGCGCAGTGAATCGAGCACGGGCTGCAGCTCCCCCTTGAGGCCGAGCGATGACACCGAATCGCGCAGCTCGTGCAGGTGCTCCCGCGAATCAGGGGATATCGGCAGCGGGATGAGGGCGACCATCCCTTTCTTGGAGAACTCTGATGCGGTCTTGGCGAGCGCCGGCTCGATCTTGGACAATGCCTTGAGGACCTTGGATATCTCCTCCCCCTCAGAGAGCGGGTCGAGCTCCTTGCCCATCCGCCTCAGGAAAAAGAGGCATTTTGGATCGTGCACCGGGATCGCAGACATGCCGAAGCCCCGCCCCAGCAGGATGAGTTTGCCCGCAAACTCCTGCGAGATTGGAGGGGATGAGGTGGAGAACATCACGTATGAGGCATTCCTTCCCGTGAGCGCTGCGCTGTATAAAAGGAGGTGGAGCTCCCGGGTGTGGCTGTCTTTGGCGCACGAGCGGGATATCGCGACCACGCCGTCATCCAGCGAATTGCCGTCAAGGACGCCGATCACCTTCCCCGAGCGGTCTTTGGCGCACACGATGAAATATCCGGGGGCGCCCTCCTCCCCTTCCTTTGCGCACTTCGAGAGCATCGCGGACGCCTCCTTGGATTCAGGAACGCCTTTTTTCACCGCTAAAAATGTCAGGCCTTCCTCGAATATCATGCGTTTCAACCTGTGGCGGCCCTCCCAGCCTGGAAGCGTATCCAGGTCAGGTGAGAACGCTCCGACCGGAGGGGCTGCTGCGGGAGTGGAAGGCGCTTTTTGCGGGATCGGCGGAGAGGCGGCTTTTTTTTCCTGCCGAGCCTCTTCGGGCTTTTCCTTCTCGGCCTCTTCCGGCTCGATAGGTTCCGCTTCGGGCTTGGCGGTCTCCTTTTCAGGCGGGGCTTTTTTTGGAGCGGGGAGCGCAGCCATCTTCTCCAATGCCGCGAGCATCTCCTCGGGCGTCTTGGGTTCGCTAGGGACGGATGAAGCCGACTCGGGCGTGATCATCTCAGGGATTTTCTTCTTCGCCGCTTCCTCCTGCGCCATCGGTTTTTCCGCGATCGCCCTGCTCTTCTTTTGTATCTTTTTCGCGGTGCTTTTCAGTTTGGGGAGCTGCCTTCCCGCTGCGCTTTTTCTCTTTGGGATCGGCTTCTTTCTCACGGCGGGTTTTCTCTTGGCGAAGGTCCTCTTTTTCTTGGCAGGTTTCATTTTCACGGATTTCGTCTTCTTAGGGGTGGATTTTCTCTTCGCCTTCTTAGCGCCCTTCTTTGCCATGCTGGGTCTTGGAAGTCAAGGATTAAAAGGCTCATCTGGGGGCGATCGCCCTTTTTATCTCCCCTATAAAAGCCTTGGCGCTTTCGACCGCCCGCCTGGCTTCGTCTTCTCCCACTGATCCGGCCTCGCCATATACCACGTCGTGCCTCCTCACCCTGTACCTATTGAACCGTGCCACCAATCCCGAGGATTCTTTCGGGAGAACGGCGGCGCAGAATTGGACCGCCGCAAGATGGTGCGCTTCGGTGAACGGCCGATACCCTTTTGAAGCCATCAAAGCCATCCCAGCGGAGAGCATCGCATTGTAGGAGATGGCCAATGCCCATTCGCTATGGCTGATTTTCAGGTTATCCTCTGCCACACCGATATCCCTTGCCGCAGCCACCATCAGCTCTTCGGCACGCTTTGGATCCGCTTCAACCTTTTCCACCAAACGCTTTTTCAGCAAGTCCGCCAAACTCATCCGCATCCCCCTTCATCAAGATGAATCTTTTCTTCAGGATGTTCTGAAGGAACCTGTTTTTCTCCTTGAGTTTCTTTTTGAAATCCAGCATGGTCCAGAAGATGATGTTTATCTCCCTTTTATTCTTCTTTTGGAGGGTGAGGGCCAGCTGGTCGAGCGTATCCTCATCTGCATCACCGATGATGATTAGGTCGATATCGCTTTTTTCCGATACGCGCCCCGACGCGGCGCTGCCATAGAGAAGACAGTACCTCACGCCAGGGATTTTCCCTATCTCGTCTTTGACCTGGGAAAGTATCCCTTCGGTTTTCATGAACAGCGCTCTCAGGTCCTCCAAGAAGCTGCAGCCGCCGTCAGCATGGAAAACGCTTTGGTTGCCACGTTTCTCGGATTTGAGCACTCCGAGGTATACGAGGCTGTCGAGCTCCCTTTTCGCCTCGTATGATGAGACGCCAGCCCGCCTGGAGATCTCCCGCAGGTGCAGCCCGTCGGTGAATAGGACGATGTTCAGGACGGCGACTTCCGCCCTGGACCGGAACAGTCTTTCCAACATGTTAAATCAAAGTTAACAATTGTTTATTTAAATTTAACGTTTATCAAGCCGATATCCTCGATCCCCTTTCCGGACGGCTTTCAGTCCGCTTCCGGCTCGGCCCACACTCGCCGTTCTGCGAACGGCTCGGGTTCCGCGTTCAGCGTTGCCTGTTCAGGTAGCAGAAACTCCGACGTCGCAAGACAAAACTCGAAACCCAGAACTGGAAACCAAAAAAGGGATTTGGGCCCGCGCGGGATCGAACCGCGAATCTCCCGCGTGTGAGGCGGACGTCTTAACCATTCGACTACGGGCCCGAGAAGTGGATAACCAGATTCTCGTGAAAGGATTTTTATAATATTCCCAATCCTCAGTCGCGATAGCACATATCCTCATCCGGGCGGTACTCCGGGTAGCTGTTCGGGCAGCATGCGCCGTATTCGGCCGTCCACACTCCATGGCATGCGAAGCAGCCGCCTTCGTCCACCCCGCCCGTCGCGCAAAAGGGGTACTCCCCCGTGCAGCCGCAGCGCCCGCAGTCAGCGATCAGGTATCCGTCATCGCAGAACCAGGGCTCGTCTTCAGAGCACTCGCTGTATGGCGTCCCGTCCTCGCATTTGTCAGCGAGCGCGTAGCTGACCTCCTCCTCGGGCTCGAAAC
Source organism: Microcaldota archaeon (assembly GCA_043803165.1). Classification (GTDB taxonomy): domain Archaea; phylum Micrarchaeota; class Micrarchaeia; order Anstonellales; family Bilamarchaeaceae; genus Bilamarchaeum. The sequence goes on from JAZDKI010000038.1 coordinate 5,700, forward strand.
AGTATAGGACCCTGCCGGGGTATTCATACGCAGAGACCGGCTCGGGAAGGACCGGCGGATCCTCGTCTTCGCCGTAATAAAGATAGTCGGAAGGCGACCACACGCTTTCGTATATCATCAGCAGGCCGCTGTCTTCCCTGACCCCCACGGTCAGATGGTCGTTCTCTTCGTCATAATCGGAATCGACGGAGCATAATGATGTCTTTTCCACTCCGGCGCGGAGGAATAGCGAGGCTAGAAGCACCGCGCTGTCGTCGCAGTCCCCTTTTCCGGTGAAAATCGTGTATGTAGGGGGCTGGACCCACTCGGTCTTCCATTCCGGATCCGGCGTATATTCGACCGTCATATAGACGTACCGCAGGAGGCCGAGCTTGATAGCATCTTCGTCCCCGCCTGCCGTATAGGCCTCGGCGATGCGAGCGACCATAGGGTCATCGGGGTCGACCTGGAACGCGTATTTGTAATCATAATCCCCCAGCTCATCGTATAATGAGTTGATCTCTTCGTTCATCCCCCGGTAGATGCCGGCGTATTCCGCAAAAAGGCTCTCGTGCGCATCGGTCCACTCCACCCGGCCGTCGCTCTTGATGAGGTAGATGTCGAACAGCGCGTTCTCCAGGTGCGCTAGCGCCGCTTCCATATCCTGCAGGTATTGCAGGTTGTCGTATCCCGATCCGCCTTTTTTCTTGATCAGGGTCTGGGCCATCCCGTGGAGGAAGTACTGCTCCTCCAATCCGCTGTCCAGGACCTTGAGTTCGGCATCGATCAAACCCTGCCGGCTCCCGTTTTTCGTCGCCTGCAGGGCCCGGACATCCCCGATCGCGCTGGAAAACGATTCCGAGCAGTTCTCTGAAAGGGTGACGACATCTTCGTATTTGCCGAGCTTCCAGCTATTGAGGGTCTTTTCCTTGCAGAGGCTGATGGCGTATCTGTCTTTTATCGAGGACAGCAGGGATGCCGTCTCATCCACGCACGCATCCGCCTGGCAGAGCAGGCCTGGCCCGCATCCGCAGTCCTTGGGGCAGGAACCGCAGTCCTCTTCGCATATCCCGTTTCCGCAGCATGAGGGGACCGTGGAATGGACGCACTGCTCAGAGCTGACATTGCATGTATCGAACGTGCACGTATCATTGTCATCGCAGTCGCCCGGGCATCGGAGGATCCGGCAGACCTGCTTGTCGCATGTCATCCCGGGGCAGCAGTCGGCCGCGGTATCGCATGTCTCATCCGCGTCCCTGCACGTGAGCGCGGAGCAATAGCCGTCCTCGCATATCTCCTGGGGGCCGCAGTCGGTGGTCTTCTCGCAGGGCCTCTGGATAAGCGTACAGCCTGAGGAAACCATGATGGCCGAGATGACGACGAGAAGAAGAAGATTTCCTTTCATGGAGAGAATCCACAGCGTGGCTTTTTATAATATTCCGGAGCAGTCTTCTCCAGAAAGCCCCGTCGTCTAGTGCGCCTTTTCCCAAAAGGAGGAGTGATGGACGCAGGATAACGGTCAAGGATAGGGGACTTTGGATCCCTTGACGGCAGTTCGAATCTGCCCGGGGCTATCCTATTTTTCTAGCTCGTACCGATGCCCATCCGTTCACAGGAAATTGACGTGCTCGGGCGGTAAAAGCTTGAGGTTTTCCGATACCGCTGCCAGGAAGGAAGCCAGCCCGCTATTATCCAGATGGAGGAGATCCTCGAAATAACCGTTCATGTCAGACAGGATACATATCGGCGGGCATCGTTCGTGGAAAAGAGAGCGGTTGAGGCGTTCGATGACATCCCTCCTTTGGTCGCCGATCCAGATATCTTCAAGGCGTCTTTCTTTGAGATCGCCTATGCAGAAGTCTGGATCGCCATTGTGCTCGTCGCAGAGGAAGATCCTGCCATCCGACCAGGCCCCTATTCTCCAGGGGTGGGCAAGGCAATATGAGCAATGGTTCTGCTGGGGGTCGGCGAGGCTCCTGAAACGTGCGGCGTTGAAAAGGATATCCCGCCGGCCGACGCATAATCTCTGAAGCTCTTTTATGGCCATTTCAATCACCTCGACGGCCGTCTGTCTTTTCGATCGTCCACCGTATTCGACCAGAGGACGGAACGCCTTTTGATCGATCTTACCGCCGGGGAAATCTTTTTCGAAGCTTTCGAAGAGGGGCCTGGCAAACTGGAGCGAATCGGCATTCTGTCCGCCCACTATGAATCCCACGCCGCATGTCGGGGATTTCATGCTCCACCACCCATCCGGACACGATGAGGTGACGAAACCGTACAGTGCCCGGCATTCCGCGATGAACCGTATGTTTTCACAGACGACGTGGAAGAATTCCGGTGAAACGCCGTGGTGCCTTGAATAGGTGCGCTCGTCAGCGGCGTTCAGGCTTATCCGGATGAACTGTAGTTCCGGGACGAGGTAGTTGAGCATGTCTTTGGCGATCTCTTTATCAAGAAGCGATCCGTTGGTGAAGAGCCCGATCTGAAACCCCAGCCTTTTGGCCTCGAACATGAAATCGAAGATTTTCGGGTGCAGGAGCGGTTCTCCGCCGCCAGTGAATATGACCGCCTTCACGCCCAATGCCTTGAGCTCGGTGAGGGTTCTCATCGCCATCCGCTCGTCCATCATAGGGCCGTGGTGCGATCCGTCGGATGATATCAGCCCTTGCTCGAAACGACCTTTGGTTTCGACATTCCGTATATCGCGGTAGGTGCATTTCGGGCAATGGTAGTTGCAGGAGAGCGTCGGCACAAAGCTGGCCGTGATAGGCCGGATGACCGAGGAAAAAGATGGCTGCGATTGATCCTTCCCATATAGATAGCCTTCAAGAAGAAGGTCGATGTTCTCCTTGTGCCACACCCATTTGGTCCGGGAATATGAACCTTCCGGACCATGCGCCGAACCTCCGCGCGGCTTCAAGGCGCTGAGAAGCCGGCTGAGGCATGCTTGCGTTCCCTTCTCCTGGAAACGGCCGGAATCGATGGCAGACGCAAAAAGGCCGTTGGGATTCATAGGATTCCCCTAGTTTGCCGATACGGGCAGTTATTATTCATATAATTTCATTAAATAAAACAATTAAAAAACCATTATCCCAAGATATGGGCGTATGGATCAATATCCGGCTCCCGTGGTAGGATGAAACGGCGAGAAAAGGGGAAAACGCGGTGCGTTCACGTAGTTGACAGGCGATTAGGACGTCAGACCTTGGTCGAGGAGATCCGGACAGACGCGGTGGCGCCATCTGACGGAAAGAAGGATCCGGGGGGCGCTATTGGCACCGTCAATCCAGGTGTCGTGGGAAGCCCTGGGGAGGCGCCGGACGCCATCGAAAAGCTCGGAAAGACAGTATTGGATGGACGGAACCGGAATACGGGTTTTGAGCGCGTGATTGACGCCATCCAAGCAACGGATGCATTGGAGAAGATGTGCAAGGGTGGAACTGACATCTCAAGCGCCATCCCTTATCTGGAAGCGGCTTTGAAGGACAAGTACGTCTGGAATGAGATTGTTAGGGAGCACGTCAGCGTGCTGGCTGATGGAGCCGCCATGGCTTTGGCTCATGCGGCCATCCATGAAAAGACCCGGAAGGCGGCGATGGATGCGCTCGAACGGCAGTTGTCCGGATCGGACCGTGGAGCGAGGAAAGCGGCATACAGGGGCCTTACCATCGCCGCAGAGAACGGCGTCGTCACTTCCCGCCTTGATGCGGTGAAGGGAATGGTATCATCGATATGCAAAAAGGGGAGATACGGGGCGGATGAGAGGGTTTGGGTCATATTGCAGCGTGCGCTAGAGGACGAAAACCTGCATAGCAACGCAGCGGCTATCATAGGCGAGATGGCGGACTCCCCGCTAAGAAGGCTCAGGGAAGCGGCTGTCACGATATTGAACTGCTTTGCTTTGGCAACCAAAAAGTCGCTTGCCGGAATGGATGGAGCATGTGCCAAGATGGCGGGAATCGCCCTCCGGAGCGAATCGTTCGAACGCGAGAGGATCGCGAATGCATTCGGACATTTCGCTGAAAAAGGATGCGACCTTGCGCCGGCGCTCGATACCCTTAACGATGCGTTCCATGACGGCTGGAGGGGCATGCCCGGAGCGGAATGCCTCGCCTTGACGGCTTATCGTTGCAAGGGGCTTCGCGCGGGATTTTTCCAGAAACTATCAGAAGCGTTTGCCGAAGAGGATGGACGGAGGTCGGGCGTCGCGCTCTTGGCCTTGGGCAGGTATGTATCAAAATGCGAAAAGGGGGGGGTGTTGTCCTGCACCGAGATAAGGAAGGACGGCGCTGTGGCGCTCGAATCTGACTCCGGAACGAACTGGGGCGTGCCATCCGCCGTGATAGAGACGCTCGTCGGTTTCGCTTTGGATGGGAGAAGCGCTAAGGACCGGGAACGGGCTTTTGGCATCCTGGCTATTCTGGCGAAAACGGGGGACATTTCCGGAGCCGTAGGACGGCTCGTGCAGGAGATCGAGAGCGTCGATGAGAAGGCCACGGACAGGATCATCGCCATCGTCGCTTACGCAGCCGCCAACTCAAGGAGCGGGGATAGGGTAATCCGCGCGATAGATGAAAGGCTGTCGGCTGCCGGCCCTGAGGGGAAGAGACGGCTTGCGGATTCATTGCGGGTTCTTGCGGAGAAGAGAAGCTACGGATATTTCGGGATTGTGAAAAGGCGGCACTGTGCCATGGAGTGCCAGTATGAAACGCCTACCGCGAATCCGCAGAAAGCTATATGGGAGGCGACCGGCATCGCGATAAGGGCCGCCTCTGACGATGACGAGCATGTCCGGCTTGCCGGGGTGAAGGCATTGGAGGCCGCCGCTTGGAGAGGCGGGGATATCTCTCATGCGCTCGGGCGCCTTGCATCGTGCATGGATGATCGTTCACCGCTGGTCAGGCTGCATGCCATGAATGCACTGGGATTCATGATCGTCCAGGAGGTCAGCCACAAAGAAGCCATTCGGACGACGCTCGGCCTCCTGTCTGATGGAAGCGCGGATGCCAGAATTAACGCGGCGAAATCCCTGAGGCTGGCATTCCTTTGGACCGGAAGGTTCGATAACAGGCTGTTGGATGCGATAGGGCCGCTGGAAGATGCATGGAGATACGGGATCAGGCATGACCGCCCATTAGCCACCGCCGCGAGCAAAGCGTTAGGCCATGCGGCCACAAACAACGAGACCGCCCGAGCAGCCATCGGAATCCTCACAGATCATCTTGGGGATGATGAAAGTGAATCGCGGATCATGGCTTCACAAGCGCTGAGGTACGCCGCCAGGAAAGGCGCAAACCTAGAGGGGATCTTGACGGTTCTGGGTAAAGCCTTAGGTGACCCCGAAACGGAGGTGAGGGAGAACATCTCGTCCTGCCTGATGGAGCTGGCCTACCTCACAGAAACGATGTCTCCGGTCCTCGCCGACTTGGAAGCACGCGTATCGGATAGCGATCCGCTGGTGCGGAAAAACGTCGCTCAGGCATCTCTTTTCACAGCCGAGAACGGGGAGGATATCTCTCGGATCTCCGCTTCCCTCAAGGCCCAGCTAGAACGGGAGGAAGAGCTGTATGTCAAGAGCTATCTTGAAGCGGCTTTGCATGCTACCGCAAAAAGACCAATCGAATGGGGAGGGGGCCGGGATGTGTTTTTCCGGCGCAGGTTGATAGGACCAGTGCCATAAGTCAGTACTGCCTCGCCGCGTACAAGTAGATCCCCGCATTCTTCCCGCACGCGATGCACGTCTTCCCTTCGGGCTTCTCGTCATGGCCGAAAAGCGAGCCGCGCACATTCGCCGAGTGCTTCTCCTTGAGCGCATCCGCGCACTTCTCGGCTTCCATCGCGTCCGAGCAGAACGGCACCCTCACGAACCCGTGCAGGTCGAGCTTCTTGCCCAGCTCATCCATCGAATCGGCGTGCGATAATTTATCCGAGAACCATCTGTCGGCTTTCGCCTTGATGTTCTTGTCCAGGGATTGCGCAATCTCGTCGAGCTTCGCGTCCACCTCGGATGTCTTGACCTTCAGCTTCTCGCCGGTGTCGCGCCTGACTACCACCACGATATCCGACTCGACATCGCGCATCCCGATCTCGATCCGGATGGGCACGCCCTTCATCTCCCATTCGTTGAACTTGAAGCCGGGCGTGCGGTCCGAGTCGTCTATCTTCACAAGGAAGCAGCACTCGATGGCCTTCTTCACCTGCAGGCAGCGCTCCATCACCTTCGCGCGCGTGTCCTCCTTGATTATCGGCACGATGACGACCTGCACGGGGGCGAGCCTGATAGGCAGCACGAGGCCTTTGTCGTCTCCGTGCGTGGCGATCACCGCCGCATAGATCCTCGATATGCACGGCCCGTAGCAGGTCTGCCAGACGTATTCTTCCTTCCCCTTATCATCGGTGTATTTGATGCCGAACGCTTTCGAGAAGTGCTGGCCGAGCATATGCGTGGAGGGCAATTGCAGGGCCCTGCCATCAGGCATCAGTGTGTCCGCAGCGAACGTGTCTTCCGCGCCCGCGAACTTGTCCCACTGAGGCCTCTTGAAGAACAAAAACGGGACCATGAACTGGTCGTGTATCACCTGCTCGGCCATCTCCATGTCCTCTTTGACCTGGGCCATCGCCTGCTCCCGCGTGGCGAAGCAGTCGTGCGCCTCGATCCAGTGGAACTCCCTGCTCCTGATGAACGGCTTTGTCGCTTTCGTCTCGTATCTCCAGACCTGGCAGCGCTGGTACATTTTTAACGGAAGGTCCCGGGTTCCGTGTATCCACAATGCGTACATGGAATACATCGCCGTCTCGCTGGTCGGCCTCATCGCATAGCGCTCTTCGAGGGGGTTGTCGCCCGCGGCGGTCACCCAGAAGACCTCCGGGACGAAGCCTTTCACATGGTCGCTCTCCCTCGTCAGGTAGCTCTCGGGTATCAATGCGGGGAACAGCGCCGGCACATGGCCGCGCGATTCGACGGCCTCTTCGTACATCGCGTACATGCGGTTCATGGACATCACGGCCCAGGGCATGAAGACGACGAATCCCTTGATGCCGTATCTGAGGTCGCAGAGCTGCGCCTCCTTGGTTATCGTATTATACCATTCCGAGAAATCTGACTTGTCCAGTTTCATGTATATGCACCTAAGAGCTAAAATTCCACTTCGATAAGTTGCATCAGGAGCTCCTTGAAAAGCGGGCTCGCCGCGTATGCGACCAGAAGCAGCGCAGACGCCATCACGACCGCTATAGCGATGTTGCCTTTCTTGAGTTCCGCGAATTCATCAATATCCGGGGTTATCCGGTCGACGAGGTTCAATGTCAGGAAGATGACGACGATGCCCAGGATCTGGAAGATGATGAAGTTGAGGAGCATCTTGAGGAAAACGATGAGCATGGAGACGGCGTCCCCCCCTAGGCCCAGGTATGCGGCGAGAGCGTAGATGGCCGGGCCGACCAGCAGCATCAGCGACGCCATCACGGATGCGAACAGGATCCCTATCGCCACATTGCCTTTCTTTATCTCTTTCCACTCGTCTATGCCGCTTGTGAGGCCATCGAGCAGGCGCATCCCCGAGTAGAGGGTGCCTGCCGATAGCACGAGGGCGGCCACTATCCGGAGCAGGGCGATTGATATCGCCGATAGTATTTCTTGGACCATCAAAGAAGGATTAAATGAAATCGGTTATAAAGATATTTGAATGGCGGTGGAAGATTTCCTGGAAAGGTGCGCAGAGGCGAAGCGGATCGCGTTCTCGTTCCGCGACCCGCTCATCGTGCACCACTATGATGCCGACGGGGTCAGCTCGGGGGCCATCGTATCCGGGGCGTTTTTGGACGAGGGGAAACCGTTCCGCCGCGAATGCGTGAAGAAGCTGGATGATCCGGCCATCGAGCGCTGCCTCAAAGAAAAAGAGGTCATCTTCGTGGATCTTGGAGGAGGGAATAAGCGTGTGAACGAGCTCCAGGACGTCGTGATAATCGACCACCACCAGACAGAGGGGATAGACAAGGTCCAGGCCAACCCCATGCTGCATTCCTTGGATGGGGGCAACGAGCTTTCCGCTTCAGGGACGGCGTATTGCGTGTTCCGGAAACGCCCCGACCTTGCAGTCGTCGGCGCGGTGGGTGACATGCAGCATCCGCTCATCGGGATGAACCGGTGGGTGATGGAGCAGGGGGAGAGGACCGGGGAGATACGGAGGGAGGACGACCTCAGGTTCTACGGCAGGTACTGCAGGCCTCTCGTCCAGTTCTTGGCCTATTCCGACGATCCGTACATCCCGGGGATATCGTATAGGGAGGATCGGGCCGGCGAACTGTTATCCGAGCTCCGGATAGATTCGAAAGACCGTGTCTATGCTGATCTGGATGTCGATGAGAAGAGGCGGCTGATCAGCGCGCTTGCCAAGATATTGATCGGCGGGAGCAGGCTGGCCAAGGCCGAGGACCTGATAGGGGAAAGCTACGTGTTCCCCAAAAGGCCCAGGGACGAGACCTATGAGGCCAACGAGTTCAGCACCCTTTTGAACGCTTGCGGGAGGCACGGCAAGCCGGATATCGGGGTGAGGGTGTGCCTCGGAGACGATGCTGCGCGGGCCGAGGCGCGGGAGCTGTTGGCGCTCCACCGGAGGATGCTCCGGGAAGGCATCAGCTTCGCTTCGACGCATGTGCAGGATTTCGGGAAGTTCTTTTTCCTGGACGGACGGGGCGTCATCGACGAAGGCATCATCGGGGTCGTGTGCGGGATGTTTCTCCAGTCCGGATGGAAGAAGCCTCTCCTAGGGGTCGCGTCCGGCGACGGGGATACGATCAAGTTCTCCGGAAGGGCGACGAAGGCGCAAACCGCCAAGGGGGTGAACCTCGGGGCCCTGATGAAAGAGGCCGGGGCGAAAGCAGGCGGGATCGGCGGGGGGCATCGGATGGCGGCGGGAGCCTCTGCCCCGAAAGACCGGATAAACGAGTTCTTGCTCGAGGCTGGGGAATACCTTAAGAGGAGCAGGACCGTCTGATACTGCCGGAGCGGTTGGGGTTTGATTAGCTTCAGCGACGGCACTAGGTCACCCCTAAGAAGGAAAGAATACATAAGATACCGAAGTCTGCTTTTAGTCACATTACGACATCTACCGAACGACCCTTCGCAAGGTTTATAAGCCGATTCGACATTCACTCATTCGATGAGTTGGCCCAATCTCAAGACTTTGCCTCAGATTCCGGAGGAGAAGACGCGAAAGACGGCGAGATTCTCCGACACCCGGTTCTTGAGGAGGTCGTATGTCTTCATCTCCTACCGGTCCCTGCTAAGGGGATTCTGGTACGGCAAGAAGAGCCGGAGCTGCCTGGGGGCAGCTGCCTCGATAGGCGGGATGAGGCACAACTATTACATGGCCAGGGGCAAGGCCACCCCTCTTTTCTCACGGCAGCACGAAGCCCCGAAAGCTTTCGTCTTGGGCACAATGAAGAAACCGGCATCTGCGAAACATGAACGATTTGATAATCGCGATATCGCTGCGCCCTTCCGCGGAATCGATTTCGCAAGGCCGAGGATGGAGATGCGATCCGGCGGTGGGCGCCACGAGGACGCGAAGCTGGTTGAGGCGCTTCCTGAGGCCCGTCCGACTTTGCCTGAGCCTATCAGGAGGACGGCCGTGCCGGACAAGGCGACGATGGAGGAGGCTGTCGCAGGCTCGGTGCTCTTCCCAGGCAAGGGCGGGCTCCCGGCCGCCCAGATCCCGTACACCGTGGTAGAGGTGAAAAATAAGGCGCCCCCTGCAAGAGGGCGCGCATCCAGGACGACGCTAGTGCATGGTTCGCTGATCCGTGATGATTTGGCCAGCGGGAAAGGGCAGGAGAAGAAGGCCGGAGGGAAACACGCGGAAAAAGGCCCGGCCGCCAGCGCCGGGAAACCCAGGAGCGAAGACACCCGGAAGACCGAGCCACGGGGCAAAGCGCCCGATGCGGAAAAACCTGCGAGGGCCAAGAAGCCCGGAAAGAGCGACGCCTCAAAATCGGCCAAAAAAGCGAAAAGGAAATCAAAGGTGGCGGCGGATATTGCCAGGCGGGGTGAAGATAAGACCGCTCCGCAGATGAAAACATCTTCGCCAAAACCTGTAGATGGCAGCGCCCCGACATTCTCTTTTGCCCAGAAGAAGGTCGTGCAGCTCAAGGTGACCAGGGCCGATGCCCAGCCGAACGAGTAGCCTTGTTTGGTGGTGGGAGATAGTGTCTTTTTGAATATATTTAAAAACCCTTCCAACCACATATATATCCATGAGCGATCTTGCCGGCATGCTTGCGAAGGACAAGGAAGCGAGCGATGCCAAATCGTACCTTATCGGCTTGGAAAGGGGCAGGGTCTGGGCCGAGGATCATGCTGATTATATCGAAAGGAAGGAGTGGAGCGAGCTTGATGCGGACCAATTCGACGAGCTCGTGCTTCCCGGAAACGAGGAGATGCACTTCCGGCTCCTCATGGATGAGACTTCGGTCGAATGGAGCGCATACCTCCGCGGCTGGCTCCATGGCGTGAAAGAATCGGTAGGAAAGTGCTGAATCAAGGCGCGGTAGCTTAATAATCTTTTTCGCCTCCATAGCATGCGGGAGGTAATCTGATGAAGTTCGCATATGTATTGTTGCTGTTCGCAGCGACGCTCATGGTTTTCGGATGCACCCAGCCTTCGGCGCCAAGCGGAGGGGGGAAGACCGCAGATGGAGGCACGGTTCCCCAGATCCCGGGGACCGTAGCTCCGGTTGAAGAGTGCACAAGCGAATATTCGGTCTCCGAGCTCCAGGATGGGACGCTCTCAGAAACCGCGACGCTTGTCGTGGCAGCGACCTGCTCCGCAGGAAAGCCGATAACCGTTTCACTAGACGGTGTGGAGGCCGCTACGGCCGTTCCTGAGTCCAATGAAGCCCAGCCGGTGACGCTGAGGTTCGCCCCGGTGAAAGACGGCACGATCCCGGTCGTCGTAGAAGGCGACGGCGAGACGATCTACACAAAGGATTGGACCGTGAAGCCCCTGGGCAGCTCTGACATCAAAGGCCTTGAGAACGACGCCGTCTCATTCAAGGACTGGCGCGCGATGGCCGTGGATGTGGAGAACAGGATCACGCCCGGAAGGGTGAAGATGTTCGTGAAAAGGCTCGATTTCCGGACGAAGCCGAGCACGCAGGTGCGAGTCGAGATCCGGGATGACGATGGCGGAAAGCCCGGCGAGGTCGTCGCATCGGTAGAGAAGCCGATGGATTCGCTCACCCTCGGGGAGAACTGGATAAGCTTCGATTTCGAGGCCAAGCCGACCCTGGATCCCGGGAAGTACTGGATCGTCGTCAGGGTGGACCAGACCGAGGATGTCAGCATCGTGAGCGACACGATGACGATACATTATGTCGCCATCGACAAGTCTGCCCCGGGCAACGACTACACCAGCCAGATGAAGCTGTCTGTGGATTCTGCGAGCGGCAAGGCTTCAGAGACGAGCTGGGCACCGCTCTCGTATGACCGCGTGTACAGCATAGTATTGACCTCGGGCTGAGCGCCCGGGTCTTCCTTGTTTTTCATTTGATTTTTCAGAATCCGCTCGATTTTCCTTTCGCATCGACCTTCTTCGCCACGCTTCTTAAGTGCTCGAATCTCCGGTGCATGTCGTTCTCCAGTTCATCGAGAGTATCCTCGAGGCTCCGCCCTCGCAGATAATAGTTGCGGCCGTCTTTGACCACCAGGCCGGACCTCTGGAAAAGGTTCAGGTGATATATGACAGCGGCCTGGGTCGTCTCGGAGAGCTGCATGAGGTCCCTCGAGGAGATGCCTTCACCCCTCATGCTCGCCTTGACAAGGGCGCGGAACACTATCCGGCCGACGTCGTCGCGCTCATCGCCGAGGCCCAGGCACTGGTATATATAGTTCAGCTCGGATTCGATATCGTCCTCGTGCGCAGGCACCGAGACGTATCGGATGACGATCTGCCGATAATAGCGCCTCTGGACCATGGTTTAATAATCGCACGATATATTTAAAAATATTTCTAAATATTAAACAAATTGTTAAAAGAAAAGACTTGTCAGAAGGGTGATGGCATAACCGACAAGAAGGATGAACCAGGAAAAACCGATGCGGTTCCGCTGGGCGGCGAGAGGAAGGCCGAGATCGCGCCCCCGCAGGAGAAGAAGGGGATCGCGCACGAGGTGCACAAGATGCTCCATCCGCCGGACCGGGAAAAAGAGCTCGAGGAGCGCCTCGCGAGGGTCCAGGCGGAATTCGAGAACTACAAAAAAAGGGCCGCCAAGGAGAGCGAGATGATCCGTGAGAGGGCGAACGCGGATGCCATGATGAAACTCATCCCGCTTGTGGACGATTTCGATGTGGCGATCATGCATATGGACAAGTCCCCGCATAAGGAGTTCAAGCGCGGATTCGAACTGATATTCGCGAAGATGCTCGATCTCCTCAAGAGGGAAGGCGTCGAGGAGATGAGATGCCTCGGGGCGAGCTTCGACCCTTACAAGCACGACGCGCTGCGGGTCGTGGAAGGGGATGATGGAAAGATAGTGGAAGTGATACAGAAAGGGTATACGCTCAAGGGAAACGTCCTGCGCCACGCGAAAGTGGTCGTGGGGAAAGGCAAGGGGGAGAAAAAAGAGGAAGAGATAGGTTGTGAAGAGGTGGATTGAATGGGTAAGATAATAGGCATAGATCTGGGTACGAGCAATTCTGCGGCGGCGTTCCTTGAAGGGGGGAGGCCGAAGATAATCCCGAGCTCGGAAGGGATAACGCAGTATGGCAAGGCTTTCCCGAGCTATGTGGCGTTCACGCGCGACGGGCAGAGGATAATAGGCGAGCCTGCGCGCAGGCAGGCGGTGACGAACCCTGAAGGAACGATAACCGCCTTCAAGAGGAAGATGGGCACCAGCCACAAGTACGAGATACTGGGGAAAGAGTATCGGCCCCAGGAGCTCTCGGCGATCCTTCTCCAGAAGATAAAGAAGGACGCTGAGGAGTTCCTCGGCGAGAAGGTGGACAAGGCGGTGATAACCGTCCCCGCGTATTTCAACGACAACCAGCGCCAGGCTACGAAAGACGCCGGGGAGATCGCAGGGCTGGAAGTCGTCCGGCTTGTCAACGAGCCGACGGCGGCATGCCTCGCTTATGGCCTGGATAAGGCGAGCAAGGAGATGAAGATCCTCGTCTTCGACCTGGGCGGAGGGACGCTCGATGTGACCATCATGGACTTCGGAGGCGGGGTCTTCGAGGTGAAATCCACGAGCGGCGATACGCAGCTCGGCGGAACGGACATGGACAGGATCATTTCCGAGTACCTCACCGACCAGTTCAGGAAGGAGGCCGGAGTGGACATCTCCAAAGACAGGCAGGCCCAGCAGAGGATCCTTGAAGCGGCTGAGAAGGCCAAGATCGAGCTTTCTACGACATTGGAAAGCGAGGTGAACCTGCCGTTTCTGACTTCTGTGGCGAACCAGCCCAAGCACTTCGTCTATAAATTGACAAGGGCGAAACTCGAGGACCTGATCAGGCCGGTGATCGAGCGGTGCAGGGTCCCTGTGGAGCAGGCCATGCGCGATGCCAAACTGACCATGAATGACATAGACAAGATAATCATGGTCGGCGGGCCCACTAGGATGCCGATCGTCCAGAAGTTCGTCGAAGACACGATAAGCAGGAAGGTGGAGCGCGGGATCGACCCGATGGAATGCGTTGCGATGGGCGCCGCGGTGCAAGCCGGCGTGCTTTCCGGCGAGGTGAAGGACATCCTCCTCCTCGATGTGACTCCGCTGTCCCTCGGGCTCGAGACCCTCGGCGGGGTGATGACGAAATTGATCGACCGGAACACCACTATACCTTCCAAGAAGAGCCAGGTGTTCTCGACAGCAGCGGACATGCAGACCGCTGTCGACATACATATCCTCCAGGGCGAGAGGCCGATGGCAAGGGACAATGTGGAGCTCGGGAAATTCTCGCTTGTCGGGATACCGCCTGCGATGAGGGGCGTGCCGCAGGTCGAGGTCACTTTCGACATCGACGCTAACGGCATCCTGCATGTGAGCGCGAAAGACAAGGCGACCGGCAAGGAGCAGACCATGAGGGTCACCGCGCCCCTGAAGATGCGCGACGAGGAGATAAAGGCCAAGATGGCCGATGCCGACCGATACTCGGAGCAGGACAAGGCGGCTTATGAGCAGGCCACGGCGAAAAACGAGGCCGAGAGCATGATCTATGTCGCCAAGAAGACCTTGGATGAATTCAAGGACAAATTGTCCAAGGAGATGTACGACAAGGTCTCGGCGGCGCAGAAAAAGCTCGAGGATTCCATGTCATCGAACGATGTAGGCAGGATCCGCGCGGACACCGAAGCCCTCAAGAAGGCCCTCGAAGAGATCGGAGGCTCGATGTACCAGCAGCAGGGGCCGGGGATGGGCGGAGGACCCGAAACCGGAAACCCGGAACAGGGAACCGGAGGCGCGGGACCCGAAACCGGTGGCCACGGCCGTGGTGCCGGGGGCGGCCCCGGAGCCGGAGGCCCGGGTTACGAGCATATAAAAAAGGGGAAGAAAAAGAAAGGTGAGGACGACGTGGTCGAAGGAGACTACGAGAAGGTGGACGACAAGAAATGAGATTTCTTGACGGACTTGGAGCGAAGCTCCAAGGAGATGACAAGAAATGAAGCACTACTATGATGCTGCCAGGTGGTACGACCTCTTCAGCGTCGGGATTCCCGGCGAGGGGGGGTTCTACCTCAGGGAAGCCAAGAAGGCGAAAGGGAAGATCCTTGAGCTCGCATGCGGAACGGGCAGGATATACCTCGACCTGTTGGAAGAGGGCGTGGACGCCTACGGCCTGGACCTAGCTGCGCCCATGCTTGATGTGCTCAAAAACAAGGCCAAGGTGCGCGGCCTGTCGCCCAAGGTCAAGAAAGCTGATATGCGAGATTTCAGATACCCTTTCAAATTCGACCTTGTGATTGTGCCTTACCGTGCCTTCCTGCATTTGGAGAGGAGGGAGGATCAGAAGGCATGCCTCATGAACATCCATCGCCATTTGAAAAAGGGCGGTCGCCTCATAGTGAATTTCTTCGACCCCAGGCTCGATTTCATCTCCAAGGTGGAACGAATGAGCTATTCGGAAGTCAAGGATCCGAAGACAGGAAAGAGGGTTCGGGTCGAGAATTTCTCGCGATATGACTTTTCGAGCCAGCACGTCTATTCGTACCACCGCCTGGTCAAGCCACCGAGTGGATTGCCAAGCGAGAAGCTTGAGTTATCGCTCTGCTATATCTTCCCGCGCGAGTTCATGAACATGCTCGAGCTTTCCGGATTCAAAAAATGGGAGCTTTTCGGCGGATTTGATAAACGGCCCTATACAAAGCACGGTCAGGAGCTTGTCTGGATAGCGACGAAGTAGGTGTTTGTCACGAAGGATTATCACAAGGTTTTGGGAGTGTCCAAGGACGCTGACGAAAAGGAGATCAAGAAGGCTTACCGCCGGCTGGCCCTATTGCTCCACCCGGACCGGAACAAGGACAAGGACGCCGAGGAGCGCTTCAAGGAGATATCCGAGGCTTACGCCATCCTCACCGGAAAGGAAGCGCCAAGGAAGCAGCCTGCCGAGACCTGGGAAGGGTATGTGATCCGGGTCTGGGAAGGGATAGCGAAACAGAAGCACAATAACACGTATAGATGATGGCATGGCCGCAAAACGCGATTATTACGAGATCCTGGGCGTATCCAGGGGCGCCGGCAAGGACGAGATAAAGGGCGCGTACCGGAAACTGGCCTTGAAGTATCACCCGGACCGCAACAAGGACACGGAGGCCGAGGAGCGCTTCAAGGAGATATCCGAGGCTTACGCCGTTCTCTCCGATGACCGCAAGCGCGAGGTCTACGACCAGTACGGCCATGCCGGATTCGACCAGAGGTATTCGCAGGAGGACATCTTCCGGAGCGCTGATTTCAGCGACTTCGGGGACCTCTTTTCCCAGTTCGGCTTCGGCGGGAGCCCGTTCGAGGGCATGTTCGGCCCGATGTTCGGGCGGATGTCCCGCTCCGGAGGCAGGATGAAGGAATATGGGGCGGATCTGGAGACCGAAGTCGAGGTCAGCCTGGAAGAGGCTGCGCAAGGGCTGAAGAAAGACATATCGTATAGCCGGAGCAAGGCATGCCCCAAATGCAGGGGAACCGGAGGGGAGCCGGGGACATCGAAAAGGGCATGCGGCACCTGCGGGGGAAGGGGCCAGGTCCAGCAGTCAAGAAGGGTCGGCCCGATGTCGTTCTACACGGTCAACACCTGCCCGAAATGCAGGGGGCAGGGGACCGTCATCGAGAAGGCCTGCGGTGCGTGCAACGGCTCGGGGAAGGTCGGCGCGCAGGAGCATATCAAGGTCAATATCCCGGCCGGGGTGCAGAGCGGGATGAGGGTCAGGCTCGATGAGCTCGGGGAATTCGGGCGCGACGGGCCCGGAGATCTGTTCGTCCGGGTGTTCGTGCGGAAGCACGATGTGTTCGAGCGCGAGGGGGATGACTTATTCATAGAGGTGCCCGTATCTTTCGCGAAAGCGGCGATCGGCGGGGAGATAGATGTCCCGACATTGTCGGGGAAGGCGAAACTGCATATCCCGGCAGGGACATTATCCCATACCGTCTTCAGGCTCCGGAGCGAAGGCATGCCCCACCTAGGCAGGGGCGGGAAGGGGGACGAGCTGGTCCGGGTCGTGATAGACGTCCCGAAAAAGCTCAGCAAAAGGCAAAAGGAGCTGCTCGAGGAATTCGAGAAAGAAAGGAAAGAGAAGGGATTATTCGGCTTCATCGGGTAAGCCGAGCTTCTTCTTGAGCAGGGCCATCACGCGGTCGTAGAACCCGAAGTGGAACGTCCGCTCGGCGTCCTGCTCCGGGCATGTCGAATCTTTGGCAGGGCACCGGTTGTTCACCAGGTTCATGCTCTCGTGGGGCGATTTGGCCCACAACGCCTCGAGGCTTTCCCTGAGCGCATTGCCGTATGTCGTCTCATCATCGAACCGCCCCGGGCACATCTGCACAACGCCGTTCGCGCGCAGATACACCCCGTGGGCTACCTGGTTGCATGGCTCGGCGCCGACGTAAGAAGCGATGCCCTCCCGCTCGATCTGGGCAAGCGTCTGGATGCCCTTTGCGACATTGTAGGCGTAGATGTCCGAGTAAAGCTCTTCTACGAGCCTTTGGAACTCTTTGGGCTCCATCACCGCGGCCTGTCCGCAGAGCTGGTCCTTGCCAAGGCCGCTCACCATCGTGGGCGTCATCACCACCGGGATGCCCCTTTCCATGAACACCCTGTAGATGTCGAACGACTCGTGGATGTTCTCCGGGACGATGGGCGCGTTTAACATGCAGATGCGGTCTGTGGTGCCGTCCTCCTTCATGAACGCCGATTGGAGAAGGTTGGCGAGCGCCATGTCCCTTATCCTCGAATAATCGGTCAGGCCGATCAGCCTTCCCCCGACCGTGCTGGTGACGAGGGCGTCTGCCGTCAGCGGATCGAACGACTGGAAGCTCATCAGGATGGTCACGTTTGCGTATGATGCGAGCTTGTCCACCAATGCCTTCGCGCTCGTTATGCCCATACCTCCGAAGTGCTTGGCTGCCAGGGCATCGTCCCCGAGCATCGCGCCTTTGGTGAAGATCGAGAAGTGGATGCCGCGCTTGGCGTATTCCTCTATTATTTCGAATACCTGCGGGCTTATCAGCAGCTCTCCGGGACCGAGGAATTTGGTGCATTCCAGCCTGTGCCCTGTCTTCTTCGCGACCTCAGCGGCCGCATCGACCACCGCGAACGTCTCCTCCATGTCCAGGATGTGGTTCTTCTTGGTGTACAGGCCGGACTGCTTGTTGAAGCATCCGGGGCAGCGGTGCAGGCAGAGGCGCGTGTTGTACATGCTCATGAGCGATTCGGCCCTCGCGGGGTCGTTGTGTATCGCGACGAGATCGTCGGGGACGTGCTCTATGTCCATAGTCCGCAGGCCCGGCCTGTCGACATCGTGGATGGTCCACCCCCGAACCCCGTTTCGGAATCCTTCAGGAAGCGGAGCCATTCCGGGGAACCTGGGCGGGAACGCCGCCTCGAACGCTTTCAGCCCTTTGAGGGCCTTTGTGTTGTTTGTCATGCTAGACTATGG
>JAZDKI010000039.1:0-53471 GCA_043803165.1 Microcaldota archaeon
GGGCGGAGCCTTGCTAATTTCTACCGTCACATGGCCGACTACCTCGCCATCTTTCTCGGCCACGAAAACAGCCGCATCCCTTCTTTTCAGCTGTTTCTTTATGAACTTCAAATAAAGAGCATCTCTATTTCTCTTGTACTCTAGAAGCCCCCTGCCGTATCCAAACCTCTTATGGTGCGCCATGAGGGAATCCCAGAGCTCCTTGATCCTTGGGACGTCTGCCAAAGCCGCCTTCCTTATGGAAACCTTCAGCGGTTTCATTGGTAGCATCTGGTGATCGTTCGCGGGATTTGCTTGAACGGCGATCCGTTCAAGTCTCCCAAGAACAGAACTTATGGGTAACACCGTGTAATTGTTCTCGGGAACGGTATCGCATCGCGGATATGGTCGAGGTTCAGGATCCACTTCACGAAACGCTCGACCCCCAACCCGAAACCCGAGTGCGGGACGCTCCCATATCTCCGCAGATCGATATACCATTGGTAATCCGCCAGGTTCTTGTCCAGGCCCTGCTCCTTCATCCTGGCGATCAATTCGCCGTAATCCCAGATACGCTCGCTTCCCCCTATCAGCTCCCCATGGCCGGCCGGGCCAAGAAGGTCTGAATTCAGCACGGTGCCCGGCTTGTGCGGATCCTCCCTCATGTAGAACGCCTTGATGTCCTTGGGGAAGTTGTGCACGAAAAGGGGCTTCACCTCAGCCTTTGTCAGGATGGCCTCCTCATCGGCCCCGAAATCCTGCCCGTGCTCCATCCTGCCGCCTAATTCATTGACCCTGTCGACGGCTTTGGCGTAATCCATCCTCTCGAAAGGTATCTTCACTTTCGCAAGGTCCTCCGGGTCCCTTCCGCAGGCCGTCAGGAGGTCCGGGTGGCACTTGACCATGTTCTGCACGGCGTATTCCACCATCTGCTCCTGGAGCTCCATGTTCATCTTTTGGTCGTAGAATGCCATCTCGGGTTCCAGGTGCCAGTATTCGGCAAGATGCCTGATGGTCCTGGATTTCTCAGCCCGGAATGATGGCGCCAATACGAATACCTTGCCCAAAGAGAAGACGAACACCTCGGCATACATCTGCGAGCTTTGCGTCAGATACGCCTTGTCGCCGAAATAGTCCATCTCGAAAAGCGTGCTCCCCCCTTCGCATCCGGATTTGGTGATAATAGGGGGGGCGATCTCATAGAACCCTTCCTTGTCGAAGAATTCCCTAAGATAATTGACGATGTGGTGCCTGGCCTTCATGATGGATGTCATCTTCTGCGAGCGCATCCAAAGATGCCTGATATCCAGGAGGAACTCCTCGCTCAGGTCCTTGGCTATCGGGAAAGGCTCGCCACGGGATATCAGCGAGAACCCTGTGGCCTGGAGCTCGAATCCCCCTGGGGCCCGGTCGTCCTTCTTGACGGCCCCCCTGACCACGAGCGAGCTTTCGACATAAGCATCGTTAGCTTCCTTCCAGTCTTTTTCCGGCACCTTGTCCTTCTTGATCGCGACCTGGATGATGCCTGTCGGGTCCCGCACGATCGCGAAGACCATATTCCCGCCCGTCCTCTGGCGGTGCATCCATCCCCGGACCGAGACCTCTTTCCCTTCCTGCTTTTGGGTGAAGATCGAACCGATGTCAGAAATCATGGATTACGTTATCCTAAAAATGAATAAAAAGGGATGTAAAGGATCAGTCGAGCGGTATTTCCCGCTCCATCTCAGCCGGCCTTCTCGGGGCGGACATGGGGGGCTTCCTTGCCGGGGCTTCCATGGCCGGAGCCATCGGTGGTTCCCGCATGGGGGCTGGCATCCCGCGCTTGGGCGCAGCCATGCCTTTGGGCTTGCCTTTGGCTGCCATCGCTTCCATGGGCTCGTCATCGATAGGCTCTTCCGCTTTGGCATCAGGCTTCTGGACCCCGGCATTGGGCATCGGCCCTTCCAGCATCGGCCCGGCATCCGGCTTCGCCTTGATCTGCGTGCTGTCCTTGGTATCTTCAAGGCTCAGGTCTTTGGCCAATGCCCCGTCTTTTGCCTTCGCCTCCTTCCTGAGCCCTTTCTTTATGGCCCGCCTGACCGCGTCCTCTTTGAGCTTTATCTCCTTAAGTATCATCTCCCAGCCTTCGGTATCGCCTTTGTTCTTGCATTTGCCGGCCATCCTCCGTGCCATGTAAACGTATCTATTCCCATCATGCCCGATCAGGGCATATATCCTGCCGGCCTCCCTATACTTTCCCTCGTCCTCAAGCTTCTTCGCTTCCCTCGCCTTTTCCAGTTCCTGGGTATCGGACAGGCAGTGCCCACGGCGCTGGACCCTCTTCGGGAATTTGCATCCGCGCAGTTCATCGGCCCTCTTCTCCACCAAGGCCGCATACTCCTTCTTCTTGACGTGGTCCTTCCACGTGCCCCATCCCAGGCCTGTGCCTATCCCTATCGCCATGACCAGGCCTGCTGTGCGGAGCATATTGTGTTTTTTGACCATAAATGACCCCTTGATCACCAGTATATGGCAAGATATGTTTAAAAATATAACTTTGTGGATATAGTGCCCCCGCCGCTCACTTTCCGCCTTCATTACGGATGGCTGATATCGATTCTTCGATGAGCTTTGCGAGGCGCATGTTCCCCCCCTCGCTCAGATGTATCCCGTCCCCCCGGTCGAAACCCTCTTTGATGGCCGGGAACTCCAAGCCATCCCCTAGGACTGAAGTATCGACCACTATGGCCTTTGGAAACAGGCTTCGCAATCCCTTCTCGCGGTCTAAGAGCCACCTGTTCAAATCCCTGGTCCTCGCAAGCCCCTTTTGCCGATACCTCTTTTTGTCCTCCGTTCTCATCCCGTCGTATCCTGCCCACGGAACGACTGTCAGAACCAAGACGTTCGAGATACCTCCGGAATATGCGGATGCGACCATGTCCGAAAACGCCTGCCTGGCCTTCTCGAAATCCACGGTATAGGCAATCATATTCACTCCGCCCTGGATGATGACAGTGTCATATCCTTTCCCGAGCATCTCGGCCTGGAACTTATTGCGGATCTGGACGATGGTCCTGCCCGGCATCCCGTATGCCGTGACCGAGGCTTCTCGATCCGCTTTCTTAAGGATTTTCTCAAGCATGATCGGGTATAGCCCGCGGACCCTTTTGGTAGGCGTTGATATAGAGTCGCCTATCACACCGATCCTCTTGGGCTTGACCTTCTTGGTTTGCTTAGCCCCTGCATCGAGGGCCGCCCCCTCTACGAGGGGTTTTTGTCTGACGGCTGCATCCCTCCGTATCGCCTGGACCCCGACATCGTGGCTGATCTGCCTGGTCTCGGGCCTGCGGTCCGCACCATCGCAGGATAGCGCCAAAGCAAGACAGCTCGAAGCGATCAAAATCCGCCTTCTGGTCATACCCATCTTCTCTCCACTACAGATATCTCAAACAATGTTTAAAAATATAACTTTGTGGATAATACCCCGCCTTCCAGCCCTCAACGTCGAGATATTCGGGTCTATGAGAATCAGGAGGGATCAGATGAGAGAAAAAGGGATCAAGGCCGCCTTTTCAGGCGGCGTTAAAAAAAAGAAAAAATCACAGCGTCTTCGGCTTGACATCGAGGACGACGCCGGCGGCGACCGTCTGGCCCATGTCACGGAGCGCGAACCTTCCCAATGGGGGGAAGTCAGCGAACTTCTCGATGACGATGGCCTTTAGCGGCTGGATCTTCACGATCGCGACGTCGCCGGTCTTGATGAAGTCCGGCTTTGCCTGCGCCGTCTGTCCTGTCTTCGGATCCTTCTTCTCCACGAGCTCGATTATCTTGCCGGCGAACTGCGCCGTGTGGATGTGGAAGACCGGCGTGTATCCGATCGATATCGCGGTCGGGTGGTTGAGCACGACTATCTGCGCCGTGAACTCTGCCGCGACAGTGGGCGGATTGCTCGCCGGGCCGATGACGTCTCCCCTCTTGAGGTCCTTCTTGTCGACGCCTTTGAGGTTGAAGCCGACGTTGTCTCCAGGGACCGCTTCCGCGAGCTCCTGGTGGTGCATCTCGATCTTCTTGACTTCGCCCTTCACGCCTGCCGGCATGACGATCACGCTGTCGTTGGGCTTCATCCTGCCCGTCTCGACCCTGCCGACCGGCACCGTGCCGTGGCCTGTGATCGTGAAGACGTCCTGGATTGGAAGGCGGAGCGGCTTGTCCAAGGGCTTCGGGGGCACCTTGAAGGTGTCTATGACCTCGAGCATGGTCGGGCCCGTGTACCATGGCATGTTGGCCGACTTCTTGGTCAGGTTGTCCCCGTTGTAGCCCGAGCAGGGGATGAACGTCACGTTCTCGACCTTGTAGCCGATGCCACGGAGGAGCTTCTCGACTTCGGCCTTCACCTTGTCGAACTCCTCTTTCTTGTAGCCGACCGCGTCCATCTTGTTCATGTTGACCGCGAACTGGTTGATGCCGAGCACCTTGGCGAGGAACGCGTGCTCCTTGGTCTGGGGCTGGATGCCGTCTTTCACAGACACCTGGAGGACCGCTGCATCAGCCTGGCTGGCTCCGGTGATCATGTTCTTGACGAAGTCCCTGTGGCCTGGGGCATCGATGATCGTGCAGTAGTATTTCGGGGTCTCGAATTCCCTGTGCGAGATGTCGATCGTGACACCGCGTTCGCGCTCTTCCTTGAGCGCGTCCATGACGAAAGCGAACTCGAAAGTGGCCTTGCCGACCTTCGCCGCCTCGTCCTTGAGCTTGTTGAGCGTCTGTTCCGATATCGCGCCGGTCTCGTAGAGGATCCTCCCCACCGTGGTCGACTTTCCCGAGTCGACATGTCCAATAAACACTAAGTTCAGGTGTTCTTTCTTTGCCATATCCATAACCTCCTAACTAAATCTCAATCTGGTTGATCGACCTTTTAGAAAAAGGCAAATTTCATTTAAGACGAGATATTTTTAAAGGTTTCTCCAATCGTCCCGATCCAGGGTGAAGATAAGGGAAAAGACAGGATGGTACACCCAAGGGCTCCATCCCGCCTCCCACTCTTTGCCCCGCGAAGCGGAGCGGAATGTTGTTTGGATGGGCAGATTTATATTCCTGAATCTTCTCCCCGGAAAACCATGAACATAAAAATTTCCTTTTTGCCAAAGTCCGATAGCATATAAACTTTTCCTGCCCATTCCAAGCATGGCCGAGAGAAAATCTTACGCTCCCAGAGGGGAAGATGGAAAAGGCACGATCGTGCTCATAGGCGTGCTCGTGCTGCTGATCATCGTGGTCGGCGGCGGGCTGCTCTATATCATCTCGCAGAAAGGCGGGCCGGGCCCGCTCCCGCCTGGGAACGGGACCCCCAAGCCGCCGGAGAACGCCACCCCGTCCGAGAATATCACGCAGATCTGTGACGACCAATGCCTGCTCGCCAAGGCATCCGAAGAGATGAACGTCTCAAGGTGCCAGGCGATATCCTCGGCCGAGACCCAGCAGGACTGCTACGAAGCGCTCTCAAGCGAGTCCCTAGATGCATGCAAGGCGCTCACAGACGCATCCCGTAAGCAGGGATGCATCACCGATTTCGCGGTCGAAGGAAGCGACATATCGATCTGCGATTCATTGGATGGCGATGCCAGATCATCATGCAGGTCTGAAGCGGACCCGTGCGCGGACGCGTCAGACCCGAGCCTCTGCGAGGCGCTCGTTGCGGATGACCCGTCCAAATGCGGAGGGGAGACCGGATGCCTATTGAACTACAGCCTGGGCGAATACGATTCGTCTGCCTGCGCGCTCATAACGGACAAGACCGTTTCTGCGGCATGCACGTCCGCGGTGCTCGCGAGCGACCGGTGCTATGACCTTGGGGAAGGCTCGGCGCGCGAATTCTGCTACGAGCTTTTCGCGATATACACCGGCGACTACCTGATCTGCACGCAGATACAGAGCGGCTCGACATACGCCCTCGACTGCTTCTCCCTCTACTCGGCCCATGAAGGCAACTACTCCATGTGCGACGCGGACGACCTGGACCTGAACGACCGGTGGCTCTGCTACACGAACTACTCGCTGCTCACCGGAGACGTTTCCGGATGCGCCGCCATACACAATCTCGCCTCGACCAACAAGTTCAGGTGCGCCTTCGAGTTCGCGAAGCTCTACGGCGACCCTTCCGCATGCGAACTGGTGGAGAGCCTGACCACGAGGAAGACCTGCTACCAGGGCGCGATATTGTACTCGAGCCAGAACCTGGATTGGCACAACTGCGCGGGAGTGTCGAATTTCGAATACAAGAACAAGTGCTACAACGAAGGGGCGAAAAAGGAGAATGACCCGGAGATCTGCGGATACATCGAAGAAGCTTATGCCCGGGAGACGTGCAGGCTCGCCTACAGCGCCAACCAGACAAGCGATTAAAAAAAATACCCGGGGCTTCAAGCCCCCTCTTTCTTCTCTTCCACTTTCGGGGCGCTCTCCCCGGCCTTCACAGGCTCCGCCGGAGCCGCTTCCGGCTGGGCGGCGGCTTCCACGGGTGCGGGGACCGCTTCCTTCTCCTCGATCTGCTGCTCGAAGAAGCCGATCTCGTGCGGGAACTCGTCGTACGACTTTATCTTTCCCTGCATCATCATGACCTCGCGGCTCAGGATGTAGAATATCAGGGCGAGCGAGCGCTTCCCCTTGTTGTTTATCGGGATGATCAGGTCTATGAACTTGGTCTCGTTGTCGGTGTCGCAGAGGGCGATCACCGGGACGCCGTTCTTGGCCGATTCGACGAGCGCCTCGTGCTCGCCTTTCGGGTCGCACACGACCACCAGCTTCGGCTCGGTGAATCCCTTGAAGTTCATGTTCGTCATGGTGCCTGGGACGAACCTCCCCCGGTTCAGGCTGACGCCTGTCAGTTCGGCGAACCTGGCCGCCGGGTTGCTGGAATAGACGCGCGAGGCGACGACCGTCACCTCTTCCGGCTTGAACTTGGCGATCACTTTCGCGGCCTGCATCAGCTTCTCGGAGCTCTTGCGCAGATCCAGGATGTACAATCCGTCGTCGCGCATCTTGAAGATGTATTCGCGCATGTCGCAGGTGCGGATCTTCGTCCCGATGTGGACGCCGGCTTCCAAAAACACTTCCTGTTTCACGGGCATGCCCGTCTTGGCTTCTGTCATATCACATACCTCCTGTGCTTTCTCCCGCCTTATCGGGGAGAAGAAAATGGGGTCGCTGAGATTTATTCTCTCCGGCTGCAGGTGTTTGTCGCCGGAAAGTTGAATTCCTGAAACTCTTTAGCGAGCCGTTTTTGATAAAACTTTTCTAAAAAGTTTTCTCAGATAACAAGCACCCCAAGCTTGCAGGATACCAGGTTACCTCACGACCCCTTAACGAGGGAATAGGTTATGGGATAGGGTTTTTATACCTGTCCCCGTCCCCGGCTATCCTCCCGTGGCCCGCCCTTAAAAAAGCCAACATATATAAAGGGGAAAATGCATAATTTCCCTAGTATAATTGTGATAAAACACAAGAAATCAGGCAGATGGCGGGAAGGATTTGTATCAAATAACAATTAGGTGATATCTGATGAAGAACAAGGTCGACACAGTGGACTTGATGATACTTAGGGAGCTCAGGAACGACTGCAAGAGGCCGATGAGGGAGCTCGCGCAGAAGCTCCGCATGCACCCGAACACGCTCTTACAGCGGATAAAGAGGCTGGAAAAATCCAAGATCGTCCGCAAGTACCACGCCGACATAGATTACAAGGCTCTCGGCTACGACATGCACGCGATCGTCATGATCAGGATAAAGAAGAGCGGCCTGGAAGACGAGAAGCTCCTGCAGGATGTCGCCAACCTGCCGGAAGTGCAGTCCTTATATGCCGTCACAGGTGGCGCAGACTGCATCGCAGTGGTCAAGGCGAAGAACCGCGACGACCTGGTCAGGATCCTCAAGATAGTCCAGAGCGAGAAGGCCGTCCTCCGGACGACGAGCTACATGGTGCTCCTCACATACAAGGAGAGCTATCAGTTCAACCCGCTCACATCGATCGTCCCTGAGAAGGGGTAAGCTCAGAAGAGGTTCCTTATCACGTATAGGTAGCCGTAGAAGTTGCCGCTCCTTACCGAGGCCACGAATTCATGGTCGTCGCGGGGCAGGATGAGCTCCCTGGCATCGCGGTTGCCCACGATCATCCCGGGGTCGAAGCCTTCGGAATTCTCCTCCGTTTTCATCGGGGCGGGCCACTGGTCTATCACGAGCAGCGCCGCGCCGGGCTCCATCTTGCGCGACCTCTTCAATCTGTCCATGAGGGATTCGAAGCCGTCCCCTCCGAGTTCGTGCATCAGCCTGGATATCACCACAAGGTCATAGCTGCCGTTCTTGGCCCAATAATACGGCTTCCCCTTGATATTCTCCTCATAAGCGGTCGGATTTATCATGAGCACCTTGCACTCCGTGCCCAGCTCGCGATACGCGGTGCACATGCTCTTATCGAAGCCGCCCAGCCTGCCGATCAAGGCGGGATGGATGCGCATCATCTTCATGAATATGTCGTTGACATGCTCGTCCTCGCTCATGCCGTCCGCGAGGGCCTCGCGGTGCCTCGCGAGGCTGTACTCCATCATGTACATGGAATGCTCCCGGTCGATCGGGCTCTCCAAGTGGCTCTCGAAGCGGGCATCCGAGTTCCTCTTCATTATCCTGTTGATGAGCGTCTTCTTGTCCAGGAACCTGCAGACCTCGTCGAAAAGCATCTTCTCGAGCAGGGAATCGAAGTCATACGCCTGGGTCGAGAGCTTCATCGGATCCTCGTCTATGATGAGCAGGCTGCCGTATTTGGTCAGGTGCCCGAAAAGCTTCGAGAGAAGCGCGCTTTTGGCGGTCTCGTGCCTCGCTTCGGAAGGCAGGGCGAGGTCGTTGCGTTCATCCCGCAGGGCGTTCTCGTCGCATATGAACGGGATCGTCTGGGAAAGGAGCATGATGTCGAACCTGCCCGGAAGCGCTTCGACCGCGATATCTATCTTGGAAAACGTGATGTCCACTCCCCTTTCCATAAGCGGGGCGAGCGTCTTCTTCGCCTCTTCTATCGAAGACTCCGATAGGTCGTTCGCGACGATATGCGCACGCTCCAGCAGATTCGGGGGCAACTTCTCCAAAAACTGCTTGAGGACGGTCCCCGTGCCGCAGCTCGCGTCGAAGATTTGGAGCTTCCCTTTGGCCTGCAACCTGCCGAAGTGCAACATGATGAAGTGCTTCTGGGCGACCCAGGCGTCCATGAGCCCGGATATCGTCTGGACGTGCTCGTCCATGTGCCTATCGTAGGCCGAACCGACGCCCTCCTCCGCCTGCCTGGTCCAGTGCCTCATCAATATGCGTATGCAATTCGCCAGGTAGCTCCCGGGGGACATGGCGATCTCTTTGAGCACCCTGCTGATCCAGGACTCCATATCGATAAGGGTTTTCCTGGACCTCCCCCTCTGCATCTTCAAGTGCCATAACCGGATCTGCCTTTCATCCACGGGCTGGGCGGAGGACTGCTCGCCCGTCATCAAAGATACGCCGATGATCTGGCCCAACGATTCTCGGAGCTC
The DNA here is from genome assembly GCA_043803165.1 of Microcaldota archaeon. GTDB lineage: Archaea > Micrarchaeota > Micrarchaeia > Anstonellales > Bilamarchaeaceae > Bilamarchaeum. The sequence continues at coordinate 9,525 of JAZDKI010000039.1, forward strand.
GCGTTCTATGCCGGCTTTGCCATGGAACCTTGCCAGTTCCTCTCTCGGAGGCTTCCGTCCCCTCCGGCCTTGCGGGGAACCTTCCGGCGATGCCTCTCTCCCTGTTGGCAAATCGCCTTGGACATCGCCGCCAAGCCTTATCGGACCCCTCCTGATAAAAAACCCCTCCAATCCAGGCCGGCCGCCCTCGGGCAGCCCAGCCTTTACCCTTGCCTCGCTTCGGTCAATTAGTATCGTAGATTATATTTAAAAAAGGTTGTTTTAATTGATGGGCAATTGACGAAATCTAGACCCGAGCATATCTCAGGACATTCTGCACCATATCGACATGGGACATGAACATCCTCCTGCAGCAGTACCTGGAGACGCCCAGCTCATCCAGGCATACATCCGGCTTCTTGTCCTTGGACATCGTCTTGTACTGCTCGTATAAATGCCCTATCACAGAACCGCACGTGAAACATCTTACCGGAAACTCCATGAGATTTTCCTCCTACATGACTTATGATAAAATTTCATAAAACTTCCTGAGGAGACCCCAGGAAGGGAAAAAACAAAGGCTAACGGTATGATTTCTGGAACCTCGCCCTGGCTTTCGGCCCGCGGAACTTCTTGGTCTCCACGCGCCTCGTGTCCTCGATGAGGATCGACCTGTCAACCTCGGCGAACTTGTCCTTCAGGTTCATCCCTTCGAAATACAGCACCAGCGCGTGCGCGATGGCGGTCCTGGCCGCCTGCGCCTGGCCCATCATGCCTCCCCCTGTCACGTTCACCGAAATGTTGACGGTGTTCGCCTCAGGCCCGAGGTACCTCAAGGGCTCCCTGATGATCTCTTTGATGTAAGGATTGGCGTATGATTCGAGGTTCTGGCTGTTGATCCTGATCACGCCCTTGCCCTCGATGATGGCGGCCCTCGCCACGCTCTCCTTTCTCTTGCCCCTGGCTACGAACGCCCTTTTGCCGGCCTTCTTCTGGCCTTTCTTCCTTTTCGGCTTGGCCTCCTTGTGGTGCTCTTTGGGAGCCTCCGCCTTCTTCGGCTCTTCCTTGGCCTCGGGCTTGGGTTCCGCCTTCATCTCGGCCTTGTGGACCTTCGGCTCCTCTTTCGCCTCCGGCTTCGGGTGCGCTTTGGGCTCTTCCGGTTTAGGCGCTTCCTTCGGCTTCGCCGCTTTTTTCGTCTTTTTCTTGTCATCTTCTTTGACCATAATATCATCCCGTGTAGCCTATGCTCCTGCAGATCTGGTGTATCGTGATGTGCTTTGAGAAGCCGTCGAAAGAGGCATTCTCCAGCTTAAGGTTGGCCTCCATCTTCTTCGGGTTGCCCGTGTATACCCGAAGCTTTGTGAGCGCCGCCTTGCCCCGCGATGTCTCCCTCGGGAGCATGCCCCTGACCAGCCTTTTGACGAACAGGTGGGGGATCTTCGCCCAGACGGGGGATCTCTCGGGGGTGCCCTTGTTCCGCAGGCCCCTCTTGGTGAGGTACCTCTGGGCTATCTTCTCCGGGCTGCCTATGATGATTATCTTCTCGGCGTTCACGAGGTGCACCTCCTCGCCCCTCATGAGCCTTTTGGCTATCTGGCTCGCCATCCTTCCGAATATCATATTGGTTCCGTCGACGATGTGCATAAATATCACTTCAGGATGAATATCCCCCTGCCATCGGGGTTCGACTTATGGAGGCTTTCGATCGAGACCGCCTTGCCCCCCGCCGCGCTTATCAGCTGCTTCGCCTTGTCGCTGAAAGAGAAAGCCGCTATCGTCGCCTTCTTGCTTAGGACGCCTGATCCGAGCACCTTGCCCGGCACCAAGACGATCGCATCGTCAGCCGCGAAGTCATCGACCTTGCTCAGGTTGACCTCGACCCTCTGCCTCCTGGGCCTGGAGAGCTCGTAGGCCACTTTCTTCCAAATCGGTTTGTCGCTTCTCATCAAGCCATCTATCAAAGACAGAAGGACTGGGTTGTTTTTTTCCATATCGCCACCTGGCTCGCCCTCGGGTCCGCATCCTGTTTCCCGTTTCGGGTTTCGGATATCGCAGTCCGGGAACTGTTCAAATGAGCATTACTATAACATTCGGGAAGGTTTAAAAAACCTCCAACGCCGCGAGCAGGATGCCGAGCAGCCCCAGCATGAACGCGGCCAGGCTGGCGTCCCTGGCGAATCGGTAATCCTCTTTGGCGGATTTGGCGCAGATGGCGAGAATCAGGATGTCCGCGGCCCCGACGAATACCAACGGCGGGAGGCCGGCTTCCAGGCCGAGGAAAAACGGGGCGGCGCTTAACGGGATGAACGACAGGTACATGGCGATCGCGATCATGAGGGCCGGCCTCTTTCCGATGACGACCGGGAGGGTCTTCGAGCCCCTTGCCTTGGCATCCCCTTCCATATCCTGCACGGATTTGATTATCTCCCTGGCGAAGCCGGCTACGAATCCGAGGAGCGCTAGGGCGACCGTCAGGGGGGGCATATGCCCCGGCGTGATCGTGCAGTTGCCGAAGATGAACGGTATCGCCATCGTCAAGGCGATGTAGATGTTGCCGACCGCCGGCAGGTCCTTGAGCTTGTAGTTGTATGCTATCGCGAGGAGGTTGAACGCCAATGCGATGAAAAATACCGAATAGTTGATGAAGAAGGCCAAGGCCACGGATATCGCGAGGCTGGCGTAAGCGAAACGAAAAGCGAATGCCGGGGATATGGTGCCCTTGACGAGCGGGCGGTCCTTCTTTTTATTCGCCCGGTCCGTTTCGACATCAAGGCAATCGTTGAGGGCGAATGATCCCATCTCGCTGAAAACCGGGACGAGGAGGGAAAGGATTATCGGCAGCGTGAACGGCGGGATGCCCCCCAGGACTATCGTCTCCGCTATGAAGACGGCGAAGGCGAGCATCAGGGCATGCTCGAAGCGGGTGAGCCGGAAAAGCTCGTTCAGGAACATGCCTTTTTTCTGGCCGGTCAACAATTTAAAATCAGGCTCCCCTGCCGCGGAAACCATCCATCCCCCCATTTGAAGTGGATTTTCACAGTTTTTCAATAGGAATATATTTGTTTTGCCGGATAATCGCTTGAGGGGTGTGGGTATGGACAAAAAACCAGAGGTAGTGAAACTAGACAGTACCGACAGGCGCATCTTGGCCTCATTGATCGACAACTCCAAGATGATGTCGAAAGAGCTTTCAAGGAAGCTCCGGATCCATCCGAATACGCTTCTCCAGAGGCTCAAGAAGCTGGAATCCTCGGGCGTGATCACGAAATACCAGGCGGTGGTGAACTTCCCGAAGGTGGACAAGCAGATGCAGGTCCCGATGTTCCTCAAGGTCAATATGGAAAAACCCTGGGAGGACGCGCTGAGGCCTGCGGCCAAGTTCCCTGAGATCGTGTCATTCATCCTGATAACCGGCGAGCATGACGTGCTTGTGATCGCGAGGGTGGATGGCGATGCGCACTTGGCTGATCTGATGAGAAGGATCCAGGCGACGAAGGTGGTCGTGAAGACGACGACGCATTTGATCGTGGATTACTACAAGCAGCCGCACGAGTACAATCCGCTGAAGTATGAACTGATCCTTTGAGTTATTGTTTTTGAATACCCCGCCCCTTGAGCTGGGGATATTTATTTTATGGGGGGCCGACATCAAGAAGGACGTCAAGGCTTGTGTGGATGGGATAGAATAGGCATTGAGGAAGCGAAGATGACAAAGGAGCTAACAATTGAGGAAATGCAACATATCGCAAAAAGCAGAGGCGGAAAATGTCTTTCTAAGAGTTACACCCAGGTCTATAGCAAATTAAAGTGGCAATGTGCCAAAGGGCACATGTGGAAAGCTAATCCGCACAACATTAAAAACGGGCGCTGGTGTCCAACGTGCGCAATTAAGCGTCGAGCGGATAAACGGCGCTCTTCAATCGAAGAAATGGAAGAAATTGCGAAAACTAGGGGCGGAAAATGTCTCTCTAAAAAATACATAAATAATAGTACAAAACTTTGGTGGCAATGTAACGAGGGCCACAAGTGGAAAGCGGCCCCTAACCACATCAAAAACGATACCTGGTGTCCTGTTTGTGCTGATAATAGAAAGGGAGCCTATCACAAATTATCAATTGAAGATATGCAAAAAGTTGCGAAGAGCAGAGGTGGCAAATGCCTCTCTAATAAGTATCTCAATATTGATAGCCCTCTAACTTGGCAATGTGACAAAGGCCATATATGGCAGAATCGTCCAGATCATGTAAAAAACAGAAAACAGTGGTGCCCCTACTGCTATGGTAATGTGAAATTGACAATAGAAGAGATGCAGGATATTGCCAAAAGCAGAGGCGGCAAGTGCCTCTCTAGAAAATATGTTAATGAGAAAACACCTCTAGAATGGAGATGTAAAGACGGCCATAATTGGAGTGCAGCTCCAGATATGATAAAACAAGGTCGTTGGTGCCCATTATGCTCTCAAGGAATCAGAGAAAGAGTTTGCCGCAAAATTTTTGAGCGAGTTTTCAATAAAAAGTTTCCAAAGAGTAGGCCCACTTGGCTTGTAAATTCCAGAGGAAATAGGATGGAATTGGATGGCTATTGTAAGGTGCTTCACATGGCCTTTGAATTCCAAGGACAGCAGCATTATCATTTCAGTAATTTTTACCACAAAAGGGGTGGTTTTAGAGACTTTAGACAACGGGTAGGAGATGACAAATGTAAAAGAGAGTTATGTACCCAACATCGCATCATCCTCATTCAAATTCCCTATTTCGTTGAACTGGAGGAAATGTCCCAATACATCATCCGAACCTCTAAAAATTTCGGCATCAAAGTTCCAAAAATAACAAAGTCTCTTGATTACAGGTTGATGGATATTTACTCTCCCAAGCTGTTAGAAGAAATGAAAGCCATAGCAAAATCAAGAGGAGGTAAATGCGTATCTAAAAAATATATCGATGCAACCACGAAATTAAGATGGCAATGTGAGAGGGGCCATATCTGGATGGCTAAACCAAATAACATAAAGACGGGCACTTGGTGTCCTAGATGCATTGGCAGAGGAAAGACAATCGAGGATATGCGAAAAGTTGCAGAATCTAGATTCGGTTCTTGTTTATCTACAAAATATCGAGGCTGCTTCATCAAGCTCCGATGGCGGTGTAAAGAAGGTCATGAGTGGATAGCGGTTCCATCATCAGTGGTTTATGGAACTTGGTGTCCCATCTGCGCCCGCCAGAGGCATAAAAAGAGGTGGTCAGAACATTCACCATAGCCCTAGTCCGGGGATACCCGTAAACAGAGTAGATTTCGCATCCTGAGCGGTTTATTTCTGGAACAGGTGGAGCCTCATCACATGATGTTCATCGATAGGGGAAGCGGCAGTATCCTCAAGGGAGTGCAACCCTGTCGCTTCTAGTCTGCCTACAATCATTTCTGGTTTTATCGGAACCGCCACCGACCTCAAAAACAGGCTCACGACCTCTATCGCCCCGGCCTGAGAGATCCGGAACGGGTCCTCCTCCATCACTACCGCCGTCCCTCCGCTCATCAGCGCATCCCGGATCGATATGCTCAGCCTCGTCTTGTCCTCTTCGGATATCAGATGGAACGTCTGCGAGCACAGGACCGTCCTGAACCTTCCCCTTAGCTCATCAGGCAGGGAGAACGCATCGAAATCCGAGAAATCCGCTTCGCCATCCGCGAGTTTCTTTTGCGCGATCTCACGCATCTTCGGGGAGATCTCGTTGGCGAGGAACCCGCCCCCTTCTGAATCCTCCGGCGGCTTTATCATATCGAATTCCGGGCCGAGATCATTTCCCCTTTCCATGAAGCCCATCGCGTACTTGAGCGGCTCTCCGGTCCCGGCGGTGATATCCAGCATCGGCTCGCGCAGGTAGGGCATGGCGAACTGCATCACCCGCTTTATCGCGCGGTAGTGCCTGGTCTCGATGCCCATGAACCGGTCGTAATATTCCGAGAAGCGGTTATAGACCATCGAGAAGAATAGGGCGCGCTGGTCCGGCGCAAGAGAGGAATAAATCTCAAAAATCGCTTTCTCGGCCTGAGCGAGCCTTGCCATCTGATGGGTCTGCTCTCTATTATACTCGCCTATCACTCCGAGAAGCGGGCGCGCCCAATCAGGATATCCGATTGACGGGTTTTGCGTCGAAGGGCCCGGCTTGCGCTCATTCCCCCCCGGGAAATGCAGTATCTTCCCTCCCATAAACGACATACCCGGCTAAAATTTAAAACAAATCCGGAAATCGGCGCCTGCCATCCCGCGCATGCAGGGACGCCCCAGGCCCCGATCGGACCGGCTAAAGCGCTTATAAATCCTGCTTCCGATTCAACACAATGGCCGGATACAAGGTCGAAATCATCTCCCAGAAAACCAAGGAAGCCCTGATGGGGAAGATCTACTCATCCGGCCTTTACGAGCGCAAGGCCCTGATACACGGCACCTGCGTGAAATTCTTCACGGACAGCCACGAATTCAAGGACATGTGGGAAGACAATTTCGAGATGATGCCGGACTGGATACGCCCGCACGCCAGATTGTTCTCTTTGAAGGGCAAGAAGCTGAAGGTCCGCTACGAGCCCCTCTCCAAGACCGTCATCATCCAGGGCTGCAGGTATTACGGCTGGATAAAGAGCATAGCGCTCGCCCTCGTCGCGGATTTCATGGAAGATTTCACTTCAGAGCACCGCAGATACTCGGTGCACGGCTCGTTCATAGACAAGCACGCGACCGGCATAGCCGTCATAGGCCCTTCCGGGAGCGGAAAGACCACCCTCACATACGGCCTCCTGCTGGATCCGGCATACAAGTTCGTGACAGACGACTGGTTCTTCGTCCGCTTGGCCGATGGGGGCACGGCGGTATACTCCTCGGAGAAGAACTCATACATCCGCGGCAACCTGGGCAAGGATTATCCCCAATACGCGAAACAGCTCAAGGGCGTGAAGCGCGACTGCGAGGACCGGGCGGTGATAGATGTGAAAAGGCTTCTAGGTTCCGACCGGACCCAAAACGAATCCGAGCTCTCGCTCACCGTCCTGCTCACCCGTGACAAGAAGCTGCCAATCCTCCAGAAGCTATCTCCTAAGCAGGCGCTGGAATTCATGCTGAAGAACGATTTCTGCAATCCCCATCAATTGGTGAGGAGCAAGGCGAAACTGAAATCGAGGAAGGCGTTCTATTCCGAATTGTTCCGCAGGGCGCCCGTCTATCTCCTGAACACCATCGAGTCCCCCCGGCAGTCCTTGGATAGGCTAAAAAAGCTGATATGTTGAATCATCATGATGGCATTCACACACGTCAGGGCCCCTTATGCGTTCATGGGATACCAGTGCAGGCTAGATGAGAGCAAAGTGGCGGTGATGCAGGTCCCCTACGACGGGACGACATCGTTCATGGCCGGGACCAGGTACGGCCCGCATGCGATAATCACCGCGAGCAGGCAGGTCGAGTTCTACGACCGCGAACTGGACAGGGAAGCAGCCTTCGATTTGGGCATCCACACCCTTGACGAGCTCGAGCCGGATATGGGATCCGCTGAAAAGACAGTGAAGCGCGTGGAAGAGCAGGCGGATGAGGTGCTAGAAGCCGGCAAATTCCCGGTGATGTTCGGGGGCGAGCATTCGGTGAGCGTCGGCATGGTACGCGCTCTTTCAAAAAAGCACAAAGACCTCTCGGTCCTGCAGATAGACGCCCATGCCGACCTCCGCGATGAATACGAAGGGACGAAATACAACCACGCATGCGCGATGAGGAGGATCCGCGAATCCGTAAAAACCACCGTCCATGTGGGCATCAGGAGCGTGTGCAGGGAAGAGCTCGATCATATCAAGAAGGCCAAGATCGAGGATCATATCCACTGGGCCCCTGATTTCGACGAGAAGAAAATCATTTCGCAGCTCACTGGCGAGGTCTACGTCTCGATCGACCTGGACGGCTTCGATCCTGCCGACTGCCCCGGGGTAGGCACCCCTGAACCTGGGGGCCTCAAGTGGGCCCAGGCCCTCAAGCTCCTCAAGCAGGTATCCCAGAAGAAAAAGATCGTCGGCTTCGATGTCGTCGAGCTCCTCCCGATCCCCGGGTCTGTCCAGTCCGAGTTCTTCGCAGCGAAACTCGCCTACAAGCTGCTCGGCTATTCCTTTTTCGCAAGATGATCTGGTAGATCCTCCATGCAAGCCAGAACCAAGCCGAAGCACGGTTTCAAGGACCTCCTCCTGGTCTACATCCTGTGGGTGGCCGCATGGAGCCCGGTCTCCTCCATGCTCTACGTCTACCTTTTCAATTCAGGCATGCCGATAGCGGATATCTTCCTCTCCTCGGCGTTCGTCTATCTGGCCTCCCTGCTGACGATCCCGCTGTTCCGCGGATTCACGGTCAAAAACTTCATGATCGCCGGATTCGTCATCTCCGCATTGTCCATACTCTCGCTGTTCCTCCTTCCGATGCCCTATGCCGGATTCGTCCATCTGTTCCTTTCCGGGACGACCTGCTTCATCTTCTGGGTGCCTTTCAACACGATGTACTTCGAGCACAGGAAGGGCAACAACGCCCAGCTCGGGGCCTTGTATTATGCGATAAGCCCGATCACCTCGCTCCTGCTCCCGTTCCTCTCCGGCTGGTTCGCCCAATCATTCGGATTCCCGGTCCTTTTCGCATTATCCGCCCTCGTCTTCCTGGCTGCAGCAGCACTCGCATTCCCAAAGATAGAGAACCGCCGGTACCCCTGCAGCTACCTCGGAAGCCTGAAGGCGATATCCGGCTTGAAGACGATGTTTTTCCTGGAGGGGTTCGCCGGGATGGTGATGGTCTCGGTGACGCTTCCGGTGATGCTCCTGCTTTTCACGGACAAGCCATTCGAGATAGGGGCGTTCAACTCACTGCTGACCATCTTCGCGGTCGCCGCGATGTTCGTCACGGCGAAGATGTCCGACCTGGCGGAAAAAAGGCGGGGCTTCATCCTGCCGGTCGTCCTCATGTTCGCGCTCTCAGCGGTCCTTGCCAGCCTGGCGGATGGCATCATGCTCTTCTTCCTGGCTTCCGGCCTTGTGGGCCTCTTCAGCAGGATATTCTTCCCGCTCCCCTTCGCATTGGCGGTCGACAATTCCAAGGACCTCGCATCAACCATGGTCGGAAGGGAGATCATGCTGAACCTGGGCCGGCTGAGCGGGATACTCGCCGCGCACCTCATCATCGTCAACTATTCCATCCAGGCCGCCCTGCTCTTCCAGGGGGCGGCGCTCCTGCTCTATATCCCTATCTTCGAGAACCGCAAGCACAAGCTGGAGCGGCACTGAGGTTTTATATACCTGGCGCAGAATCATCGTCATGAAGGCGCTCATATTCTCGGAAGGCAACGGCTACGGCCATGTCGCAAGGGACCGCATGATCGCAGAGGCCCTCGGCATCCCGATAATGACCTTCGGCAAGGGGGCCGAGTGCTGCAGGCGGCTCCGCATCGAGCATATCGAGGTCCCGGCCCCGTATGTCATAAAGAGCGTATCGGAAAAAGCCAGGATAATCGCGAACTACGCCGAGCTCCCCAGGTTCCTGGATTCCGGCGTGATGGCATCGCTACGGAAGCATTTCGCCAAGGCCGATACGATCATAGTAGACGGGGCTCCCCTGGTGCTCGCGGCGGCCAAACTGCTGGGCAAAAAGGCGGTCTATATCACCAACGACACATCCTCCATGGCCGGGGTGCAGGACGCCATCAGCAGGAGGGTCGCCGCTTCTGCGATGACCTCGCTCCTAAAGACGGCTGACGGGATATTCGTGCCTGATTTCCCCCCGCCACTCGCTATCAGCGCACTGAACCTGGATCTCTCATCGCGCTTGGTATTCCTCGGGCCGCTCGTGAAGAAGCCCCGGAAGCGGAGCCACAGGAAAACGGCCGTCGTGGTCGGAAAGCTGGAGAAGCAGGCCCGCTCCGTCCTCGGCGACGATGCGATATACGGAAGCGATGTGCCGGACCTGCTGCCGTATTACGCGGATGCGGAGATGGTCCTATGCCATGGCGGGCACAGCACGATGATGGAAGCCCTCTCATACGGGAAGCGGGTCATCGCGGTCGTCGACCAGACATATTCCGAGCGGGTGAACAACGCGACGATGCTCGAGCGGCTCGGGGTCGGGGTGAAGCTCGACGAGCGGGCGATGGACGGCGAGAGCCTGCGCGCCGCGATGGACCTTTCCCGGACCCTGGATGAAAAGCGCCTCGGGGTCTATAAGAAGACGGCAGACGGCATGGACCCGGTGAAAAAGCTCCTCGCCCATATGGGGGGCTCATGAGCCGCCAAGGTGCGCCTTGAAATAGTCCGCCGCGTGGAGCTGGAACTCCTTGTTCTCCAAGAAGCCGAAATCCCTGCGCGTCTGGAGCATATACGGGTGCGGAGAGAAATGCGGGACGGTTATCGCATATCCTTCGATATCCATCGACGCGGATTTGGCCTGGGCACCGGCATACCGGTCATAGACGCTCTTGAACCTGGCCGATGCCGCGGCGTGCTCCTTGGAGACTATCTTGTTCTCGACCGACTGGTGTATGAACGTGAAGGAGACGCGCCTTCTCTCCACCTGGCCGGTCACCAGGTTCTTGAGGGGCTTCTCGATATCCGCGCTGATCCGGATATCTCCGGCGCCCATCCGCGCCTCGTATTCGCCCTTATCCAGGTGCAGCAGGAGGAACGATGTGAAGAACTCCGACCCGTCCCTGAAATTCACGGATTTGGAGAATACGACGAGCCTTTCCCCCGCGAAGAACAGCGAACGCATGGCCCCGTGCGCGAAGCTGTTGCCGAGCCTCTCGCCATCGAGCATGATGACCTGGAAATAGTTGTTCGGGACCGCGAAGGCCGCCCTCGCCTCGAACATCGGGTATGGGAGCTTGACCGGCCAGTTCATGGAGCTGTAGACGCCCCTTTTTATCAGGGACAGGCTTTCTGCCGCGATCCTGGATCGCTCCACCCTCGCCTTGTCCTCCTCGAACATCCCGTTGATCAGGGATATATACGAAGGCGATCCCCTGGCCTTTTCACACAGCTGGCACATACGGATAGAAACGGACGCCGTGTTTTTTAATTGAACCAGCCCGGGAAATCCTTCTGAGATGTCAGGGTCGGCGTTCCGAGCCTGAGCATGATCAAGATCGAAGTGTCGATCTTGACAAGGGCATGAGAGACACGGCTTCAGCCGCCCTATCGAACGGCATCCCATCAATGGGGCGCAGGGAACCGCGGTTCCCTGCCGCGGGATAAAAGGGCTGCGGAAATGAACCTGGCTTTTCTTTATAAAGAAGGTTTGCGCCAACCCTTTTCATGGGGATGAATAGAGCATGGCGCTACAGGTTGTACCCTTCCAAAGCCCAGCAAAAGAGCCTGGACACTTATCTGTACGAATGCAAGACTCTTTGGAACACCCTTCTTGAATACACAAAAGCATACTATAACGAATCTGGGAAATTCCCGACAAGAAAGGAGCTCTATCTTTTGACAAAAGAACGCCCTCTCTTCTCCCAAGTCGCTCAGAACGTCGCTGACCGACTTTCAAAATCCCTGAAAGGGATGATGTCGAAGAAAAAAGCCGGCAAAAGAGCTGGGTTTCCCAGATTCAAGTCGATTGAACGTGTCAAGTCCTTCACATATCCCCAATTCGGCTTCAAACTGACCGAACGTCTTGAGCTTTCAGGTATCGGAGGCATCGCGATCAAGAAACACAGGCTGCTTCGAGGCAGAATCAAAACCCTGACGATAAAGAAAATGCCTTCCGGAAAATGGTTTGCCATTTTTACCTCGGAAGCCGAAGCTCCGGAAGTCCTGAGGAAGACCGGGAAAAGTGTCGGCCTTGACCTGGGCATAGAGACATTCGCTCACCTGAGCGACGGCTCAAAAATAGAAAATCCACGATATCTGAGATTGGCAGAAGAACGGCTGAGGCTTGCCCAGAGACGAATGTCGAAGAAAAAGAAAGGGGGCCTGAACCGAGCCAAAGCCCGGAAGGACGTCGCCGTAGCTTATGAAAAACTCACAAACAAAAGACGTGATTTCCTTCACAAAGCCAGTCGTGTTCTCGTGAATAAATATGCGCTCATAGCAGTGGAAGCCCTCAACAACGAAGGATTGGCGCAGGGATTCCTTGCGAAAGGGATATTAGACTGCAGTTGGGCGGAGTTCGCCAGTATGATCGCATACAAAGCGGAAGAAGCTGGTTGCGAAGTAGTGCTGGTCAATCCTGCTCATACCACACAGATGTGCAGCAGCTGCGGTCTGATACGGAAGAAATCGCTTGCGGAGAGGTGGCATGAGTGCCCATGCGGGGCATCTATGCATAGGGACCTCAACGCAGCGATAAATATACTCCAAAGAGCTACCGGCGGAACTCTGGAAAGTCAAGCCTGCGGAGAAGAGACCCCTACCCGTTATAAATATGACGGGCAAGTATCTTCACTGAAACAGGAAGCCCACGGCTTCAGCCGTGGGTAGTTCACGTTTATTCAATCATACCACTGCAGAGGCGGATTATGGAACTCAAGAATACCGTGATTATAGTCATCGCCGTAGCGATGGTGCTCCTGTTCATCATCGAGCCATTCGCGTTCGGCGGCGGGAGGACAATCGACACGCCGGACGTCGATCCCGGCAAGAACGCCACCGGCATGGCGGTCTTCAACGGCACCATCCGCACATACGATCCGGTCCTCTATCTCCCTACTGACTCAGACCAGCAGGTGATCGGCGAACTGAGGATGCTCCCCGGGGTCCTGGACGTCAAGACCCAGACGGACATCATAGCCGTGCAGACAGACACCCGCGACGACGTCTTCCCGACCGCAGCCTGGCTCAGGGAGCGCAACATTTCCTGTTTCGCGATCGCCAATATCGTAGTGAACGGCCCGATCCAGGTGGAGACCGCTGAAGGCATCACAAACGCGAGCCTGCTCGGCAACGTCGTCCGCGTGGTCGCGGAGCCGCTTCTCGACGCGGATTCCGACGTCTCGGTCTCGATGCTGGCGGTCGTAGCATCAGGGCAGATAATAGACTACTCCTCCGCCTCGCTGCTCCTAAGCCCGGTGGACATCCTCCTGGATGCGGAGGTGGAATCGCTGGATTCGATGATATTCACCTATTCGATCCCCTGGGGGGAGCGGGCATCGCTCGGGAACCTCTCCCGCTTCGGGGAAGCGGACTACGACAAGGTCGATTCCATCGTTTTCTCCCCGCCGCTGTCCGTAGGGCAGGTCATGGCGAAGAAGCAGTTCCCGTATATCGTCTATATCGACGCGGGCAGCGCGCAGGTGGAACCATCGTTCGACAACCTGACCCAGCTCGGCTCGAACTTCCAGGACACCCCCTTCACGCTTCCGGATTCCTCGCTGACGATAAAATCGATGGAGGCGCCCGACTGGACATATACCCCGGAAACCTCAACCTACCAGTACACGCTGAGGCTGGTGGATCCGCCTTATGAGATGGGGTCCGATACGCTCTCTTTCGAGACTGATGAGAGGCTGGATGAGGACGCATCGGTCCAGCTGAACATGAGCCTGCTCGTGCTGGGGGACCGGGTCATATCGGTCAAACGTGTCTCGCTCCCATCCTGACGAGCTTCTTCATCCGGTCCTCGGCTTCCACCGCATCAAGGACCTCGACGGCCTTGGACGGCACGTGCTTTGTCCAGTTGCGGTCGCCGTCCGCCATCATCTTCCTGATGTTGGACCCTTCCTTGGGCCCTCGGTCGTAGAACTCGATATGGCTGACCAGGATGCCGTGCTTGGAGAAAAGCATCTTCACCAGCTGGTTGTTGGAATAGACCTCTTCAACGGCGGGTATGTGGTTGAAGACGTGCTCCACCCAGATGCGGTTGTCATTGACATCCGGTACCGGCACGATGATCATGCGGGCGAGGTCTTCTTTGGAGAAGCATACCCTCATCATCTCCAGCCTCTCCCCGCAGGTGAACGGGTTCTCGGGGCTGAAGGAGTTCTCGGAGCTCCCCAGGACCACGACCACTTCCTTGAACTTCTTGAGCAGTTTCTTGATCGCATAATAGTGGCCGTGGTGGAACGGCTGGAACCTCCCTACGAAAAGTGCCCTTTTTGTCGTTTTCATCATATCATCCTTGTTGCGCTATCGCCTGCCTGAGCTTTATGCCCACCAGCTTGGATGCGCCTTCAGCTTTCGTGACGCCGATCACCGATTCGGAGCTCGACATCACGGTGTCATTATGCGTGACCATGATAAACTGGCTGTCCCTGCTCATCTGCGCGACAAGGTCGGCCAGGTTCTTTGAATTCGGCTTGTCCAATGCCGCATCGACCTCGTCCAAGATGTAGAACGGGGCCGGCTTGAACAACTGCAGCGCGAAGACGAACATCAATGCGACCAGTGTCTTCTCCCCGCCTGATAAGGCATCGAGCGAGTGCTCCTGGTTGTTCCTCCGCAGCTTGATGAACAATCCGCTCTCGAAGGGGTTCGACGGGTCGCTGAGATACAGGTGTCCCTGGCCGACGTTGATGTGCTTGAACAATTTGGAGAAATTCTCGCTCACAGCCTGGAACGTCTCGAAGAAGGCGTCCTTCTTGTGCTCGTCTATCTCGCTGATCATGCCCATCACGGCCTCGCGCTCGGTATCCAGCTTGCCTATGCGGTCCTCGACCTCGTCGATCTCGGCCTTCTTCTTGTCGAACATGTCTATCGATGCCATATTCACGTTGCCCAGTTCCGCGAGCGTCCGTTCGGACTCGGCGACCATCTTCAGGAGCTCGTCCTTGGCCGCCTTTATGGGTTCCGCATCGGAATAGGCGGAATACTCAGCCCTCAGGTCTTCCAGCCTCGTCGTGGCCGTCGCCTTCTTCACAGTGAGCTGGTTCATATCCCGGCTTATCCGGTCTGATTCGAGCCTCAATTCGCCGCGCCTTTTCCCGAGCTCCTGGAGATCGGCTTCAAAGCCCTTGAGCTGCTCGAAGAGTTTTTCTATCTCCCTGCTGGCCGAGCTTATCCTCTCCTCGAGCGCCGAGAGTTCGCCCTCGTCGGCCTTTATCTGCTTCAACGTCTCGGCTATCTTGGACCTCGTCTCCTTCTCCTCATGCGCGGATTTTTTCAGCCTCTCTTCCTTGGCCGAGCACTCCTTCCTGCGCAATGCCATCTCTTTTTCCCTGCCTTCTATGCCCGCTTTCAATGACGAGGCCTTTCCGCTCAGTTCAGCCCTCCTCTTCGAGCTCTCCTCCGTGTGCCTCCGATGGTCGTTCTCAGTGTCTTCGAGTTTTTTACGCATATCCGCGACGCCCTTCTCCAGGGCGGACAAGCGTTCTGCGAGGCCATCCTTCTCCCCGAGCCTCTCGCCTACTGATTTCTCCAATGCCTTGATCTCGGATGACAGCTGCTCTTTCCGTTTGAATAGGTGCTCGTTCTCCTTCCGCTTGTCCTCGGCCATCTTCGATTGGAGCTCCAGGGTCTTGATCCTGACCTCTATCCTGGACCGCTCTGCGCGGACCTGGTTCTCCCCCTCCCTGATGGACGAGAGCTCGGCCATGAAGCTGTCTTTGGTGGATTTCACATCGTTCAATTCGTCCTCTATCTTGCGGAGCGCATTCGCGCTGAGCAGGCTGCTCTGCGTCCTGCCTCCGCTAACTGCGCCGGAGCGCTCGAATATCTCGCCTTCCAATGTCACCATCCTGCCTGAGCCTATCCCCAGCTTCTTGGCATCAGAGACGGTGTCGATAAGCAGCGTGTCCGCGAAAACGTATTCCACGGCCCTCCTGATCCCGGCCTTGGATTCTATCACGTCCATGACGGAAGAGAAAGCGCCCGATTTGGCGGGCGCGTTCGTCCGGATGGTATCAAGGGGTATGAATGTGGCCCTTCCGGCCTTGGCCCTCTTCAACTTGTCGATCGTCTCCGTGGCGGTGTCCACCCCGTCGACGACTATGTATAGCAGCCTCGCGCCCCCCGCGGCTTCCACGGCCTGGGCGTGCTTGGCGTCGAATGTTATCAGGTCTGCCACAGTCCCGAAGATCCCGCTATTCTTGTCCTTGGCGAGTTCCGCGATGAAGCTGAGCGCGGGGTTCGCCAGCTGCGGCGATTGGCGCACCCTGAATATGGATGATTTCTCCTTGAGCTCCAGCATCTGGCGGTCCAGATCCCCCATCTGGGAGTTGATCTCCTTTATCCTGGAAAACGAGCTCTCCAGCTCCTTTGTGAGCCTGGCCGCTTCCTTGCGCAATGAGCCGATGTCTTCCCCTTCCTCTTCCTCGAAGCCCTGTGGCAGGATGCCCTTCCCTCCTCCATCTTGGCCTCGATGAGCTGTCTCTTGGCCGAGATCTCGGAATCGAGGAGCAGGAGCTTCTCTTTGGCTGATACGAGGGCCTCTTCCTCCTTGGCCAGCGCCTTCCTAATATCGGTGACGGCCTTGTCCTCGGATGGTCCGCCGGCGGCGGCGAGGTCCGCCTCCGCCTTCTCATGCTGGGCCTTTTGGGCGAGCAGCTCCTTCTCGAGGGCGTTGATGATCTCCTTCTCTTTGGCGGACTCCATCTCGAGTGCTGAATGCTCGGCTTTGAGCGTTTTGATGGCCCCTTCCCGGTCCTCTACCAATTGTCTCTTCGAACCGATGGAGGCCTTGAGCTCCTCCAGCCTACGGATGAGCGCGTTGGTCTTCTGCCTGCCCTGGATCTCTGAGCTGGCGTGCGCCCTCTTGGCGTCCACCTGCGCGAACTCCCCTTCGAGCTGCGCCGCGTCTTTTTCCTTGGCGGTCCGGGCGGAGATCAGCTTCTCCTCGCCCTTCATCGCTTCGGAGAGGTCCTTCTCGTTCCTCTCGATCTCGCTCTTTAGCAATGTCCCTTTGGCGTTTGTGAGCGTCTTCTTGGAGCCCAGGTACCTGATCGCGACCTCTTTCTCCCTGCCCAGTTCGTCCAGGAAAGCCTTCCTCTCCCCGAGCACGACCCTCGCCTCGCGGATGCGCCCCTCCACGGTCGTAAGTTCGCCCAAGGCCTCCTTCTTCTTTGCCTCGAAATCGGCGATCCCTGCGACGCTGTCGATGATGCCGCGCCTCTCCTTGCCGTTCATGCTGATGATGCGCTGGACCTCGCCTTGGGCGACCGTGTTCCGGCCGCTCTCGTCCAGGTTGTGGCGGTTCAGGGTTTCGTGTATCGTGCTCCTTGTCGTGCGCTTGCCGTTCAAGCGGTAGCGTATCTTCCCATCCTCGCGGATCGCGCGTTTTATCTCGTAGGATTCGCCGCCGTTGTCGCTGCCGAAATGCAGGATCACCTCAGCGCTCTTGCTTCCGGCGTATATGAGGTCGCGGACCTTCTTGGCGCGCAGCGAGCGGAGGCTGGTCTCCCCCATGGCGAAGCGGATGGCATCGCATAGGTTGCTGTTGTGCACGAATATCCCGTTCGCGATGAAATTGTGGTGCTCTGCGATTGTTAGGTCGTATACCCAGTCTTCCCGCGGAGCTATCTCCTCTATGCTTTCTATCTCATCCCAGAAGATATCCGATTCGCAAAGCGTCTCCAGGACGGCGAGAGATCCGCTCTGGATGCTCTTTTGTATCGCGACCGGTCGCAATGCCCTTGAAATAAGATGCTTGATTCCATGGCGGGATGGCAGGCATTGGTTGTAACAATACGAATCCAATCTTGGAAACTCCTTTTTCGATTTTTTGACGCTGACACCGAGTTCTGCGACGGCTTTCTTCACCAAGCCGTTCGCTTCGATCAGATCCACGTTGGGATTCGCTTTTTTGCCCGCAGCGCCTTGGAGCCTTTCCATGCGACGTTTATGCACCATCCCGATCCGCTTGCTGAAGGCCTCGACGCTTTCGGTATCGTTTACCGACGTCTTCAGGTACTCTCCGCGGAATCCCGTCCTGGTCTCCCGCTTCACGCATCTTTTCGTCCTGGCAACGATGCCGAACCTGAGGAGGATCCTTTCCACAGCTTTGATCAGCCCTTCGCTTTTGAGGGTGAGCTCTATCGTCCCTGCTTTAGAGACGTATCCGTCCCCCGAATACAGCCCATTGAGGAGATTCGCGAGGTTTTCATCCGTGCTGTGCCTGAAAAGCATCTCCGGGACCGACTTTTCACCGCTTCCTCCGTATGACATGCCGAACCTGAGGAGGACATTTCTTAACCCGACGCTGTTGATTATCACGTCATATGTCCCTTTCTTGTATCTGTGGATATGGGGCTCCAGGCCGAACAATCCCTTGGCCAACGCAATAAAATCAGCTACGACCTCCTCGGTCGCATTTGTGAACCTGATTTGGTTGTTTGACCTGCTGACGCTTCCCTCGGCAAGAAGATAGCCCAGGAACCTGCAGAAACCGTCTGAATTGCGCCAAGGAAACCTGAATATCTCCTTGCCATCTGATTTGGCTAATGGGATTGCGTTTGCTATCTCAAGGTCCTGCAGGCCGCAGTGCCTGAGGGCCCGCACCAGGGACGAAAACAGGATGGACTGCTTTCCATAGATGAAGCTGCCGAGGCTTCTTTGAGGAAGGCCTGTCGTCCTCTCAAATGAGGCCCAACTCATTTGCCCCTTCTTCATCTGGATGATCGCCGCTATCTTCTCATCGTATGGGATGTAGATGTTGTCCTCTGGCCCTATCGAATCGAGCAGGTCCAGGAAAAGCGGGTCTGCGGTCTCAGATGGCAATCTCCGCGGTATCGCTACCCGCACCCCCCTTTTCAGCTGGTCCGCCCTGATGGGTTTGATATTATCCCCTTGCAGGATGAAGAACGGATGGTACTCTGTCGCGGTTATCTTCCTTCCCGAGCGCGTCCTCACGGAAAGCAGCTTTTCGGGCGCCTTCCTCTTCACGAATGCCGCGATTCTTTTTTTCTCGATTTTCATGGTTTTAGCATTCAGGGAAAGGACGGCAGGCGAATCGTGGAACTGGGCGATATAGCCGTCATCCATCATATCGACATCGCCCTTGGCCATAGCTTCGTCGATGAGATCACGTATCGGCTTAACAGTTCCGTCTGACAGATATACCTCTGTGTCGCCTACGACACACTTGCCGCTGCCGTTTGGCCCCGCGAAGCAGATGAACGTCTTGGGAAGCTGGATATCGGCTGCCTTGAAGGACTTGAAATTCCTCAATTTAAGGCGTGAGATGAATACCATTAACTTTCGACCGTCCGGTTAATCTCAGGGCAGGTTAAAAAACTTGATGCCGGGTCCGCCTTCAGCTTCTGCTTTTGTTATAATAGGTATATATTTAAGCAGTAGTAAACAATGACAAGACCTCTATGAGGTGGAAATATGACTGATTCTATAAGAAAGATTGTGCCGTTAGGCTGCAAAGCTGGTTATCTGGAAGCGCAAGAAATGGCCAAGGCCAGAGGCATGAAGTTGGCCTCCCATGTCCTGCACGATGATATCCTGGTCAGGACAGATGGGTGGAAGAGATTAGAAGGGCTCCACCCGGCGTGGATGAGGGAACTGGTCGTCCACCCAGAAAAAAATGGCGTATTCGTTAATGGAAAAGACGTTGTGGATTCTCAGACCGGCTGGCGCCTCCCGGCAAAATATCTTACCGATCCGAGATTTGTCGATGCGGATGTATTCCGAAAAGGGGTCGGTCTGTTCGTCGATCCGGATGATGTCCGAGAAGAAAGGGGCAAGGTCATTGTTATCCCAGCTTCGATCGTCGTTCTGCATCCGTTCATCCAGCAAAACGGGGATTGCGGGAAGGTTGATGAAAACACGCGGGTTCCGCTTGCTCTAGAGCCACAATCAGAGGAGGAGAAAAGGTGGCTCTTTCGTGTTGATGGCGCAGGTGTAAGGCCTCTTGCCCGCAACCGCGTCAACCTCTGGGACGGCTACTGCAGGCGGAACGTCGACGGCAACTGCCGGCCCGACGACGGTTTTGGGGTGGCCGTCGAAACCGATTCCGAGAGCGATGCCGCAATGATTCCGGGCATGCCAGCGAGCGTTCAAAGCCCAGACGAGCGCATGCTCCGCGTGCCTGTCGAAAGCCTGCTGGTCAGCCCCAGAACAGATGTCGTGACCGGATACGGGACGCCTGAGAATGTCCTGGCGTTGGTCGAAGCGGCGAGGGCTGAATTCCAGGAGCTTTCCGGAGCGTTCCCTCTTGAAAAGCTCAGGGCATTAAACGCGCTTCTGCAGGCATTGCACGTCCCTGATGAGCGCCGTCTCTATTGAATTCCGGTTTTTCTTTTTCGAGATGCCTGTGGGGCTATTGGCTTTGGTATTGTGATAATCGGTATTTTTTTAAGCTCTTGGAACCATGGTAAGACATCGATTGGGTGGAAATATGACAACTCCTCAAAGAAAGATCGTGCCGTTGGGTTGCACGGCCGGATATCTGGAAGCGCGAAGACTTGCAGCAAAGAAAGGCATGAAACTGCCCTCTAACGTCCTGCACGATGATTATCTGGTCAGAACAGACCGCTGGAAGGAAGTGGGAGAGATTTATCCCGCATGGGCGCTTGAGATCCTTGTCCATCCTGAAAACGGTGGCAAATTCAAGAAAGGAAAAGATGTCGTCGACTCGGAAACGGGCTGGACTGTTCCAGCAAAATACGTTCCTGAGGAAGCTGTTGGAAGAAAAGGAGTCGGTTTGCTTCTTGTTCCAGGAAATATACAGGAAAAAGGCAAAGTGGTCGTTCATCCTAAAGGAAAACCAGTCATATTGACGCCGTTTATCCAAGAGACTGGCGAATGCGGCAAGGTTGATGAAGCAACGAGGGTGCCTTTGGCCGTTCCACCGGAATTAGCTCATCAACTTTCGGAATATGAAAAAAGATGGCTTTTGAGAAAAACCGGCGTTGGAGTAAGGCCTCTTGCCCGCAACTGCGTCGGCGACTGGTGCGGTAACTTTTGGGGCGTCGGCGGCGTCTCCCGGCCCGACCTTGGCTTCGGGGTGGCAGTCGAAGCCGGATCCGAGGGTAATGCCGTAAAAGTCGCGAGCATGCCAACAGGCGGCCGGGGCCAAGACGAGCGCACGCTTCGCGTGCCTGCGCAAAGCCTTCTGGTCAGCTCCGGGACAGATGTCGTGACCGGATACGGGACGCCTGAGAATGTCCTGGCGTTGGTCGAAGCGGCGAGAGCAGAATTCCAGGAGGTTTCGGGTGCGATTCCGCTCGAAAAGCTCAGGGCATTGAACGCGCTCCTGCAGGCCTTGCACGTCCCTGATGGGCGCCGCTGCTATTGAATTCCGGTTATTCTTTTTCGAGATGCCGGCAAGGGCTATAAACCCTGCCGGGATATCTCCCTCATGAAAAAAATCTTCCTTTTCCCGATATTGCTGATCCTTCTTTTCGGCTGCGCTTCGAACCCGCAAAACCAAAACCAGCAACCCCAAACCCAAAACCAACAAAACCCGCAACCCGTCCCGCTCATCGTCCCGGACCGCGAGGATGTCATCCCCTCCGAAGCTGTGAAGATGACGCCCGAGACCGATATCTACCCGCCAATACTTCATTCGGACGAATGGTTATCTCCGGTTCCGGCCCCTGGCCTGCTGAACTCCGCAGGGGCGGAGGATTCGCCGTTCATCATGCCTGATGGGCAGACCTTTTACATCTTCTTCACCCCCGATGTCCGGGTCCCGGTGGAAAAACAACTGCTCGATAACGCCACCGGCATCTGGGTCTCGCAGAAGACGCCCGGTGGCTGGTCCAAGCCCGAGCGCGTGATTTTGCAGGATGATGGAAAGCTTGCCTTGGATGGATGCGAGTTCGTGCAGGGCGATACGATATGGTTCTGCTCAGCAAGGGAGGGCTATACCGGGGTCAACCTGTTCACCGCCAAATCAACAAATGGAGAATGGACTGATTGGAAACCGGTCGATCCTGTCTTAAAATCATACGAAGTCGGAGAGATGCACATAACCTCGGACGGAACCGAGCTGTATTTCCACTCCCCGCGCTCTGGCGGGAAGGGGCAGTATGATGTCTGGGTGACGCGGAAGGCGGGCGGGGCATGGCAGGAGCCCGAGAGCGTGGATATCGTCAACACCGCTGAAAACGAAGGGTGGCCGTATGTCAGCTCAGACGGGACCGAGCTCTGGATAACGAGGTTCTACCTGGGCAGTCCCGCCCTATTCCGCTCGATGAAGGGGGCGGACGGGAAGTGGCAGGAGCCGGAGCTCATCGTCTCGCAGTTCGCGGGAGAACCTACCTTGGACGATGCGGGAAACCTGTATTTCACCCACCACTACTACAAGGACAGCGTGATGATCGAAGCGGACATCTACGTGGCTTACAAACGATAGAACAGTGACGTATAACGATATCTTTTTAATTAGTTATACTTAGCATATATTTATGACTACGAGGCTTACTGCCGGCGAGCCCGCATGCCAAAGGGCAGAGCGAGGTTTCCGGAACATATCCCCCCTCGCCAGCTCTGCCAAGATGTCCGATGCCCAATTCAAGGAATGGTTCACGATTTTTATTACTGCAGTCAACCATGAGATAGGGAACTCGCTGCACGTTCTCCGCAATAAGCTCGCCACCAGCCGGGATTCCTCCTCGATGGTCGCCGCGGATTCTTTTATTCTGCTCTCATCCCTCCAGATGATTTCGGAAGGGAATCCTGATAGGGGCGGATTCGGCCTTTGCCGCTTTCCGCGGGAAGTCAGAGAGCGGCTAAAGAACATAGAAACCGGCGAACCAAATATCGCCGCGATAAAAGATGCCGCATTGCCGATCATCGGGACATTAAGGTCCAGCCTTCCTGCCATGCGCGCAGATTTCCCCTTGGTTATCGGCAGTGAAAATGAAGAGTTATTCCGATTCCATCTGAATCGCGCCATCACGTTCGGATCCATGCTTTGCGACCATCTCGAGATGCTGATGAAAAGTGAGGGAAACTTCACCCCCGCTATGATTTCTGTCAGGGTAGCGACCACCCCTGAAGAGCGGCCTTTAGGCAATCCCAGGCATGCCTTTAGCTTGCTATACCAAGTCGGGCTATGTTCGAGTGGGTTGGTCCAGGTTGGGCGGACGCTCGAAGCCTCGACAGCCCGCGCATCTGTCCAAACAGATCCGATCTTCTTCAGCCTGATAGCAGCAAACATCATTTCTAATGTCAAGCGCGCGAGCGAGCTCGCCGGGGCCGAAACCAGGGTAGAGGTCTCCGCGACGAAAATCGGGGGTTTCATCGAGCTCCGCTTCACAGACTTCGGGTGCGGCATGGACGAAGACGTGATGGGCAAGCTGAACTCCGGCATCCCGGTCACCACCAAGACCGAAGAGGGTGAGCACGGCATCGGCTTCGGATACTGCCGGAAGCTCGCAGAGAAGATGGGCGGGATGCTGATGGTCGAGAAGAGCGAGCCCGGTAAGGGCACGACTGTTCTACTGCGCCTGAAAGAAGCCCATGTCCAAGGCTAATCATATTGTAAAAGGGAAAATGGACTTGTTGTGAGCTCGCTCTGCTCGTTCACTTCCCGTCCATGATTCGTGAGGTTTAGCTGACGCTATCCATAAGTCGAAAAAAGGAATCATGGACTCGGGGGGACTCGCACCCCCGGCCTCTCCCATGCCAAGGGAGCGCTCTGCTGCTGAGCTACGAGCCCGGTTAATGCGGGATCGGAGCGATTTGGACGGATCGCCGTCCAAACTGAGCTACGAGCCCGGGTTTTCAAAATCCGGCAGCCGGGAAGCCCCGGCCGCCTCGGACCGAACCAGAAATGAAAGAAAAAATCAAGCTGGCGATATGAACGTGACGGAGTCTCCGCGCAGGAGCACGGTGCCGACGCCCCTTTTCACTTCGCCGTTGACGAGCTGCTCGGCCTTCTCGAGCACGATATTCATGTGCACATCGTAAGCCACCATGACTCCCCTGAACTCGTATCCGCCCTTCATACCGATGATGACGGTGTTGTTCAGCGAGCTGTTGAGCACGTCGAACGGTCTTCTCTCTGGCATAGTTTCACCTCAAAAATAAAGTTCTCTTATGTGAGACGATAGGGTTTATAAAGTTGCTTCATCCACGGCGTCACTCGGCATTCACGATCGTCTCTATCCGGCCCGGGCCCTTGAAGATCAGGATCTTGTCCGCCGTGTTGCGCAAGGCCGCGCTGAAGCCCACGTCTGTGGCGATTATCATCGTCTTCTTGCCCCGCGCCTTGGCCTTGACAAGCACCGGCCGGTAGTCCGTGTCCCTCGTCATGAGGGCGATCGTGTCTATCCCGGGATCGAGCACGTATTCCATCGCCTCTATGGCCATCGTGACATCCACGTCGCCTGTGGTTATGATGACCTCGAAGCCCTGGTTCACCATCGCCTCGATCAGCTTCTCGGAAGCGTACTGGTCGAGGTATATCCTCGCGATCTTTATGTTGCCGTGCTTGGCGAGCTCGCGCTTTATCTCGCCTAGGTCCACGTTGAAGGCCTTCCTTATGATGTTCGGCCCGTCGACCAGCAGGGCGATATCCGGCCTGTCCTTCTTCACGGTCGCCTTGTCCTTCACATCTCCGCCGAAAATCGATTTCAAACCGAACATGCCTACAACCTGAAACTGAAAAACGCCATCGCATTGCGCGCGGTCGCTTCTGCGGCCTCTTCCACGGATATCCCCTTGACCTCTGCGATATAAGCGGCCGCCCCCCTTATGCTTTCCGGCGTCCTGCCGACATAAGGCGCGTCGCTCTCGATAAGCAACCTATCGAGGGGAACGCTATTAATCACTTTCCTCTTCTCTTTCGAGCGCATATGGGCGACCGATATATACCCTCCCATCCTTACTATCGCCTCGGCCTGCTCCGCCGTCCCGGAGAAGAAATGCATCAGGAACCTCTCCCCCATCAGCATCGCGAGTATGTCTTCGACCGCATCTTTCGGGAGGCCGTTCTCGTTGGGATTGTTGCGCGAATGGATGACTAGGGGGAGCCCCATCTCCTTGGCGAGGGCTATCATCGCCGAAAACGCCGTCCGCTCGGAATCGACATGCTCCCGTGTCTCGGCCCATTTGTAGTCCAAACCGACCTCTCCGATGGCGTTCGGCTTCGCGCTCCTTATGAACGAGACCCACGCATCCAGCTTCTTCGTCCCCTCCTTTATCGCGGTCTGGGGCGCGATCCCCAGGACGAACGGGTATCCCTTCTCCTTGGCGAGGGCCGCCGCCTTGCGGTTCGAGCCGTCCGAGAAGCCGACTATGACCGGATATATGTCGTCCGGCAGGATGTAGCCCTTCTTCATATCGAAGAGATGGCAGTGAGAATCGATGAGCGGTCCCATAATCGAGGTTTAAAAACCTTAACCATTTATAACCTATAGTTCTCGAATTGTCCAGGTGTATCGATGGTTGAGAAGGTTTTTATCGTAGCTAAAGAGCTAAGGGTAGGCAAATACGTCCTCGTAGACGACATACCGTGCAAGGTGGTGGAGATAGAAAGCTCGAAGCCCGGCAAGCACGGGGCAGCCAAGATGAGGGTGACCGCGATCGGCATATTCGAAGGGCAGAAGAAGACGCTTCTCGCCCCGGGCGATTCCGATGTGGAATCCCCGATCATAGAAAGGAAGAATGTCATGATACTTTCAGTCTCAGGCACCAACGCGCAGGTCATGGACCAGTCGACCAACGAGGTGTACGACCTCGATATCCCGGCTGAACTATTGGGCGCGGCCGCCCCCGGCAAGGAGGCGGAGGTCATAGAGGCCATGGGACGGAAGAAGGTGGAGAGGATAAAATGAACGTGCAACTGATAGCATCCACAGAAAACAAGCTCTTGGAGCGCAAGGAGATAGACGCCGAGGTGAGCTTCGATGCCGCGACGCCCAAACGGGCCGAGCTCAAGGCTGCGGTGTGCCACAAGGTGGGCGCGAACCCGGACATGGCGGTGCTCCGCAAGGTCTCCCCCTCTTTCGGAAGGAAGACAGTGAAGGTCCTCGCGCACGCCTACAACACCAAGGAGGCGCTGATGGCCACAGAGCCGGTCTATGTCAAGGTCCGCGAAGGGATGATGGCCAAACCTGAGAAGAAGAAGGTCGCCCCTGCCCCTAAGGCCAGGAAGAAAGAGTGATGATTATGGCAGACGACAAGAAGAAGCCCGCAGCGGCGGCCCCGAAGAAGAAAGAGGCCAAGAAGCCAAAGGCGTACAAGCCCGGAAAGTCCTGCACCAGGTGCGGGGCCGGAGTGAGGCTGGCCGAGCACAAGGACAGGCGCTCCTGCGGAAAGTGCGGCTACTTCGAGAAGAAATGAGACGCATCTTCCTTTTTCTTTCGATATCCTCCATCCTCCTTTTCGCTTCAGTGACGGCCTGCGGGTTTTTCGGCTGGGGATCCTGCGCATTCCTCACAGACAACGCCCTATACCTCGGCTCAGGCGCGATACACTTCGGCCTGATATCGCTGGCACTGTTCTTCCTCTGGAAAGGCGATATCAAATCCACCATGGAGCCCCTGGGCTTCCCCGGAAAGCCCCTGCACGTGATACTATTCTCCGTTGCGACCTTGGCAGCCATCTTCGTCGTGCTGCTGGTTTTAGGCATCGCCTCCATGCTTCTCGGATTCAACGACCAGCAGAACGTGACAGACAAGATCGCGGACCTCCCCCTGATAGTCCTCATCTTCGCAGCCCTCGGCGCCCCTATAACCGAGGAGCTTTTCTTCAGGGGATTTCTGACCGATAAATTCGGGATAATCGGCTCATCCCTCCTCTTCGGCATGATGCATGTCGCCTACGGCTCGCTCGTGGAGGTCATCGGCGCGTTCCTGATAGGCGTCGTGCTCGCCATCGCCTTCAAGATGTCCAAAAGCATCACGCCCTGCATACTCGCCCACATGGCATACAACGCGCTCGCGATAACCGTGATGGTGATGTTCGCATGAAGGTCCTCGGCATCGAATGCACCGCGCATACCCTTTCGATAGGGATAGTCGAGGACGGAAAGGCCCTCTCCAATGTGATAGACACCTATTCCGGCGGAGACGAAGGGCTGATCCCTAGGAAGATGGCGGACCACCACTCGACAGTTTTTTCGAAGGTCCTCTCGGACAGTCTCGCTTCGGCCAAAACCAAGATCGAAGAGATAGACCTTATCGCGTTTTCGCAAGGTCCCGGGATCGGCGCCCCGCTTTCTGTCGGGATAGCAGCCGCGAAATACCTCGCGCTCACAAACAGCAAGCCCCTGATCGGGGTGAACCACTGCTTCGCCCACGCGAAGATCAGCGAGCATCTCACCGGGATGAAAAAGCCGCTAGTCCTTTATCTTTCAGGAGGCAACAGCCAGATCCTGCTGGAGGACGACGCGGGACATTACCACGTCCTTGGCGAGACGCTCGATGTGGGCATAGGAAACCTTTTCGATTCTTTCGCTCGGGCGATCAAGATGGAGCATGCGCATGGTTCGGCGCTCGCAAAGCTCGCTGAAGGAGGGAAATACATCCCGCTCCCCTACACCGTGAAGGGGATGAACCTCGTCTTCTCCGGCCTTCTCACCGCAGCTGAAAAGGCCGCGAGATCCAGCGCCAATTCCAAAAGAGACGTCGCATACTCATTGATGGAGACCGCGTTCGCGATGACCTGCGAGGTGGCCGAGCGGGCGCTGTTCCTCACCAAGAAGCGCCAGTTGCTCGTCTGCGGGGGGGTCGCCCAGAACCGCAGGCTCCAGGGGATGCTGAAACAGATGTGCGAAGAAGACGGCTTCAGCTTCGGCGTCGCGCCTGACGAATTCAACCGGGACAACGGGGCGATGATCGCCTATGCGGGCTCCCTGTTGCACAAGCGCTACGGCCCGACTCCGGCCGAAAAGTGCGTCCCGATCACGAATTACCGCATCGACCGGATGAAGGATGTCCTCAGCGAAAGAAGTTCAGCCGCCCATAGCCTGCTCTAAGCAGTCGGCCATCTGCTCTGGCGGGAGGTTGTTGCATTCCGAGGGGTCGCTCATAGCGCCGGCGCTCTCCCCGACCTCTATGATCTGCCCGTCGCCGGTCGCTCCGCCCCCGGAAGAACCCGTTCCCGTGCCTCCGGTTCCGTCATCCCCGTTCCCTTCTGGGGCAGGGCATAGGCATCCGGCGAGCAATATCAATCCCGCAAGCAAAATCAGCCTTCTCATGAGAGCTCCTCCAATCTCTTCCCTAATGATTTGGCGTTCTCCCAGTTTATCGCGAAGGTCTTCTCGTTCTCCTTGAACAATGAAAGCGAGAGGAAATACCATGGCTCGCGGTTCCTGCGCCATCCGATCATGCAGTTGATCCCGCTGATATCCTCCCATCGTTTGAGGTTCTCGAACTGCTCCCGCTCGATATTCAGGTTCCCCTTCTCATGGGCCTTGGCCTCGATGCCGAACTGCGTCCCCCTGCGGAAAACAAGTATGTCCGGGCTGAGCGAATTCACCCCGCTCCCTGCGGCCCGGATGACACAGAATCCCTTGCCAGAGAAATGGTCGATCAATTCCCGCTCGGCCCTGGAGCCTTTCCTATATGTGAGCATAATGTTGATTGGCGGCCACTATTTATTATCTGTTGGTGGCGACGCTCTTTGATCTGTCCCATCCGGCATGCCTGAGGTCCCTTAAAGGTTGGCTTCCCCTTATTTTTGGGTGCAGGGCCCCCCGGCGCATTTCAGGGCATGTTTATAGAAAGCTCGGCCGGCGGGGGGTCCTCCAAAGGATGCTTCGCGATGACCTCGGCCACCACCTTCTGGAGCTGGGGCGTATCATAAGGCCTCTCGATAAGCGCATCGGCTCCCAGGTCCAGGGCTTCCTTCCGGACCTCAGGGGTGAAACCGCCGCTCATGAGGATGAATCCCGCTCCGGGCTGCAGCTTCTTGGCCTCCCTCAGCAATCCCAGGCCCGTCATATTCGGCATCCGGAGGTCGCTTATCACCAGGCTGACCCTCACGCTCCGGAGGACATCCAGGGCTTGCGCCCCGTCGCTTGATTTTAAGAAGTATCTGTCATCGGCGCCCAGCGTTTTCGAAAGCAGGAATATGTTCACCGCCATATCATCGACGAGCAGGATTATCGCCCTGCCCTTCCGCATAGCCATCTCAGCCGCGCCTTCAGGCGCAGCCTTGCCTTTCGAGAGATCCAGGGCATCCGGACGGGGCGTTCCCGTGGGTGTGATCACTCTATTTAGTTGCATACAGATATACCCTATACCACATATTTTATAATATCTGCTGTCTTGTCCCACATCGGTCAGATCTCAGGGGCGTCTTTCATCGCGCGGATGATGGCCCTGCAGGCCTCCTCAAGGTTCAATTCACCGCCTTTGAGGAACCATCTCCTCCGCTCGGCCATCTTCACAAGGACGTCCTCGGCGGATTTCGCGCCTCTTAGGTCTATATCGAACTTCCCTTCGAGCCACTTCCTCATCACCGGCCTTGCGAGCACCCTGTCCGCGAACCGATAGGCGTGCTTCTCCTCATCGCCCAAAAGGTTCAAGGCGCCCTTGCGCACCAGTTCGCCGATGGATTCGTATCTGGGGAACATCCCCCGGTAGTCGCTTATCGTGAGGTCGTCGCTTATCTTCACCCATTGGATATTGGTCGTAGTGCCGGCGACCGGGGCGACCTTGGCAGCCCTCCTCTTGGCGACCATGTTGATGAGCGTGCTTTTCCCTACATTGGGGTATCCTATCAGCAGGGCCTTCACCGGCCTCGCCTGCGTCCTCCCCATTATGGCATCTATCACGCTTTGGCGGACCTTCTCCTCGCTTGTCTTGGCGCTGATGAATATCCCCCGGTGGGGGAGCTTCGGCAGCTTCGCGCCTTGGGGGAGCAGGTCTGTCTTGTTGGCGATTATTATCAGCCGGTTGCTCCCGGCCCACCTTTCGGCTAGCGGCAGCCTGGTCTTTTCCACGTCGCGCGCATCCACGATCTCGACCACGACATCCGCGCCGTGGATCATGTCCTTGACCTCTTTCCAGAAGTCCCTGCGGAAGCCCTGAGCGGTATTCCCCCGTCCCATCTAGAGCTCCCCCATGACCGCTTTCACCAGCTTCACGCAGGATGCGATATCATCCTCGCTCGCCACCCCGACCGTGGAATGGATATACCTCGTCGGGATGCATATCGCAAGGGACGGGATCCCCCCCTTCAGGTTGTGCGTGGAAGAGGCGTCTGTGCCCCCGCCTTCGAAGACCTCCAGCTGGTATTCGACCTTGCTTTTCCTTGCTATCGAAAGGACCTTCTCGACCAGCCGTTTGTCTGCGACATTGCCCCGTGCCCCGGCCTCGACCAGCCCTATGGCCGGGCCTTTCCCAAGGAATACGGGCGCGTCGTCGGGCTTCAGTTCGGGATGATCCCCTGCCACGGAGGTATCGACAGCGATGAACGCCCTGGGCTCCAGCCTCCATCCTGCGGTCATGGCCCCCTTTCCGAAGGTGGAGACCTCCTCCTGCGACGTCCCTAGGAGGATGATGTTGTCTTTCAATCCCCTGGCCAGCTCGAGCAGGGCATAGCACCCCAGCCGGTTGTCCAGAGCCTTGCCGGATACCATCCTCTCCCCCATCCGGGTGAATCTCGTGGTGAATGTCACGGTGTCGCCTATCTCGATCCCGAGCTTCCTCGCCTCCTTTTCGCTCGATGCGCCGATATCTATGAACATGCTCCGATGGTCGATGACGCTCTTCCTCTCCTCGTCCCTCATGATATGCGGGGGCTTGCTGCCTATCACGCCCGGGAGCAGGCCCTTGCTTGTCCTGACCAGCACCTGCTGGTTGATCAATGTGCGGTCGTCTATCCCTCCGATCTTGATGAACCTGATGAATCCCTTCTCGTCGATATGCTTGACCATCAGCCCGATCTCGTCCATGTGGGCGGCGAGCACCAGGGGGTTCTTCCCGACCGACTTGTAGGCGAGCACGTTGCCGAAATTGTCTATCTCGGTCTTGAGCCCCCTTTTCCGGAATTCGGATTCCATCAGCCCCGCGACCTCCCCTTCCTGGGAGCTGACCCCATCCGCTTCTGAGAGTTTTGCCATCAACGCATAATCCATAATCGCACCTAGAACCATTACCCTCTATCCGCTTTATAATCATTGTATGGGAAAGCGATCGCATGCTCGAAGGCACATTCGTGCACCTGCCCAATATAGATACGCGGCGCGAGCGGAGGCTCTGGGCGGGCGGGATCCACAGCTGGGATGATTTCATCGAGCGCTTTTCCGATTCGCCATACCATCATCATCAGTGCTCGATCCTCGAAAGCTCCCGCGAGGCCCTCAAGCGCCTGGACGGCAACTATTTCGGGGATTTGCTCCCGGACGACGAGGCGTGGCGGTGCTTCCCCCATTTCAAGAAGATCGCTTACCTGGATATCGAGACGACCGGCCTCGCCCCTGACAGCGACTATGTCACGGTCATCGGGGTTTATGACGGGGAGGAAACGCACAGCTATATCCATGGGGAGAACCTGGAGCAATTCGCCAAGGACATCGCCAGATATGAGATGGTCGTGACCTTCAACGGATCGCAGTTCGACATCCCCTTCCTGAAAAAACACATCCCGGGCGTGAAGATCCCGCGCCTGCACGCCGACCTCCGGTTCATCCTCGCATCATTGGATGTGCGCGGGGGCCTCAAGAAGATCGAGCAGCGCTTCGGCTTCAAGCGGGATGATGACCTGCGCAACATGAACGGATACGGCGCCGTCATACTCTGGCAGCAGTACCTCAAAAGCAAGAATCCGGACGTCCTGGACCGCCTGGTCCGCTACAACGCCGCAGACATCTGCAACCTTCAGAAACTCCTGGAATGGGCGTATAAGGAGAAAAGGGGGAGGACCGGCTTCGACGAGCTCCGATCGGTCGCCGGCAAACAGGTTTAATAATCAATTTAGGGAAGGACTAACCATGAGAGGCTACATATTCGTCATAGCGCTAGGTCTTCTGTTTTTCGGCTGCACGCAGCCGGCTCCCCCGGAGAATCTCACCAACGATAGCGTATCGCCGCCTATCGAAGAATGCATCGGCCCGGTATGCGGGATCGACGGCAACACTTATGGGACGGACTGCGAGGCGGAGCTTGCCGGGATAGAAGTCGACTATCGCGGAGAATGCATGATAAGCGATACCTGCACCGACAGCGACGGCGGGATGGAGCCGGACATCCCCGGGACGGCCCAAAAGGGAGATGGATCCTCTGCCGATGGCTGCGATGCGGACGGGGCGCTTCTCGAGTATTCATGCGTTGACGGGGCCATCACGCAGACCGTTTATGATTGCGGGGAGAACCGGTCCTGCTCGGAAGGCGCATGCGTGGCCAAAGAGCCTGAGCCCCCTCCGGAGAACGACACCCCTCCGGCCGGATGCCAGGGGCCCACCGAGGCTGATATCCTGGTCGCATCCACGACGAGCCTGGGCGCAGCGACATACAAGGACGAATGC
Organism: Microcaldota archaeon; assembly: GCA_043803165.1. Taxonomy (GTDB): domain Archaea; phylum Micrarchaeota; class Micrarchaeia; order Anstonellales; family Bilamarchaeaceae; genus Bilamarchaeum. The sequence continues at coordinate 41,809 of JAZDKI010000039.1, forward strand.
ATAGAATTCATGGTCGTCAAGGACTACTACTGCAAGAACGGAAAAGTCGAAGCGATCAACCACGAATGCCCCGCCGGCTACGGATGCAACCAGGGCAAGTGCGAGTACCAGCCGTTCTCATGCTCTGAGACGGACGGGGGGATGGACCCCGCCGTCAAGGGAAGGACATTGGTGACCAAGGGGCTCAGCGTCCCCCTCGATGAGACCGACGAGTGCGTGGACCTTGCCACATTGAAGGAGAACTTCTGCAATGAGGACGGCACCGGTTCCAGCCAAGAGGTCGACTGCGGAAGCGGGAGCAAATGCTACCTGGGCAAATGCGTGGACAGCGACTGCAGCGAGACCGACGACGGCCTGGACATCTACGAGAAAGGGACCACCACCATGGACGACGAGGAGTACGAGGACTACTGCCTAGACGACCATGAGATACGGGAGTACTACTGCTACGGCGATGAGATAAAGGACAAGCTCGTCATGTGCGGGCAGGACTATATCTGCAGCCACAACATGGACAAGTGCATCGAGGGCAGCATCGAGGATTGAGCGCCCTCATTTTCTTCGCCTTTCCGGTTCCTTTCCACTGTTTTTTTCCTTGTCGGCGTCGCATCAACACTTTTTCAACGCCTGATGATGCAAACGCTTATAAATCTTATTTCCATTTTCTAAAATCCCATGCAAAAAGCGTTCGATAAAACGAGAAGTTCGTCGAGCGGTTTAGTGGTAAAGACAGGTGACTAGAGATGTTCGGGTGGATTTCGAAGACGGATTGGGATATCAGGACAGTTATGAGATGGTACCGCAGAAGGACGGCCTTGATCCGGATGAGGGCGTCTTGGAAGCATGAATTCTCATGATCCTCGTTTTGTAAACCTTTTTTGATTTCAATATATTATCTCTCCTTTATCCCCATCGACAGTGACCTTTATCCCGTCCTTTATCTTGTCTATGCCTCTGCCGGGACTATCCACCATCGGTATCCCCGAGATTATCGCCCCGACGGCGATTATGGGCTCTGCCGAGGCATTGATTATGGCCGCGGGCGCTTTTTTGTTCTTCGCAAGCTGGAGCATGACATAGGATCCGACCGTCGAGCCTTTCCCATGCGGGAATACCAAGACTTTCCCCGCGACGTTCTTCCCTTCGAGCGGATGGCCTTTCTCGATCACGTTTCCCGTCTTCGGGTCCACCCCTCCGAGGAAGCCGATGGCATCCCTGCTGATCAGCGCCTCGCCATAAGCCCTGCCCCTCGATATGCCTCTAGCCTTGATCATCATAGAATCCCCGGCGCTATCCCAGCTGGGCCGATACCATCAGGATCGGATTTATCGCGAAGATGAGGTTCAGCACCATCCATATCGCCGATATCTCGCTCTTATTGTAAACCAGGTCGATGGCTGAATATAAGGCGACGAGCAGTCCCCCCAGCCCCAGAGACACCCCGAACATCAGCGGGGCGGCGCCGGCATCGGTGACATAGCCCACCGCAATCAGTATCAAACCGAGCGTGCATACGATGCTCCACGGATCGGCCTTGTAGTTCCTGATCGCGATCAGATACCCTATCGCAAGCACCGAAGCCACGGCTAGGACGGCGTACTTGATGGTCCCGGTCAATTCCAGGAAGGCCAATACGGAGCCTACGCCTATGACGATCTGGAGGGCGAAGAGCATCCTCTGCCTGTTCAAGAACGCGACCGCCGCAAGCGTGGCCGATCCCAAGAGGAACAATGTCTTTTGGAGGATTGACGAGGGCTCGGAGAAGACCCCGACGATGATGATGAGCATCGCGAAAATGCCGACATACAGCGTCCATCGGTTCTTGTCCTTTTGGGTCTTTTTCATGGACATCACTCATCGATCATCTATATAAAATATCCTCAATATCGCCGAAAGCCACCTTCTGCTTGCAGAGGTTGGGAAGGTACGCCGCGGCCTTGCCGGAATCCGTCCCTGTGACGACATATCCCATCTCTTCGAGGGGGCATACCACCATGCAGGTGTCGGCCACAACCCTTCCCCCCGCTTTCGAAATCGTTTCCGAGTAGCCGAGCCTGTCCGCCTCCATCTTGGTCTGCCTCGCGGTGCACACCCAGAATTCGCATGTCGGCTTCTTCTTCGCTACAAGATCGGCCACCTGCTTTATCTCGTCAAGGGATGCGTGCGGGCAGCCGATCGTCACAAGGTCGGGCTTTAGTCGGGAGTCTATCGCGCTTCTCGCTTCTTTCAGGTCCTTCCCCGTGAATATGATCCTCTCCGCTTTATCCGATACGTTCCACTCTGGTGTGACGCCTTCGGAGAAAAACAGCGGGACGGAGCCTGTCGCCGCCATAGAGGCTCCGAGCACCTTGAGCCGGGCCTCATCCATCTTCCCGAGCCCGATAAACGCAGGATACCTCTCCTTCGCCTTCTTCCCGACAAACGAGCCTAGCGCCCCGAAATCAGCGATGCCATCGAGCTTGCACTGGACATCTATGACCAGGCCCGCGACCCGGTTCTTCTCCAGATGGAGGCCGTAATACGGAGTAACCCCGCATATCGCTGCCGCGAGGGCCGACGGCCCGCCTTCCCTGTTCGTCCTCGCCCCCAAAACAGAATTCGCGAAAGCGACCGCGCTGGATTCGGCCCAGGCGATATGCTCGCCCTGTTTAGGCCTTATCCCGATGAAATACGGCGCGCAGGTGCATGTCTTGGATATCCCCATCTTCGCATATGCATCGAGCACCTCTATCTGCTTTTTCGCGAAGTCGGCCGGGATCCGCATCTCCTTCCACTGCTCGCGGTCCATCCCGGCAGGGTTCAGGAAGGAGGGCACGATGGCCTTCGCCCCTTTGCCTGCCAGGTCGTTCAGATAATCAAGCCCCGCCTGGCCTATCGTCTTATACGATACGCCAGAGACCTGGACGCTGGTGACCGGCACCATCTTCTGCGCCCCGTATATCTTGCCCAGGGCGATCAGGATATCCATGGAGACCCGGGCGGCCTCTCCGGATTCGCCGTCGAACATCCCCTGCTCCTGTTTCGTGAGCTTCATCAATGCACCTAGAAATATCCTTTGGGATCGACCGTCTTCCATTCCGCCTTGTCGAAATTCTTCCCATGGGCGACCAATGGCTTGGTGGCATCGATCCCCATCTTGGCCGTATCATACGTGTGCGGGTCGGCGCTCGGGTCGAGCGAGGAGCCCTTCTGCTTCGTCTTTATCACCACGTCCTTGTCCGCCTGCACCCTTGTCGCTATCGCCCATTCCACTTCGGCCGGATCATCCACATCGATATCCTCATCCACGATGACGACGTGCTTGAGCGACTTGTGGCCCAAAAACGCAGCTTCGATCGCCTTCTTCCCGTCATCCTCTTTTTTCTTCTTGATGGAGACGGCCGCATGGAGCCAGCAGCACCCGCCGGGGGTGATATTGACCGCCTTGCATCGGCAGACTTTGTTCACCTCGTTGAATATCGTAGGCTCCCTTGGCATGCCCATCAGCACCTTATGCTCCAGCCCTCCGGGGAGAAGCACATGCCAGACCGCGTCGTTCCGGTGATACATCCTCGTCAATCTGGCGACCGGCTGCTTCCTGATCACATCATAAGTCTCTGTCAGGTCCACAAAAGGCCCTTCATCATGGAGCTCTTTGGTTATCTTCGCCTCGAAAGCGAACTCGCAGTCGGCCGGAACCTCGATCCCGTTCCCGAGCCTCACGGTGCGCACCTTCTGGAGCGAGTCCGCGATCCCGAGCTCATCCTGGCCTATCTTGACCGATGTCGCGGCAGCGAGAAGCACGTTGATGGGCGCCCCTACGATGATCGCGATATCGAGCTCCCCTCCCGACCTTTTGAGGTATTCCTCAAGATGCCTGGGCAATATCCTCATCACGACCTTGTCCTTCCCGATCACCATCATCCTATGGAAGGAGATGTTCCTGCCGAGCGCCTTATCCTGCGCCACCACGATGGCGGACGAAAGGTACGGCCCGCCGTCTTTCTGCGCGAAAAACGGTATCGGAAGGCAATCAAGATCGACAGAATCCAGCCTGTTCTCCAGGACCGGGGCGTCTTTGGCGTCCTTCACCAGTTGCGGCTTGCCCGGGTTGTTTATCGCCGAGACGAGCTTGGGCACCAGCTGGTCCTTGGTTATGCCGAGATAGTCGCACACGAGCTGCCTCGTCGAGAACACGTTGCCGACGGCCGGGAACGCAGAACCCTCGACCTCCGGAACGAATACCGGCGTCCCGTCCATCGCGTGCATCAAGCCGGCGAGTTCCAGTTTTTTAGAGACCATTTTCTTCACGGTCCTGAGCCTGCCATCTTTCCGTAGGACATCCACGAATCCGCGAAACGTCTCGTTCATGCCTTCCACCTCTTGCCTAGATCATGCTTCAGGCCGACCTGGTCCAGCACCCGCGCCACTATGAAATCGATAAGGTCATCCACGCTTTTAGGCCTTCCGTAGAAACCGGGCGATGCGGGCAAAACGACCGCCCCAGCCAGCGTCACCCGCTCCATGTTCTTTATCGTGATGAGCGAATACGGGGTCTCCCTGAGCACCAGGACGAGCTTCTTCCTCTCTTTGAGGGCGACCTCTGCCGCCCTGGTGATCAGCGTATCGCCCACCCCGTTCGATATCTCCCCGAGCGTCTTCAATGAGCAGGGGACGACGACCATCGCATCCGGAGGGTTAGAGCCCGAGGCGAAAGGGCAGGAGAAATCATCCTCATGGTAATCCGCCTTCGGCAGGATCGTCCTCTCAGCCTTCGCCACCTTCTCCGCCCCCTTGCTGATGACGACGCTCGTTTCGGCCCCGGATATCTTCCGCAGGGCAAAGACCAAGCGCCTTCCGTACTCCAGGCCTGAGGCTCCTGTGATCGCGACGAGGATACGCATGATAAACTCTCTCGAGTAGGCTATAAAAATCCTCTGAAAGGCAAGCATCCTCCGAGGTGCAAACCATTATTAACCTTGTTTCCCCCATATTTTTGCCCACGCATGCCGGTCTCCGGCGACAGAAGTGATATCAGTGTTCGGATGGATATTGAAGACGGATTGGGACATCGACCGCATCGCCGAGCACTACCGCTGCAAGAAACGGATGGCGGAGGCCCTCTGCCTGGACGAAGAGGCCAAACTGCTCTAGCGCATTTTCTGGTGCAATTAAATCCCTTTAGAGCCAAGTGAGAACCATGAAGATCCTCAAACTGGGGGGCAGCGTCCTCACCGACAAGGCGGGATACAAGAAGGCCAGGCCCGCCATGATAAAGAAGCTGGCCGGATCCGTCGCCGCGATATGGCGCAAGGGGATCCGCGACCTGGTCCTTGTCCATGGTGCCGGCTCCTTCGGCCATGCGGTCGTAATCAAGCACGGGATCCAAGAAGGGATAACCGGAGCCGGGCACAAGCTCGGCTTCGCGGACACGCACGCATCCTGCAGCGACCTTTCCTCGATGCTGGTCCGGGCCCTCATCGAGAACGGGGCGCCTGCGGTCTCCATCCCTCCTGCCGTGATAATAACGCTCAACAACAAGCGCATCGCCCGCTTCGACACCAAGATCGTCAACGACTACCTGCAAGCCGGCTACCTTCCGGTGCTTTTCGGGGACATGGCGCCCGATTCGGCCCTCGGCGGATACCCCTGCTCAGGGGACCAGATAGTCTCATACCTGGGAAAGGGCGCGGAGATGGTCATCCTCGCGACCGATGTCGACGGGGTGATGGACGAGCGGGGAAACATGATCCCCCTCATCAGCAAAGCCAACTTCGAGGCGGTCTCAGGCCATCTCAAGCCCACGGAGAACGATGTCACGGGGGGCATGAAGGGTAAGATCGGCGAGCTTCTCGGCCTCGGCACGGCATCATATATAGTGAACGCGAAAAAGCCCGAGAGGATAGAATCCCTGCTTTTCGGCAAAAACGCGGCCTGCACGAAAATCGAGGGGTGAGCGGATCAGGCTCAACACCCGGGCTATATCGGAGATCGGCTGGATGATTAGCAAGATGGAAACCGAAGCCGGGAAGCGCGATGCCGTGATCTTCCGCGCGGAAGATGCGACAGGTGGCTCCCCCTTCAAGATCCTCTTATTCACCATGCTCTCAGCCCGGACCAGGGACGAGGCCACGATGAAGGCCACAGAGCGCCTTTTCAAGAGAGCGAAAACCCCAAAGCAAATCCGTTCGCTAGATGTCCGGTCGCTGGAGCGGTTGTTGTCCGGGGTGGGGTTCTTCCGGACGAAGGCGAGGCATCTGATGAAAACGTGCAGGCTGCTCGAAGATAAAGACGGCACAATCCCAAATAGCCTCGAAGGATTGCTCGCCCTCCCGGGGGTCGGAAGGAAAACGGCCAATATCGTCCTCGCCCGCGCGTTCCATAAAAACACGGTGGGCGTGGATGTCCACGTGCACCGCATCAGCAACCGGCTCGGAATCGCGAGGACAAAAAAGCCCGAGGAGACCGAGCGCGCCCTCGTCTCGGTGATCCCGGAGGCGCTGCTCCCCAAGCTGAACCGGAGCTTCGTCGCCTACGGCCAGACGGTCTGCCTGCCGAGGCGCCCTAGATGCTCCGCATGCGCCATAAGGCACCTATGCGCCCGCGCAGGCGTCTCTTCATTTGCTTGAGACCGCCGTGACGAATGATTTGAAGCCTTTCTTATCGAGGGCCGAGGCAATCCTCTGGGCATGCGCCTTGTCCTTGGCGAGTGCGATGCAGCATCCGCCCCCGCCACCGCCGGTGAGCTTGGCGCCATAGGCCCCTTCGGCCATGGCGATCGCGATTATGGCGTCGTTCCTCTCATCGGAGACGCCCAGCTCGGAGAGTATGCTCTGATTGGCGTTCATCAGGTTGCCGATCTCATCCAGTTTGCCCTTCTCGATGAATTTCCTGCCTTCGAAGACCACCTTGATATACTCGTCCCGCAGCTGGTTGAATTCGTATTCATCGGCTTCCTTGAACTTCCTGACCGCCTCGATCATCTTGGGGGTCGAGCCGATCTTGCCGGTCATGGATATCACGACATCCAGAGGCTTTTCGAGCTCCAGGCGCGAGAACCTGTTCTCGAGCGCGGTCCTCCCCCTCGTGAATTCGATCACCCCCCTGTGCGTGGCTATATAATTGTCCACCCCGCTCGGGTTCCCGTGGAACGCCTTCTCCCCCTCATAGGCGAAGCGGTTCACCTGCTCCGGCTCCAATCTCATCTTCCGCTCGTCCGCTATCGCACGGACCAGGCCCACGCAGAAGGCGGCGGATGACCCCAGCCCGCCTTCGGTCGGCAGGTCCCCGGTCATCGTCACCTCGTAACGGTCCTTGACCCCCATGGCGCTCAGCACATTATCTATCGCAGCTAAGCTGAGCTCCGGGATCACCCGCTGGTCCGAGACTATCTTGTTTTTCTCGGCGCGTCTGACCTCCACCTTCGTGGTGTTGGTTATCCCGGCCGCGATGGCAGGCGCGCCATAGACGACGAAATGCTCCCCGAACAATATTATCTTGCCATGTCCTTCTCCGATTCCCATATGTTCACCCTTTCGGTTTCCTTCCCTTGACTTTCGGCGGTTTGATGTCCGGATGCGCATCGCGCAGCATCTCCGGGCTGGCGTAAGGCTTGTAGCCTAGCGCCTCGAGCGTCTTGCATATGATATACGCGTCATCGGCCGAACCATCCAGTTTCGGCGAGATCGCACGCAATGCCGGGGCGATGTTCCCGAGCGACCTCCTTTTTCCGGCCACCGCGGACTGGACGGCCGCATCATCCCTCTTCAGCCCTGCGAAATCCAATGACTTGTTCACTATCGTATGGTTGATCCCGCTGAGGATGGCCGAGACCTCGTAGTCCTGCACGTTCTCCATCCCGAGCTTCTTGATGGCGATCCAGCTCTGGTATTTGCCGATGAACCCGATGAAATCCCCTATCTTCTCGTCTTCGCCTTTCACGGGCCCGGCTTTCGCCTTGAACGGGACGCCTGCTTTATCGAGCAGCCGGTTCAACATATATGACTCGGCGACCGGCATCAGCTTCGGGTCCGGGAGCGATTTTCCGAGGGCCTCCTTCACCGCCTTGGCCGGAACGCCCTCCAGGAATGAGCAGACGGCGCCGAGCCCGCCCCCAGAGACAGCTAAAAACGCGTCGATCTTTCCCGGGTCCACGCCCGAGAACCGGAACGCATACGGCTCGATGCTTTCGCTGAGCGATGAGAGTATCGCGGCGACCTCGCCTTCGTTCTTCCCGGAGAGGTCGTACCTGACCCCTAGCCTGAAGCCCTTGAACTCGCCGGTGAATATTATCTCGTCTCTCCCGTCCATATGGAACCTCTTGAGGATTCAACTAGAATTGGAGGGCACTTATAAAAACCCAATCGGTCTAATGAGTGAAATAATTATTTGCCCTCGTAGCGCAGTCCGCCTTTCAAAAAAAGCGCGGGCGCAACGGCAGCGCGCGTCCTTGGTATGGTTGTCGGTTTCGCCCTTTTGGTTTCCCGTTTCGTGCGGAAAACCGGGGACTGGAAACCGGAAACCCCGCTCAGGACGAGGCCCCGAGTTCAAGTCTCGGCGAGGGCTATTTTCCTTTTTATCATAATCCTTATCCCAGCCAGGCCTTACGGAAAATGGCCCGATGGGAACTTGTTCCCACGAGGGCTTTTTTCTCATTGCTAGCCCGCGGTCTCGCCGATACAAACCTCATGAAAAAAGACCGATGTGACCCGCAGGCCGCACGAGGGCCATTTCACTTTTTTTAAACTCGCTTGTCCAGTCCCGGGACGATATAAAACAGCCTTCTCTCTTCCTTTGGATTGGGGCTGATCCCCATCGCGGTGATTATCTCATGGACTGTCCTCAAGGGATTGTCATGATCCAGGATCTTGTCATTGAGCACGATCAAGACGTCCCTGGCTTCCAGGCCTACGTTGTAACCGACCGAGAACTTCGTGATGTCCTTCATCTTTTTGAGCACCGCAACCTTGGCGTCGATGCCGAGACCCGTCAGCGCCTTATGGAGCAGGCTTTCGGTCGTTTCCACCTGCGGAACCCGGGATTTGAGCAGCGCCTCGACAAGCAGGGCGCTTCCTGCGAATCCTTCGCGTTGTTCATCGCGTCTCATGGGCCGTGCTGCCAATCGCTTGTCTATCCACGCTTGGGGGATCTTGCAGATCGATCTTTTTTCGCTCATCTGGTCATCACTCTACGGGAGTCTATACGTATATTGTGGCATTCCTTATATTTAAATGTTTGTGAATGGGATGACCCCGGCCGATCCTCATCAGGATCATCCGTTGGTCACGCTATGGAAATTCCCGTCGCGGTCGCGCGTGAAGCGGTGGGAGACGTTCATCTTGCAGACGAAATGGCCGTTCTCGCCCTGCGCGAGAGGGGACCATAGACCCTTATAGATATGGCAATGCGGACACGCCGGCATGGTTTACACCTCAAACTTATCGATTCACTGGTCGAATCAGGATTATCCCCGCTATCTTTATAAACGTTCCCGGCCCCGGGTGGGGGAGGCATCGGGAGAAGGTATTTAATCCATCAAGGATAGAATGATACTCGAGTGATACAATGGAGAAAGGCCACGTCGAATTCGGGGAATTGTTCGTCATCGTGCTCCTTCTTGTGGGCCTCGCCACAGCGGTCATGCTCCTCACTGATGGGAACCTAGGCGTCCAAGCGTCCGCAGCCCAGGAGGCGCCGCACAAGGAGCTTTCGCAGAGCGCCTCCGCGCAAGAGCCCGCTTCCGAAGACAGGCCGCAGGACGCGCCGGCGTACCCCGCAACCGATCTGAGCGTAGGCGAACTCCTAGATGAGGGCCTGGCCAGGGCCGATTCGCGGTTCTATAACACCGACCCTGATGGCGACTACGAGATCAGGTCCTACCGCTGGGCGATGGATAAATTGGATCTTGCCCCGGACTCGATCCCGCTCAAAGAGAACGACTTCCGCGCATCCCCGGTCCGTTTCGACGGCCGGTATGATGACGCGCTGCGCGCTTTCGCGTTCAAGACCTACCAGAAGCCCGAGCTCAGAAGCCCGCCCCAGATATACGGGACCGCGGTCTTCCTTTCAAGCGAAACCCCGTTCGACGTATACGCATCGGGCCAAGAGCCATTCACGATAACCTATGATCCGCATCCCGAGCGGTCCCAGGATATCGAAGGGTGCGTGGTCATCTCGTCGAGCATCATGTCCACCGGATCAGGGGCGGTCTTCAAGGTGCACGATGTCAGCTGCAAAGTGATGTATACGGTGAACCCATGAAAGCGGTATTCACGCTCATATTCGCATCATTGCTATTAGCGGCATGCATCTCAACGCCGTCTCAGGCCCCTGAGCAGCCGGCGCCCCAAGCGCCTCCCGGGCAGCCGCCCGAGGAGCCGGCGCCAACCTGCCTCCAATACTGCGAAAGCCGGCCGCATATCCAGTGCGTGGGGCAGTGGAACATAACGGGCGCGTATCCGGACTGCGTCTGCTCATTCGAGTGCGACATCATCGAGGAAGAGCCGGCTCCGGAGCCGCCTCCAGCAGACGAGCCGCTGGCGGAGCCGACCGACAAATCCGTCCCGGAATTCCTGGACGAAGGGTTGGAAGATCAGAAAAACGACTTCTACCTCTCCCATGACGGGAGCTTCACCGAACGGACATATACCTGGCTGAGGCAGTCCCCGTCCTTTGAAGAAGGGGTGATGGCTCCGGCATCCGACGTCCTTTTCGACGGGGAACCGATAGAGAGCATCCGAGCCTCCGGCTTCACCGTCTTCGAGGATAACAGCGACAATTCTATGGAAGCCTACGGCATCTCGATCTTCAAGGACCAGATGACCGCGCTGGATGGTTATACCGGGAGCGATGATTTCGACATCGACTACTTCCCGGACCTGATAGACAAAGAGCTCAAAGACTGCCAGGTCTACTCGAAGGACCTCTATCTGGATGAAGAAAACGACTGGATGGCCACTTATCACATAAGGTGCGAGAGCGCCTTGGACAAGTAGATGATAAGTAAAAAATCCTAAGTAAAAGGGAAGGATCTCCGCCGTAGCTGCGGATCTCAGAGCGATTTGAGGAAGCCGTTCGTGTCCAGCTTGAACTTGTGCGCCGGGTTGGAGGTGCACCTGAACTCGTTCTCCGCCTTCGATAGCGTCGAGTTCATACCGAAGCTCATGCTGCACTCAGGGCATCCCATCAAACACTCATTTGTCATGGGGATCTACTCCGCCGGTGGATTGCCGGCATCTTCTGGTCGTGCTCTTCCTAACGGGAATAAGATATATAAAGGTTTGCGCAGTTCAGCGCTTCTTCAAATCCCACATCCGCACAGGTCTTAGTAAACGCCACTCCCTGTTCACACTGTTCGGTTGAATCAACATAATCATTGCCACAGGAAGCAAGACAGTGATTATTTTGATCGTCATAGAAGCCGGTGTAAAGCTGCTTACATTTGTTAAAGTTTAAAAGATATTCTGAACTCGTGATACTGCCTTCAGCATATCTGGCGCACAAATTATCGACATCAGTATATCCCTGACATGTAAATGTCGGCCAGCAGGTTTCGGTTTCGGCGTAATATGCCCTCCACGCGGCGAGACATCTATCTAACAGCACACCGTCAGTAAACGGCGCATTATTTTCATCCACACAATAAGCTGCCGCGTCATATGGTATTTCGGTTCCTGCTTCCTTAA
>JAZDKI010000040.1:0-28282 GCA_043803165.1 Microcaldota archaeon
CGACCTCATCGATGGCGACGGAGGGCTGAGGATCGCTTTCATCAGCGACATCCACGCCTCCAGCATGGATAAGGCGCATCTGGCTTATATCGTCGATGAAGTGAACGCATTGGAGCCCGATATAGTCATCATCGGAGGCGACACCATCGAAAGCTCGCCTGATGAGTTCCCGATCCTCGAGCCCCTCAAAGGCCTCAAGCCCAGGATCGGCTCATTCGCTGTCTTGGGCAACCATGATTATGGGGAATGGGGCTGCGGAAGCGAGCGGACGGTGAGCGACCTCACGGAAGGCAGGCTGGAAGAGCTGGGCATCAGCGTGCTGAGGAACGAGCATACGCTTCTTTCGGCCGGAGGGAGGCAGATAGCGCTGATCGGGGTGGACGACGAATGGTCGTGCATGAATGACTATTTGTCTGCGGGCGCCGGGCTGGATGATAGCATCCCGAAGATAGTCGTCGCGCATAATCAGGAATCGGTGGACGGCGGGGAGATCAGGGGCATGAGCCTGGTCCTCTCAGGGCACACCCACTGCGGGCAGTTTCGGGTGCCTATAATCACGCCGTTCTTGATGAAGCACATCGGAGGTTTCGGCGGGGCTCTCGGCGGGAGGGAGAGGCTCGATGATGATACCGAGGCGTATGTGAGCTGCGGCATCACGCCGGGCGGGATAAGGTTCAACGCCCCGCCTGAGATCAGCGTCATTGAGATAGTATAAATAGCGTTTCGTATATTACTCATGAAGTTTTGCGGCCGGCAGAAACCGCTTTTCGGTTTCTGTGGCCCATGGAACGGTGCGCCGTTCCATCGGGGCTTTTATCATGGATTATCGTGGGAAAAGCCCCATGAAGTTTCGCTTGCCTCCCTATTGTCCGACGATTCGGACAATGGAGCACAGGGAACGTTACGACGTTCCCTGTTGTTAACATAGCCAAGGCAGGAGGAAAGGCCAAGCCCTCGTAGTCTAGCCTGGATAGGACGCAACCCTCCGGTGCGCTTTTTAGTAAAAAGCGCCCAAAAACGGGCAGTAAAGCGCTGGGAAAGGTTGATGGGCGGGTTCAAATCCCACCGAGGGCGTTTTTTTAAAAGGCCCGAAGGGAACGGAGTTCCCTCGAGGGCGATTTTTCCTTTTTCTTGCATGTATTACGGCTTCGCTTCTCGCGGAAAATTGCCCGGTGAGGCCATCAGGCCTCACGAGGGCGTTTTTTTTAAAAAAGGAAGATTCATCCTATGGCAGGATCCTCTTCGGGCGGAGGCCTTCCGAACCGCGGCGGGATGAAATCTCCCCTCGCCTTGTAGGTGGCCACTTTCCGTATTATCGCCAGCACCCGGTCCATGCTTTCCTCGGGAAGCAGCGTCACCGCCCGGATAAATGAATCATCCTTGTAGATTTCTTCCGGATTGTCGGCCTCTTCCGAAGCGGAGAAGACCTCGCCGGGTGTGAAATGAGGCAGGGGCAGCCCCAAAAACTTGCACGCGTCCACGAGTTCGTAGGCCTGCATGTTCTGCGAGCCCTTGAACCGCTCGAAACCGAAAAGGACATAGAAGGAATTCACCCTCTCCGGGACGAGGTTCCCGTCTTTATCATAATATGCGGGGTGCAGATACACGCCGAGCCCCTCCCGGTTCATCTCGTCTATCGCACTAAGTAAACGGTCCGTCCGCTCATAGGTCGTCTGTCTCCTTGCTCTTTTATGCTCCTCGTATAGCTGGTCTTCCCTCGGCAGGCCGCAGTGCTTGGCCACCTGCTGCCAGGCGTGGTCTTCGCTTATGGTCTCGAGATTCAGGGTCTCGTCATCTCTCAGTTCGACATCAGGGACTTTCTTGCCTGTGAGGCGGTAGAACACCATCTCGATGTTGTCGCTTGCGCTGTCACCGTCTTTGAGGCCGAAATCGACGTCCAATTGCCTCATGTCATCGCTCGCCTGCCCCATGCCGGGGACGCAGGAGATTATGAGATTCTCCATCTGGGCCTTCACGATGGAATCGATGTCGGATTCGCTCAGGAGGTCCCCCTTGCCGACGATATCGAGGCCCGATCTCAGCCCTGCGATGAGCTTATGCTCGATGTTGCCATATTTGAGCACTGCTGATGTCAGGATGTCGAGCATATGCTTGCGCGATACCGAGAGCGTGCTCCTCTCGAGGTATCCTGCTTTGACGAGTTTGTCCGCCATCGTCTCGATCCTTTCGCTGGTGATATCGACACTGAATTTCCCGAGCTCTCCCGTGGCGAGCTTCCTCGTCCTTTTTGCCACCGCTGAGGACGTGAACCAGAAATGCGGATTGAATCCGAGGCAGCGGACGATCTCCTCCGGCACCTCTTCAGGCATCATGGTATGCGTATCCCCGCCGCCCTGGTTCGCGGTAAGGTCCTTGACCGCGGTGAGCAGCGCCGCGACAGGTGCCAATTCCTCCGCCACCGGCTCACGGGCGTTGATGGCGACATACAGAGTGCCTATCGCCTTCTGGAGGATGACAGGCACTGGGTCGAGGCTCGGCCCGTATACTATGCTCAGCGCCTCGAAGAAGTCGTACCGCTCGTCCCTGAACCTGCCATTCTCCTTCCAGTAGGCGAGGTAGAAGCCGACCCGATAGCCGGCCAGGCCGAACATCTTCGAGAAGCTGGATGTGTCTATTATCGGGACCTCCACATCGTTCGGGAGATTCAGGGTGGGATCGCCCTCCAGGTCTTTTTTTCTCTTTTTATCCATCCAGAGGAGCCGCTGGATCGGGTTTATCTTCTCCTCGCGGTTCCTCCTGAATTGCTCGTATATCGTATCGGCGATGACGATGATAGGGTGCCCGTATTCCGTCATCTTCTCTTCGACCCTTGCGATTATCTTGTCGAAAAGCTCCGGGGGCATCGCTGTGGAGAGGGGGTTGCCGACCGTGGCGAAGATTATCGCGCGGGTGTTGCAGTCGACCTTCCTGAACATGTCATCGACGTCTATCTGGCCGTCAGCCGTAAGATCGCAGCTTTTTATCTCCCCATGGGCGAGGGCGACCTCTGCGCTGTGCGAGAGGTATGTCAGTTTAGGGATCACGACATTATGCCTTGCCTTGCCGTCCTCAGGCGGGAGCAAAATCGCGGGGAATATCATGCGGAGGGCGCCTGCCACCCCTGAAGTCGGGCATACAACCGCTGAATCCGGCACTTTGATGAGTCCGTCCTCATCTTCATAGGCGCTTGTCCTCCGTATCTGCGTGATGAACTGCTCGTCTCCGGCAAGATGGTAAGATGCGCATATGCGGGAATTTTGGTAGAAGTTCACCTGGCGCCTGAGGATCCTGTGCACGCCTTCGTATGGCCCCATATCGGGATACCTGGAAGGGTCTCCGTAGCACATCCTGATGACTTCCTTATATGGGGCTACCGCTATCGTCTGGTCTATGAGCCCATCGACAGGCGATTTCGCGAACTGCCTCATCCTGGCCAATGCGAGGTCGCGCCCTCTCTGCGTATTGTAGGGGGCGGCCTTGAAAACTTCCTGTTCTATCGGCTTGTTCATCCTGGCCATGATCTCACCTCAGTATGTTCTCTATCGCTCGCATTACCTCGCCGCACATCCTTTCCAATGAGCGCTTCGAGCAGTCGCCCTCGTGGGGCGTGATCGTTATCGATGAATGCTGATTGAACTTCCGCATCATGTCATCCGGGACGCCGTTCCGCATGAACAAGTATTCGCTCGGGGCGACATCCGTCGCGAATGTCATCACGCCCCCGCGCGAGACCTCATCGAATATCGCGTCGGATTCGCATATGCCGTCCCTCGCCACGTTGACCATGACCCTAGGGGAGCCTGCTTTCATCCCGCCGAGGCTGTCCCGCCCGATCATCGCGCGGGTCTCGGCGTTCAGGGGCAATGTCACGAATATGAATGCGGCCGTGCGGAGAGCTTCGTCGATGGTCTTGGCATACCTGACGCCGATATCGATGAGACCGGGGTTGAACGACCGGTTGAACGCGGTCACAGCGCAGCCGAAGCCCAATCTCGCCATATGTGCGATCCTGGCGCCGATCCTGCCCGCGCCGATAACCGCAATCTCCGCCCCTTCGAAACTGGGCTCAAGACCATGCATGGCCCTCGAATCGACGCTTATCCGCCCGGGCATCCCGCGGATATTGTCATACGCCCTTGCGCAGGTGAATATGTAGTCGCATTCCTCGAGGATGGTGGTGATGGATGCCGGGACGACCCTGCGCTCCGCCAGGTCGGATGGACGTACCCAGCGGGGGATCTCCTCCACCAGGATCTCGCAGCCGAAGCCGCGGGTGAGGCACCCTGCGAGCCTTGAGGCGTCGCGGTCGGCCCCGATTATCCCGACGGTCGAATCCGCGAGCTCGTCATTCGTCCACGGTTCGTCATGGCGTGTCTCCGGGTCATCCGGCCGGAAGTATTCGTAATTGTGCGCCCTGCTGACGCTGTCTTCGAGCTGTCTCGAGCGCATCAGCATCTCGGCGACAACCGGCTCTGCCTTGTCGTCGGAATAGTGTGTGATGAATATCCGGCCGGCGGACAGGGGCGGCAGGATAGATGACCGGGATGCGCCCCGCATGGCGAGGGCGAGGGCGTGCTCCGCGACCGAATTCGAGCTGAATGTGGGGCAGTTCACGAGCTTCAATCCGAGCTCTTCGATAGCCTTGAAGCGGAGATGGTCGAGCCCGGCGGTAAGGCTCACTATTCCGGTTTTCGGGTGGTGTTCCCTCAGGAAAGCGTCGCTCTCGATGAAGGACCATTTCATTATCCATATGTCAGCCTCCTCGCACGCGGTGTCCTTGTTGAGGGGGCCGTCGTAGAGCACGGTGCAGCCCTGGTTTTGGAGGAGGTCGGAGAGCCTTTTGGCGACTATCCGTGGGGCGCCGTATATGGCCACCTTCTGCCCTAGGCGTGGAGGGCTCTGGAGGGCTGGGTTTGTTTTCATTACTATACACTTTCTATAATAGTATTTAAAATACTTGGCGTTTCAACAGAGGTTTTTGGAAGTTGTGTTATTTTCACAACGATTTACCCGGATTATTGTTAGTTTAACATCAGCCCCCTATGACCGGATGTGCGCACCCGGGCGGGGGGAAGCCGCCCGCTTGCTTATATTTATATTACTTTCCGCACAACGATTGCTCATTCTACTTCGGTAATACCTACTTTTACCGAGACTGAGATATAGGTGAAATTGATGGCACGAAAAGAGTTCGTAGTCGAGGAAGCACAGAAACTGATGGACAATATCGAGAATGTCCGCAACGTCGCGATCATCGCGCATGTCGACCATGGCAAGACGACATTGACAGACAGCCTGGTGGCGAGGGCCGGCCTGATAAGCAAGGAATTGGCAGGCCAGCAGAGGGTGATGGATTATGACGAGCAGGAAGCTGCCAGAGGCATCACCATCAAATCAGCCAACATCTCGCTCGGCTTCACCTACGAGGGGAAGGACTATTTGATAAACCTGATCGACACCCCGGGCCATGTCGACTTCGGTTTTCACGTCGTCCGCGCCATGCGCGCAGTGGACGGCGTCTGCCTCGTCGTGGATGCGGTGGAGGGCGTGATGCCCCAGACCGAGACCAACCTGAGGCAGGCATTGAAGGAAAGAGCGCAGCCCGTGCTGTTCATCAACAAGATAGACAGGCTGATAAACGAGCTGAAATTCGACGCGACCCAGATGCAGCAGAGGTTCCTGAAGATAATCACCCAGGTCAACAAGATCATCGACACCAACGCCCCTCCGGAGAACCGGGAAAAGTGGCTTATCAAGGTGGACAGGGGAAACGTCGCATTCGGGACCGCGTACAACAAGTGGGCCGTTTCATACTCGTCGATGAAGAAGTTCAACATCGGCTTCAAGGACATCTATGACAGGTGCGTAGCCAGGGAGCATAGCTGGCTGGTCGAGCGCAGCCCGCTGGACGAGGTGCTTCTCGAGATGATAATCAAGCACCTGCCGAACCCGAAGACGGCCCAGCCATACCGCACCCCGGTGCTGTGGAGGCACGGGGACTTGACCTCAGAAGCAGGAAAAAGCATGCTCGCATGCGACAACAAGGCCAAGCCCATCGGCGTATGCTTCGGCGTCGCTTATGACGAGCATGCCGGAGAGGTCGCGGTCGTCAGGCTTTTCGCCGGAAGCGTCGAGAAGGGGACCAACCTCTACGTCCATTCCAAGAAAGAGAATTTCCGCGTCCAGCAGGTCGGCATCTACATGGGCCAGGACAGGGTCCCGGCGAACAGGGTCATCGCAGGGAACATCGGGGCGTTCGTCGGCCTGAAGGACGTGTATGTCGGAGAGACCATATCCGCAGAGCCGATCGAGCCCTTCGAGCAGATAAAGCACTACTCGGAGCCGGTCATCACCAAATCGCTCGAAGTCAAGGAGCAGAAGGACCTGCCCAAACTGATCGAAGCCCTCCGCGGGATCTCCAAGGAGGACCCGACCATCAAGGTCTCCCTCAACCAGGACACCGGCGAGCACCTTGTCAGCGGGAACGGGGAGCTGCACCTCGAGATCATCGAATACAAGATCAGGATCGAGAAGAAGATCCCGATAATCACCTCTGCGCCCATCGTCGTTTACAGGGAAGCCCTGCTGGGCAAGTCCCCGGTGGTGGAAGGCAAGTCGCCCAACAAGCACAACAAGCTCAAAGTGACGGTGATGCCCCTCGAGCCTGAGATAATAAAGGCCATCGATGAGGGGGTTGTCAAGGAAGGCCGCCCTAAGGGGCGCGAGGTCTGGGAGAAGCTCGTCGAATTAGGCATGGACCGCGATGAGGCCCGGAGCATCTACGACATCCACAATTCGAGCGTCTTCATCAACGGCACAAAGGGCATCCAGTGCCTCAACGAGGTCGAGGAGCTGCTGATCCAGGGTTTCGAGGAGGCTTTGGACCAGGGTCCGATGGCGAAAGAGAAGATGAGCGGGATCAAGGTGATCCTGGAGGATGCGACGCTGCACGAAGACAACATCCACCGCGGCCCGGCGCAGATGATCCCCGCCATAAAGAGGCCGATATACGCCGCCATGCTGATAGCAGGGGTGACCCTGCTCGAGCCGAAGCAGAAGGTGCTGATAAACACCCTGCAGGAATACGCAGGCAATGTCATCAACCTCACCAACGGAAGGAGGGGGACGCTCGCTGGCATGGAGCAGGAAGGCGAGAACGCGGCGATAACCACGATACTCCCTGTGGCTGAGATGTTCGGCTTCGCGAACGAACTGCGCGGAGCGACGCAGGGCAGGGCCATCTGGTATCAGGAATACGCAGGGTACCACCCGATGCCCAGGGAGCTTGTGGGGAAGATCGTGAAGCAGATACGCGAGCGCAAGGGAGAGAAGCCCGACCCGCCGACCCCGCAGTTCTTCATGGAGTAGTGTTTCTTTATTCTTTTTCTGATCCCCTTTTTGTTTATTTTTTATACCCCGGGGCATGATGCTACTGCTTTTTAACACTTATTCTCATAATCTCTAACATGCACCAACCGGAGCGGCGCGTATCAGGACCCGTCACCTTTGCCGCAGGCAAGAGGTTCGGGAGATACGGCCATGAGAGCGAATCCATCGTGAGGGATGTCCAGGTCAGAGAGACGGAAGGATTCAAGGCGATAATGAAGGCCTGGATGACGATCGTGGATTTCCCGGATATGAGGCAGTTATACCATGATATCAGCAACCCCGCATGGTATGCGAGGGAAGCGCTCAAAGGGAAAAGATATTCTGCCGAGGATATTGGGATGTTCGCGGTCGCCGTGGGCGCTTACCAGCATTCCCGGGCATTCGGTGCTGCAGGGCAGTTCATCAGCGTTCTCATTAATGACAATGAGGAAGGCGAATTCGCCATCAATTCACGGCATCTTTCCGCTCCATTTACTGTGATCGGGTATAGGAACACGAAGAATTTTGTCATAGAAGGCGATGCAGGACGCTGGCTTGGTATGGAGATGACAGAAGGACGCATTCTAGTGAGAGGAGATTCTGGGGAATCGATCGGCAGATACATGAGTGGCGGGATTATCGAGGTGGAAGGCGATTCCGGAGCTAATACAGGAGAGTGTCTTGCAGGCGGTGAAGTGATTGTTAAAGGACGCGCTGGGTGTGCACCGGGTTATGGCATTCTCCGCGGAAAAGTAGAGATAATGAAGGATGCCGGTGATAGAGCAGGTGACCATATGGAGGGTGGAGAGCTCGTGATACACGGCAATGCCGGCATATCGACAGGACGAAGTATGAAAAGCGGAAAGATAACAGTCTACGGTGATGTCGGGGATTTTCTTGGTGGTTTCGAAACACAGCGTGCAGTCCAGGGGTATTTGTGGATGAATCCTCCTTTTGTTTGGAGGAATCCGTTATCATCTCTAATTGCCGCCCCCACCCCCCCGAAAAGAGACGGCGAGATTATCGTGCATGGAAACGCTGGCGAGAAGGTCGGGGAGAACATGGAAGGCGGCGTCATCAGGTTATACGGGGACTACAAGAGCATCGGCCGCAACATAAAAGGCAGGGTCTACCATAAGGACAGGCTCATCGCAGGGACAGAGCCGGATCGCTGATTTAGAGGGCAGTCATTTTTCTGCGAACAGCCCCTGGAGCCGGGCTGAATACGAGATGCGCTTGAAGCCGGCTACCAGAAGGCGCTTGCCGACTTCAGCATCTATCTTACGCCCTTTGCCCTTCCCCACCGAGCCGACGTAATGGAACAGCCTGGCGCCAGGTTTGCACACGCGGTAAAGCTCCTTGTAGAAATCGAGCGAATAGAGCTCCGGGGCGTGCGAGAACCTCGGCGGATCGTGTATCACGAACGAGAACATCCCGTCCTGGAACCCCTTGATGAGTTCTGCCGCGCTCCCTTTCATGACCATGATCTTGCCGTCTTTCTGGAAAAGCGCCTCGCTCAGCGGGTTCCACTGGGCGAGATTGACTACCGCTTCAGAAACCTCGCAGGTCACCACGAGCTTGACGCCCGGACGTTTGGAGGCGGCGATAGCGGTGTAGCCAAGGCCCATGCAGGTGTCTAGGATAGTTGCCTCGCCTTTTTGCGGGATCTTCAGGCCTTTGGCCACCTCTTCGGAATAATCCAGGGGCGTCTTGAAATCCTTCACCAGCTGCATCCGGAGGCCGTCGACCTCCAGGATAGGTATCCCGTTGATCGGCCTGAGCTTGTAGTAATGCCCTGCGAACATATCCAATCTGACGGTGCTCTCCCCTGTCTCGGCATATAGGAAATCGCCGTCGGTGAGATAGGTGATGCTACCGTCCTTGCTCTTGCAGAAGAAAGCCTTTTCCCGATCTTTCCTGCCCATCCGGACCTTATCCTTCTTGCCCATCCGGACCATCCTAGAACTCGATGGTCTCCTGGCCCATGAAGTCGCGCAAAGCTTCAGGCACGACGACCGTCTTCTTGTCCTCCTGGAAGTTCTCCAGGATCGCGATCATGGTCCGCCCCACAGCCAGTCCGCTGCCGTTCAGTGTGTGGACGTATTCCAGGCCCTTGGGGCCGCGGAACTTGATCTGCGCCCTCCGCGCCTGGAAGTCGGTGCAGTTCGAGCATGAGGATATCTCGCGGTAGCACCCTTGGGACGGGATCCAGACCTCTATATCATAGGTCTTCGCGCTGGCGAATCCCAGATCGCCCCCGCAGAGCTCGATCACGCGATAGGGCAGGCCTAAGAGATCCAGGATGCGCTCCGCGTCCTTGGTCAGGCTCTCGAGCTCCTGGAAGCTGGTTCCAGGATGGACGAATTTGACCAGCTCGACCTTGTTGAACTGGTGCTGGCGTATCAGCCCCCGGATATCCTTCCCATAGGCTCCGGCTTCCCTCCGGAAGCAGGGCGTGTAAGCGGTGAGCTTGATCGGAAGGTCCTTCTCTTCGAGGATCTCTCCTGAATATAGGTTGGTAAGAGGGACTTCGGCTGTCGGGATGAGCCACAGATCGTCATCCGCGCACTTGTAGAGCTCTTCCTTGAATTTCGGGAGCTGCCCTGTCCCGGTCATCGTCTTGGTGTTGACCAGATACGGCGGGGAGATCTCGAGATAGCCCCTTGATATCTGCACCGACAGCATGAAATTGATTATGGCGCGCTCGAGTTTGGCCAAATCGCCCTTCAGCACCGAGAAGCGGTGGTGGGCCATCTTGACCCCGCGCTCGAAATCTATGATGCCTGTCCTTTGGGCCAGATCGACATGCGAGAGCACGTCTTGCGGGCCCTTTCCAGGGTTGCCCTTGGTCCTTATGACGGGATTCGATGCTTCGTTCTCGCCTTCCGGAACAGAATCGTGGGGGATGTTCGGGAGCATCATCGTGTTGACGCTTATCTGCTCCTCGAGCGTCGCAGTCTCCATCGTGATGTCCTTTATCCTTTTCGCGACCTCTCCCGAGCGGGCGATCTCATGATCCGTCTTCTCGCCTTTCTTCTTCTTTTCGTTTATCGCCATGCTGAGCCTGTTGCGCTCGGCGCGGAGCTCCTCCTCCTCTTTCTTTATGCCCCTCCACTCGCTGTCGAGCCCCTTGATATCGCCCAATGTCGAAAATGCGTCTTCCTTGGCGTATCTCTTGCGCAGGGCGTCTTCTATGAACGCTGGATTTTCACGTATCAGTTTTATGTCGAGCATGTGATATCCTTGGCTGGTTTGCCTTTTAATTCATTTCAATAACGACGCCATCTTCGCGACGGCCTCTTCCAGCTTGCCGTTGCGGTTGTAGATGACGACGGCCGGGGCCCCAGTGAAGGCCGAATAGGCAGCCAGATACCCTTTGTTCATCTCATCGTGCAAAGCGATATCGTCCACATCCCTTTTCCTCGTCGGGTCGTTCAGGCGCCGGGCCTTGAGCTCTTCGATCGGCGCCGTCACATAGACGAGGGCTTCTACCTTCCAGAGCTTCAGGAATTCGAAAGGGAGGCCGGGATAATATCCGGACGGGGTCGCGACAGAGCAGTGCGTGTCAAGGATGACCTTCCCCCCCATCTTGGCAAGGGCCTGGGCGACCAGCTTCTGCGCCTTCTTCTGCTTCTCGATCGGGAGCTTCCTCATCTCGTCCCGGTCTTTGATCCCGAACTCCTTCTTCTCTATCTCGAGCATAAGGTCGCCGTAATTTACGAGCTTGTAGCCTGATTTCAGGCTTTTTAGCACAGTCGTCTTTCCAGCTCCCGGAACCCCTAATGCGATAATCATGTTTTCGCCTCGATATCTGATAGCGCCGAAAGCCTTAAATCAGCTCGCCGAAGAGCGAGCCGTGATTGGCATCGTATATCCTGACATCTACGAAGTCGCCCAGCCTGCATTTGGAGCCCTTGAGGACGACCTGATGATAGTTGATAGCCCTAGCTTTGAAATCCTTTCCCTTTTCGGTGACTTGGACGCGGAGGGTGCGTCCGACGTAGCGCTTGCGTGAGGCCAGGGTGCGGCCGATATCCTGGCTATCAGGGACACCCGATCACGATTTCGGATACGGAAGGCGGATCCATATAAAAAACGCGAAAACGGAACGCGAAGGATGCCGGGATGTTATGGATTGGTTGTTTGCCCTGCTAGTCCCCGAACATCCTTCCGAAGCTAGGGTACATCTCGAATGCCTTCATCTGCTCAAGCTGCTCATACATCTTGTGCAGGATGCCGACCGTAAGGAGTATGCCGGTCCCGGTCCCGAGCGCGCCTGTGAGGTCCGCTATGCCGGCGAGCAGGCCGACGGCGGCCGAGCCCATCACGGTGAGCGGGAAGATATGCTTGTTGAGTATCGTCTCGAGCATCCTCGGATCCCTGCGGAAGCCGGGTATCTGGAGGCCGGACGAGGAAAGCTGTGCTGCTACGCTTTTGGCGTCCATGTTCGCGGTCTCCACCCAGAAGAGGCCGAACACCACGGATATCGACGCGAGCATCAGGATATAGACGATGGCATGGATCCATTCGGGGATCCCCAGGAACGTCGTGCTTGTGTTGAGGTGATTCCAATGCGCGAGAGTGCCGGTCCCGCTCTGCATCATCACAGGCGTGAAGAGATACAGCAGGCCGTCGTGCAGCTGCTTGTCCTGGGACACCACGCCTATCAGTGGCATGATGCCGTCGCGGTCCATGGAGTAGTGCCCCGTGGACTGCATCCCGGCCATGAGGCCTGTCGGGGTCTCGGAGTCAACCCAGAACTGGCCCATCAATAGGCCGCCTGCGAATAGCTGCATGTTCAGTATCAATGCGCTCGCGAATATGACGGGTATGTTCGACACATAGAAGAATTTCAGCGGCAGGTTCGGGACCATCCCGCGCACCCGCTCGAAGGCTATCGGTATCTCCACCTTCAGCGATTCCGCGTAGACGACGGCAAGGAACACCAGGACCGTGAAAAAGAACGGCAGCAGGGCGATTATCGCCGATGGGAGCGCTTCGGCCCCCCCGCCGGACATCGCAGCAACGACGCTCGCGTTGCCCACGAATATCAAATCGAATAGGCCGAGCACGACCGCGAACGAGACACCTGCTGCGATGAACAGGCTGATCCCGCTTCCGATGCCGTATTTGGTGACCAGTTCATCGAGGAAAAGGACCAGTATGGAACCTAGGGTTATCTGCAGTACGACGAGCCCCATCGTGAACGGGGCGTATGCGGCCGTCTCTCCGGGGAATATCGGGGATACCGGGACCATATGGGTCAGGACGACATAGATGATGCCTTCGACCAGCGCCAAGGTTATCGCGAGTATCTTCTGGGTCTCGAGGAACTTAGCCCGGTCTGATTTGTCTTTCAGGTTCAGGTTGAGGAGCCCGGCCCCGACAAAGAGCTGGAGGAATATGCTGGCGAGCACGATGGGGCCTATGCCGGTAGTCAGCAGGCTCCCGATCTTCGATGCGGTGATCGTCTGGAGGAAATCCAGCCCGCCACCCTGGATGACGACGCCGAATGCGGTCGTCTGGTACATCAGGAAATAGAGCACCAAGGCCAGGCCGGTCCACATGAGCCTCTCGCGCGTGGCGAGTGGTTTTTCCGGCGCCTTTATCGCAGGCAAAAATCTGGCTGCTGAATGCAGAATGTCGATGACTCCCATCTGATACCCCGGTATTGCATCCTTTGGCTACTTTTATAAACCTGACTCAGGAGGCGAGCTTGGTTATCTCGCCGCCGGCCGTGCCGAGCTTCTTCTCGACGTTCTTGCTCCAGCACACCGCCCGGATAGAGAGGGGCACCGTGACATCTCCGGTCGCGAGTATCTTGCCTTGGAAGTCGAAGTGGTACTTGCCGCCTTTCTTCTCCAGCTCGTTGCATACCGCCTTCTGGTTGATCTCGTAGAGGTGGGCGACCTTCATCCGCTCGGCCTGGTTTGCCCTGACGAAGCCGTGCTTCCCGAAGTATGTCTTGTCGACCTTGGCTATCAGGGAATTCTTGTGCTTGCAGAGGCCGGCCTTGCCGCGCCCTCCGCGGTTTCCGCTGCCCCTCCGGTTCTTGCAGTTGCCGCGGCCGTGGCTCCTGTGGCCGAGATATCCGCTCTTCTGTTTTTTCTTCCTGTTTGTCATGAATATCACCTTCAGATCATCTTCCTGAGAAGGGTGTCCATCTCAGGCCGCCTGCCCAGTTCGCCGCTCGGGAAAGCGGCCAGTTTGTCCTTGTATCCCTTGGAAGGCGGATTCAGCCGGAATACCGGGTTCGCGAAGTCCGCGGTCTTCTTCCCGCCGGAGATCTCTTTTGCCGCCTTGGCCAGGTCGGCTTCCTTGAGCGTATCCCGGAGCTTTTTCCCTTCCTTCACGCCCCTTTTGCTGAGCAATGAAAGCAAGGTCGCCTCGGCCACCGGGCCGTAGGTGATGTAGTCCTTGGCCTTTGCGAGCATGCCGAGGTTCTGCGGGGTGTCTTCTACGACCACGCAGTGGTTCGGCCTCTCCAGGCGCAGGAACAACAATGTCTTGACGATACGGGGGGAGATGTTCCGGACACCCCTCACGCGGATTGCAGCAAGTTTCATCGCAATGACCTCCTTTATTCCGCCCTCGGCTTGAGCAGGTTTATCCCGTCCAGCGCCTTGATGGTGGCGACCGCCATGTTGTAGACGTTCTTCCCCCCCTGGGCAGAGCTCCAGACATCCTTTACGCCGGCTATCCCGAGCACCTTCTTCACGACGTCGTTGGCCGCCAGGCCCAGGCCGCGCGGGGCGGGCTTGAGCGTCACCAGGGTGCTGCCCTCTTTCCCGATGGTCTTTGAGGGGAGCGAGTGCTTGACCGAGCATTTGCACTCCCAGCTTCCGCATCCTGAGGAGACGGATATCATGTGCTTTTTCGCATCGCGTATGGCATAATCCATCGCCGGCTTCAATTCGTCGCACTTGCCGACGCCGAGGCCGACATGGCCTTTCCGGTCGCCGATCACCGTGACTACCCGGAATTTGACCCTCTTGCCCGAATCGGTCACCCTCTGGGTGGTCTTGATCTCGAGCGTATCGAATTCCATATCCGGGAGCAGCGCGTCCACGATCTCCGGCTCCAGGACCCTCCGTCCGGAGACCAGGATCTCCTCTAGCGTCGTGATCTCGCCGCTCTTCACCTTGGCACCGATTATGGTCCTAGGCGTCCATACCCCCCTGTCCATAGTCTTGATCTTCTCGCTCATAAATGTCACCCTGCGCTGATCTTGCCCTTCACGGTCTCGAATATGCCCTTGTATTTTTCGGGCGGAGCCGATATCTTGGCTTCCGGCACCTTGTCCTTGTCGCAGGACGTGGCGAGGCCGGCATCAGCCGCGCCTTTCTGCGCCGCGAAGATGACGGATCCCCTGGACGGGACATACATGCCCATGTCAAGAACGAACTCCTTGATGCCTTTGGATTTGGCCATCTTGCCAGCCAATAAGCCGGCGAGGTATGCCGTCCATACGTTCCGCTTCGACGGCCATTTGTACGTCTTGGCCAGATGGGCCCCGCTGACCGTCAGCAGGGTCCGATCGCCTTTCGGATCGAAGTCTATGAACTGTATGAGGATGTTGCTGTTGCTCCTGCGGACGACCATGCGCGTCTTGCCGCTCTTGAT
This sequence comes from Microcaldota archaeon, assembly GCA_043803165.1. Taxonomy (GTDB): domain Archaea; phylum Micrarchaeota; class Micrarchaeia; order Anstonellales; family Bilamarchaeaceae; genus Bilamarchaeum. The sequence goes on from JAZDKI010000040.1 coordinate 14,992, forward strand.
CAGCGCCAGCCTCTTGGCGAAGTTGGTCTTGCCTTCCCGCCTCCTCCTGAAATACACCCTGAAACTCGGGCCAGTCGCTTTGGTCATCTTGATTCACCTCGTTCAGCCTTGCCTTGGGCCGATGCCGGCTTGGCCTCGGCCTTGCGCGCCTCCTTCTTGGAAGCCGTGGGGGCCTTCCTCTCCGGGGCGGTATACTTCGCCTTCGGAGGATCATAGTCGTTCGCGACGAGCTTGTTCTCCTTCAGGTATAAGAGCATCGCGCGCTTGTTCCTGAAGATCCCGCTCTTGATCTTGCCGTAGATGTCCCTTTTGGCGTCCTTTTTCATCGCGCCGCTCCCTAAGAGCATGGCCAGGAACCTGCGCTGCGCCCTGACTTTCTCCATCCAGACGGTCTTGTGGTCCAGCGGGGTGCCCTTGCGCCTGCCGCGCCCACGGCGCTGCTTGCGCGCGGTGCTGGCCCGGCCCTGGGGCTTTTGTTTCTTGATTATCCCCTTGTCGATAAGGCCCTTCACGTCGGTGCGCGTCAGCGCCCCCTCGGCCTCCTTCAACCCGTCCGGGTCGATCTTTATCTTGTTCTGGCCGACGTTCATCAGGTCCGCGGCCAGCCTTCTTACAGTAGCGATTGTCATGTGTTGCACCTAGTTCTGCGCGCTCTTGCCGCCTTTCCAGGCGGGAGCCTTGCCGTCGAACGGCATGTTGAGTATCTCCAGCTTCAAGGATTTCGCCTTCTCCTCAAGGAGCTTCCTTTTCCTGCCACCTAGCGTCGCCGAGAGCCTGACCAGGACCGCCTTGTCCTTCTGCGCCTCGAGCTCGGCCATGTTGCACACCAGGACCTCTGGGAGGCCCCGGGCGTGCAGCCCGCGGACCGACTTCTTGTTCCGGTAGCCTATCTTTGGGAGGCAGCCCATGAACCTGTATTTCATGCGCTTCTTGTTGGCCGTGCCCCGGGGCTTCCTCCATCTCGCCTTCACGCTCTTGAAGAATCCCAGGTTCGGCACGCTGAATTTCGGCTTGTTTTTCTTGGCCGGTCTCCGTGTTTTTTTGATCGTCGTCTTTGCCATGAGCATCCACCTCTAGCCGGCCTCGTACATCCCGTCCTGGAAGACGCGGCCGTCCTTGTCCTTTATCCTCATCGCCTGCCGCATGTTGGCGACCGTCTGTCCGACCGCCTCCTTGTCAGGCCCGGAGATCTCCACGCTCTGCCCCTTGGCCACCACCTTGGTGGAGCCTATCAGGACAGTCTTGCGCGGCTGCTTCTCGCCGAGGAAGTTCTTTATCATTATATCGCTCCCCTTGACCTCTATCGATATGGGGAAGTGCGCGTAGATGAGCTTCATGCTCCGCGAGTATCCGTTGATGGTGCCGTGGAACATGTTCTTTATCAGCGCCTCGGCCGTCCCTTTCATGGCCGGGTCGGTGCATGACACTTCCACCGCGCCCCCGTTCAGCTGGACTTCGGTCCCTTTGGGGAACGACCTGTGGACCTCTCCCTTGGGCCCCTTCACGGTGATCTTGCGTCCTTCGACCTTTACGGTTATCCCTTGTGGTACGTCCATGAGCAACACCTAATATACGTATGCGAGGAGCCTGCCCCCGGTCTGCTTCTTCTCCGCTTCCGCGTTCGTCATGATGCCGCCCGGCGTGGAGACGATGAGCAATCCGACCCCGAATCCCGGGATGAACTCCTGCTCCTTCTTCGACCACTCGTTCCGCTTCACAGGCATCCTGGGCTTTATCACGCCGCAGTCGTTTATCCGGCCGTCCAATTCGACCTCGAACCAGCCTCCCCGGCCGTCGTCTAGGGTCTTGAAGTCCTTGAGGTACTTGTGCGCCTTTAGCACGCGCAGTATCTCCCCGGTCAGCTTGGTCGCTTTCACCGTGCACCGATTCTGCCCCACGATCTCGTGCGTCTTTATCGTGTTCAAGGCGTCTGAAAGATGATCAGTCATCGAATCAACCTCCGTATTTCCGGAAGCCTATGCTCTCGGCCATGTCCCTGAAGCATCTCCTGCAAACGAGGAGGCGGTACTTCCGGATCAAAGCCCTAGAGTTGCCGCAGTTACGGCACACGCGCTTCCCTTTTCCCTTATATTTCTCTTCCATCGTCAAAGCCATAAGCATCACTCTATCCTCACGCTGAATCTCTCCTTCGCGAACTCCATCGCCTCCTCTCTCGTGATCCTGTGCGACTTCCCCACGGAGGCGCACTTGAGCTTCCGCAGCGCCACGCGCCTCCCCCTCCTCGAGAGCGAGACGCATATGTCGAAGCCGAACATCGCTATCGTCGGGTCGTATTTCGCGCCCGGGAAGTCGATGTATTCGTGCACGCCGAAGGCGAAGTTGCCCTGCTTGTCGAAATTCGAGCCCTTGAGCACCTTCCTCTTCGCGATCAGCGCTTTTTCGAGGAATGATTTCGCATCAGCCCCTCGCAGCGTGACCTTCGTGCCGATCGGGAGGCCCTTCCTCAGTTTGAAGACGGGATCCCTCCTCCGGGCGTGCGTCTCGACGGGCTTCCTGCCGTCAGCAAGCCTCTCGAGGAGCGACTTCGCCTGCTCGAGCCTGTCGCCAGGCTGGCCGACGCCGATGTTGACCGTGACTTTCTCTATGAGAATCTCGCGCATATCCATCTGGCTCACCTTGCGGTCCCGAACGCCTCGTCCACCACGAACAGGTATTTCGCCACCGTGATGAACTCTTCCTTGTCGGCCTGGACGAGGGCCTCGGAGGGCTTCCCTCCCTTCCTCTCTATTATCTCCTTGAGCTTGACTATCGTGCCGGCGTGCTTGCCTTCGACCACCAGGCATCTCGATCCCTTCTCGCGCTTCAGGTGGGTCTTGAGCTCCGCCTTCGGGAGCGAGACTATCACGCTGTCGCCGACCGACACATGGTTGTCGCCGAGCATGTTCCGCCCGTCGTGGAGCGTCAGGTTGAGCTTGCCGCCCGGGACGGTGTGCTTGCCCACCACGCGGAGGATCTTCGTCGAACCCTCGTCTTTCTTTATCTCGCGCGGGGTTAATCTGCCCTTCCCGTCGACCACCAGGCGGAACTGCTTCCCGGCCTTGGGGAATGACACGACGTCCATCAGCCCGACCGGGTATTTCTCGTCGGTGCGGACCTTCCCGTCGACCTCGACCATCCTCATCGATAGGATCCTCCTGGATTCCCGAAGGGTCGAGGCCAGCTTCAGGATGTCCCTTATCAGGACGCTGAGCGGTATGCAGAACTTCTTCGGGTGCGGACCAGGAGCCGACTGCGTGATCCAGGTGCGCGCCTTCTTATCCGTTATAGGCATGGCTTTCGGCGTCGCCAGCCTTTTCATGTGCTTTGTTCCTCCTCGTTTTGCCATAAGAACATCACCTTATCTTCGGTTTCGCGCTGTGCGCCGGAGCCTTCGACGATTCCATCGAGTGCGACGGGCCGTGCTTCTCGGCCTTCGCCTCCTGGGCCTTGTATTCGCTCTTCATCCCCTGGGGCTTCTGTTCGTGGGCCGGCTCGTGTTTGTGCTCCGTTTTTTGAGCCTCGCCCTTCTTCTCCTCTTTGGGGGCCTCTTTCTTGGGGGCCTCCTTCTTCTTGAACGCCTCTTCGCTGAACATCTCTTTCCGCTCAGCGGTGGGCTCCAACGATATGAGAAGCAGGTTGGACGGCTGGAGCGCGATCGGGATCTCCCTTCCTTTGGAGTTCTTGGCCGCGATCCCTTCCGCGAATACGACCCGCCGGGTCGTGTTCACATCGCCGACCTTGGCCTCTTTCCCTTTGCCCGGGCCGCGCATGATGCGGACCGAGTCGCCCTTGCGGACGAGAAGGGCCCTTCTCTTGGCCTTCAGCCTCGAGCGGAGGTCCTTTGACAGGTGCACGTGCATCCTGTTCTTCCTCTTGTGCAGCTTCTCTGAGTAGTACTTCTTCCTCTCTGTATCGGATTTCATCAGACAACACCCGCCGAGATGGCCGCGACCTTCGGGAACCTCTCGGAGATCTCCCTTGCGACCACGCCCTTGATCTCTGTGCCCACCGGAAGGAAGTCGTCGTTGACCAGCACCGCGGCGTTGTCCTCGAAGAACAGCCTCGTGCCGTTCGCACGCCGGAATTCCTTCTTCTGCCGCACGATAAGGGCTTTTACGACCTTCTTCACCATATCAGGCTTCCCCTTCTTCACCGATGCGATCACGACATCCCCGATGCCGAGTTGCGGAGGCCTTCCCCTCGTACCCTTGAAGTGGAGCGCGCCGATGATGTATACCATCTTGGCTCCGGAGTTGTCCGTGCACGGCATCATCGTGCCGGTGGTGAGCGTCTTGCATATCGTCGAAGTGAACCCTTTCATGATTTTTCACCTTTTTCTGACATGCCGATGACGGTCCAAGCCACGGTCTTGCTGAGCTTCCTCGTCTCGGCGATATCCACCAGGTCCCCCACCTTTGCGTTGATGCAAGGGGGGTTGTGCGCGGCGATCCTCGAGCTTCCGCGGGCCCATTTCCGGTATTTCGGGATGTACTGGGTCTGCGACCTCTCGATTATCACCGTGTTCTTGCTCTTCGCGCTGACGACCTTGCCCAGAAGCATCTCCCCCCTGACCTTGAGGCCGCCATGCCTGAAACATTTCTTATCGACACATTTCTCTGCCATCACGTATCACCTACTCTGAAGGATGCACGTATCAAACGCTTCCGCGCTTTTTTTCTCTCGGTGAGCCGGATCTATCCGTTTCCGGACGGTTTCCGGCGCCGCGGGCCCCAATGTCGGACCCGATGGAGTGCTACTATAATACGAGCAAGAGTGGATTAGGATACAAATATTTATAAATGATAAGTTGGGTCCATGCCGCCCTGCATCTCTAGAGAAGCGGATTGCATATTGTTTTCGATTCTCGTAAATCAACTGCGGAATGTGACACGCGTTTATATACTTATGTTCCGAGAATTGTTTACCATGCAATCGCGTATGCGAGATGCTACCATGAGGTGAAATAAGATGAAAGGGTGTTTAGAAATCCAGCGATAGGAAAGATGCGGAAAGACCTAATTTTAAGAAAAGGAAAAGGAGATCGGCCGCAGGAAGGCCCGCGAGCCTGGATCAAGAGAAGATGATGAAGCTGCTCAAGGCGTATTACTCAGAGCCCTTCAGCTTCAGGGAGCTGGCGGATATGTTCGGGGTCTCACGGATGACCGTCTGGAGAGCGGTGCAGGATGTGCCATTCTCGCCGGAGATGCTGCGCGCCTAAATATCGGATAGCCAATTTTTCAAATTATCCGATATATCCATATCTTTTTTATCGACGTGAGCTAAATATCGGATAGTTAGATTTTTAAGCTATCCGATATAAATTCAATACATGCCTATAGACAAGAATATTTTGAAGAGGATTCTCGAGAGAAAAAGCGAGCTTGACCATTTTAGGCCTTTCGATAAAGGGGCGCTGTTGAAGCTCCAGGAGACGTTCAGGGTGGAGATCACTTATAACTCCAACGCCATCGAGGGCAACTCCCTCAGCCTCAGCGAGACCAAGCTGGTATTGGAGGAAGGCATCACCATCGGCGGAAAAAGCATGAGGGAGCACCTGGAAGCAACAAACCACGCCAAGGCCATGGATTTCCTGGAATCGCTTGTCAGGAAAAAAACCATCGAAGAGAACGATGTCCTTGGCATCCATGCCGTCATACTGGACAGGATAGATCCGAACAACGCTGGGTTCTACCGGAGAGGGGCTGTCAGGATCAGTGGGACCGATTATATGCCACCCAACGCGGCGAAGGTCCCGGATCTGATGAAGGAGGTCTATCGCCTTCTCAATACGAGAAGCGGAGAGCCGATAGAGACAGCCGCCCTTCTCCACCAGCGGTTCGTGGATATCCATCCGTTCGTGGATGGGAACGGAAGGACGGCGAGGCTCTTGCTGAATCTCTACCTCATGCGGAACGGTTATCCCCCGGCGATATTGTTGCGCGCTGAGAGGAAAAAATATATCCGGACGATAGTGCAGGGCCAGATCGGGGGGGATACCGCGCCTTTCACGGATTTCGTCGCGAAAGCGGTCGAGCGCTCCCTGGATATATATCTCGACACGTTCGGGAAGAGCCAGAAGGAATATCTCACGCTATCAGAAGCCGCAAAAATCAGCAAGAACGGCTATAGCGAGGAATATCTGAGCCTCCTAGCAAGGACCGGCAAGATCGGCGCGATCAAATTCGGCAGGAACTGGAAGATAACCAAAGAGGAGCTGGAAGAATACGAAAAGGAGCGCCCGACAGCTTAGTCCGCGATATGGATAAGAGGTGACCACAATATCGGAAAGTGTAGACACCTAACCCTTCAGGATACATTTGTAGTTTTTGGAAATTTTTCACCAGGCCTTAGCGCTTCGCGAGCCCATAGAGGCCGGATATGAGTACTGGGTGCGAGCGAAGGATGTGGAGGGCGGTGCAGGATGTCCCGTTCTCGCCGGAGCTGATGCGCGCCTGAGGATGCCTGTTTCGACTAGACCTTTTTCGGCCTCTCGTGAGGCCGGAACGCTATCTTCTTCCCTTCGACTTCCTTTTTTTCGCCGTTATCCAAGGTCTAGCGGAATCGCGGGGCCTCAGCACCCTGGCGGTATATATCGTATAACTGTGAATCACCCACGGCTGAAGCCGTTTCTCTCATGCCCTTGTCAAGATTGATACTTCGGTCTTGAGCAAGCTCAAGCTCGGAACGCCGAGCCTGACATCTCAGGAGGGTTTCCCGGGCCGGCTCAACTAAAGAATCCAGGGAATCGGCACCACCGGGCCGGGGCGGGTAATGAGGACATATATATTTATACATTTGTTAACAACGGTGGGGGGTATGTTCAATGCCGCTAATGAAAAAAAGACCACTGTGCTCGTCGGCGCAAAACAGGGCGTGACTATGGAATGCGCGATATTCCTATCATTGGCCACAGGGCACAAACTGGTTTCGAATCGAAGGCTCCAGAAGGAGCTAAACGGAGGCGAGGGATGGAAAGCCGTTAAAAGAGCATTCCCTTGCTGGACAGGGACTTTTTTCGCCTATGATTTGTTCAGACAAAAGAATGGTGAAACTATTGAGTACACCCAGCAAGACAGTCTCGGGATGCGATATGTCTATCGGGTCCCGAAAGAACTGCAGGACAGGCATTCATTTCTGCTGACAGAACCAATTCACTACGATCTTGAAGTTGATGGGAAAACGATAGTCATCCATACGAGGCACGATGAAATCGAATTGCCGGCCTGGATATGCGATGACGGTAGACCGGATAAAAGATGGTATTCCAGCAGTGAATACGGGACACCTATCAGACCTACGAACGGTATAGGGCAGGATGCCGTTTTCTTAGGGCCCCTGGAAAGGAAAGCGGTGGGACTCGCACACCGTAATGAAAGGTATCTGGGACTCCATAGTAGAAATGCCGGTGAGCTAGGGGTCATCATAGAAGCGGAGGACACGATCCCGGAATTGAATGTCCAGTTCATGGATAGTGGTGTATATATGGAAGGCATCGATTGGGAGCGGATCAGAACGCTATGCCGAAACGATGCAAGCCCGGCTGAGATCTCAGAGATGATTCCGGCAGAGAGGCTGACAGCGATACGGCAGTTGATGCCTGCGCTTGAGGAACATGGCTATAGGTTCTAGATTTTCTTCGGACGTTCATGCGGCCGGAACGCTATCCTCTTCCCTTCCACTTCCATTTTCTCGCCGTTATCGACCGTGAATTTGAACCTCGACGAGACCTTCGGGACCTTCACCTCTTTCCCGTCCGATTTCTCGATCACGATAAGGTTCTTGGTCTCGTCCACTATCGTCCCATTCAGCCCGATCAGCTCGCGCTGGCTGGAATTGGATATCTCGACCTCTAAGCCGATGAAAGTGGAAAGGAGGAGGTTGTTCTTGGTTATCATCGTATTGCTCCAAAATTAAAAAATCTGGAAAAAAAGAAAGCTACGCCTCGATGCTCTCTTCCGGATATCCCATCGCCTTGAGCACTTCGCGCACCCGCCTCTTGTGGTCGCCCTGGAGGATTATCACGCCCTCCTTGGACGTCCCGCCGCAGGCGAGCTTGTGTTTCAGTTCCTTGGCGGTCGATTCGAGCTGGGCCTTGTCTATGCCCTCGATTATCGTCACGAGCTTCTTGAATTTCTTCTTCGTGGAATAGATCCGTATCTTCGCTGCTCCCTGTTTGTCAAGTATCTCGCAAACGCATAGATCCTTGAGCATCCCGCATTTCGGACATTTGTCTATTATAGCATTCACCTACTTTGTCTGACTTGTGTTTTTACCTTATCCGGCACCTCGGCTGCCGATGCATCCGGATCGGATGTATCAGTCGAGAAAGCCCTTCTAAGGTTTTAAGTCATCTAGCATATATGTCTGTTCACTTCTTTTTAACGCTTTGTGGCGTCTTGAGCTGCGCGATGGCTCTCCGGAGCGGCCTGATCTTGTCCTTCCTGCCTTCGCCCCGAAGCTCCAGGATCGCCTTTTCCAGATCTGCGATCTTCGCAGTCCTGGCTTTGGCGTCCATCGCTCCCAGTTCGTTCTTTTTTATGACTGCCATCAGTATCATCTCCTAAAGGGCCGGTGCTGCTGCCTCATGGGCGGCCTCGACTGGGGTTTCTCTTTGGATTCGGGGGCCGTAGCGACTATCGGGGGCTTCTCCACATCTGTCGCGGCCTCGATCACCTTCGGAAGCACCACCTGCGTGGTCTGCTTGTCCGGGAACACGGTCCCCGGAGGGACGAGCCTGACAAGTATGCCGATGACTCCTGAGCGCGTGTTGGCGGCCAGGTGCGCGACTCGGATCAGCCGCGCCGGCTCACCCGCCTTCGGGATATACCCGGCGACCACACGGAGGCTTTTGGCCCTCGCGCCTTTGGCCCCGATCTTTCCCGAGGCCACGATCTCGGCGCCCAGCGCGCCTGCGCGTATGACTTCCCTGAGCAGGTAGTGCAGGACGGCGCGGACCTTCTTGCCCATCTCGATGTATTTGCCCGCCCTTTTGGCGACCATCCTGGGCTCCAAGAACGGTTCGCGGACCTCGACCACGCTGATCTGCGGGTTCTCGATCTTGAATTCGTGCTTGATCGTGTCTGTGAGCTCGTTGATGAGCCTGCCCTTCTTCCCGATGATCCTGGCCGGATTCGTCACCTCGAGGGTGATTCGCGTCACCAGCGGGGTCCTCTGGATGTCCACATTGGCAAGGCCAGCGCGGTCCAGCTTCTTCTCCAGGAACTTCATGACCTGGTACTTGCTGAAAGGCTCCTCGATAAGCTTGTCTTGGTATATCATCATGATCACCGTTTATCGTTCTCCGCGTGCTGGTGGGGCTTCTCCTCCCGCCTCTTCTCAGAGTCCAGGAGCTTCTCGGCCTCGTGCTTGTGCTTATGGCCCTCGGCTTCCTGGAGCTTCGGGGGCTCCCTCTTCTCCTCTTTGCCGACGACCGGAGTCTCCTCTTTCGCGCTTGCTGCCTTCTTCGCTTCGGTCTTCTCCTCTTTTTTCGGAGGGGTGACGGAAACGCCCTTCGGCACGGCCTTGCCCTGGAGGATTATCTCGATGCGGCATGTCACCAGGAACGACCTCGCGGTCCGTCCCTTGGGCGCCATCCGCGGGAACACGTCCTTTTTGTTGGCATTCGCCGCATGTATGGTGAAGCCGTCTCCGAGGCCTTTGACCTTGCCGTTGGCCATCGCACTTTGGAGCGCCTTGAGGACTATCCCTGCGGCCTTCTTCGGGTACCTGCCTTTCTGCCCGCCGAGCTCCCTCCGATGGCCGAGCTTCTTGTTGTGCCTTTTATAGAGCACGGGGATCTCGCCTTCTGCGGCCCTCTCCAAAAACGAGACGGCCCAGTCGGTCTTCTTGCCCCTGATCCTTCCGCAGACCTCCGAGAGGTCCTTGTAAGAGGCGTTGACGCCCTCCACGCGCGCCAGCGCGCAGTTCTCCGGTATGTTGGAAGAGTATCCCTTCATGTCAATCACTTCAGCGGCACGAACTTGGAACCTCTCGTAGCACCGACACCCGGGCCTGAATGCAGGACCCTTCCTGTGGTGTGCGAGTAGTCGCCGAGCCTCCGGCCGATCTTGTTGAGCGTTATCTCGACGCGCTTGAACTCCTTCCCGTTGTGGACGGCGAACATCAGGCCGAGCCATTCCGGGAGGATGATCGCCTCCCTGATGTGGGTCTTGACCATCTTCTTGGGGTTCGCTTTGTGGAGCTTGCGCACCTCTTCATAGAAGCTCTTGAGCCTCGGGTTCATCTTCAGCCTCAGCAGCGCCCTCCTGTTCCTGGACGTTATCTTTTTGAGGAAATCCTCGTAGGTTATGGCGGATGCCTTGTCCTCGTCAACTCCCTTCCATGTGTCTTTCTTCATATGATCACGCACCTTCCTTGTCCTCTATGGTCCGTTTGCCTTTGCGGCGCCCGGTCTGCCGTGCCGCTATGTGGCCGACCTTTCCTCCTGGCGGAGTGCCTCTTCCGACCGTAGTGGGCTTGCCCACATGGTGCTGCTTTCCGCCGTGCGGGTGGTTGTACGCCGACTGGTGGACGCCCCTGGGCACCGGCCATAGCCTGTGCACAGCGGTCATCTTGAACCATTGGTTGCCGGCTTTGAGCATCGGCTTCTCCAGCCTTCCGCCTCCGGCTATCACGCCGAGCTGCGCCCTGCACTCGTTGGAGAGCACCAGGGTAGCCCTGCTCGGCAGCTTCAGGTATACTATCTTGCCTTCCTTGGCTATCACGTTCGCGTAGGAACCGGCCGCCTTGACCATCAGGCCTCCGTCGCCGGGGTTCCTCTCGATGTTGAATATGTATGCGCCATCGGGGATGCGGTACAACGGCAGCACGCTGCCCAGTTTGAGCCTTCCCTGGGACCCGACATCCACCTCGTCGCCGATGGCGATGCCTTCGGGGGCTAGCAGGATGCCGAACTCGTTGTTGTCGTAGCGGACCTTCATGAGGGGCGCGGTGCGCACGGGGTCGTCTATGAACGCCACCACCTTGCCGGTGAGGACGCCCGTCTTCTCGATATCGTCATAAGGCCTGTATGAGAGGTCTGCCTTGTAGCGGTGGCTCGGAGAGCGGTATCTCGGCGAACCCCGGCCTCTTTTCTGTTGCTTTAATCTCTTTCCCATAAATATTACCTCTATGCGATCATCTTGAGCTTCGTGGCGACATCGTCGGCCTTCGAGCCCTTGTCCAGCCTCACGAGGGCGTGCTTCTTGCCCTGCGGGGTCACGAATGTCCTCACTGAGGCCACCTTGACCGCGAAGAGCTTCTCCACTTCGTCCCATACCTCCTTCTTGGTGGATTTGAGTCCGACCTCGAAGGTGAGCGTGTTCTCGTACTCGATCTTGCTGATCGCTTTTTCCGTCTTGATAGGTGAGATCAATATCATAGCATCAACTCAGGATAGCCTTTTGGCGATCTCAGGGAGCGCGCTTTCGGTGAAGAGCGTCAGCCTTCCGGGGTGCGTCCCGGGAGCCAGGTGCCTCACCTCGAGCTCGTCCACCTTGACCACATCCACGCCTGCGAGGTTGGCCCCCGCCTTCCTCTTGGTGGCCGATGAGACCACGATCAATGCCGAGCGCGTCCCGTTCCGCTTGGATTTCTCCACGAACCGCATGAGGTTGAGCGCTTCGAAGACCTTGGCGACATCCTTGGCCTTGTCAAGCTTCTCGAAGCCGCTGTCCAGGATGATCGGGATCGACGCCCCGATATCCGAGTGCGCCCTCCTGCAGACCGTGTCCCGGTCCGCGCATAAGGACAATGCGCTGGCGAGGGCTTTGGAATGCTCCCTCTTGTTCATCCGTTCTACGAGTATCTTCTGCACCTTCGGCGGGTGCGCCCTGCGGCCTTTGACCGCCGACGGGACCCTTTTCACCTTTCCGAGCTGCCCCCCGGGCAGGACCTCGTGGGGAAGGTGCGGTATGCCTTTGTTCTTCACGGTGCCGAAGTCTTCCTCCCTTCCGCGGTACCGGGCGCTCGTCTCCAATCCGGCGAAGCGGTAGCTCCCCTTGGGCTGGAACAGCTTGCTCTCTTCCGAGAGCACGGCGCGCTTGACCAGGTCATCGCGCTTTGGGGAATCGAACACATGCGGCAGCTCGATCTGCTTGAGCGCCTTTCCGTCTATCGAGTATACAGTCGCTTTCATCTTTCACACCTACCGTGGGGCCATCGATATGTAGCCGACCTTCGGCTCCTTGGCCGCAACGCCCCGCACCGCGAGCCTCATCTTCACGAGCCTCTTGGCCGGTCCGGGGACGGAACCCTTGACGATGACGAAATCGTTCTTCACGAATCCGTAGTGCGGGAAGCCGCACGAAGGGTTGATCTCCTCGGGCTTCTGCCCGATCTTCAGGATCATCTTGTTGAGCTCGGTCCTCTTGTGGTAGCCGGTCTGACCCGCCTGGGGCACAGTGTATAATACGTATGCCGGGTGCCACTGGCCCAATGTTCCGACGTGCCTTCTCTTGCCCGTCGCCTTCCTCCTCTGGATGGATATGCCGAACCTTTTCACCGGGCCCTGCCACCCTTTCCCGATCGAGATCGAGACGAGGTCAACTAGCTCCCCGCTCTTGAACACGTCTGATACGCGCAGCTCCTTACCGAGCAGGCTCTTGCAGTGCTCGAGGCGCTCCTTGCCGTCTTTGCCGCCGCATCCGAGCTCCATCTTCTCGACATGCTTCTTGCCGATGCCCGTCTTGGATGGCATCGCCATCACAAGCAGCCTCGCGTCATCGACGCCGTCCTCGTGGACGGGCTTGGCGCTTTTCTTGGCTATGCCTGCGAGCTTCAATAGCTTCTCGTCCGGTGCGAGTATGTCGCCGACGGAGTTCCTCCCATTATAGAGGCGCACCCCGTAGACCGCCATGGGCGGAACCTCGATGACCGTAGCCGCGCTCACGATCTCCTGGCCCTTTGTCGGGGACTCGCTATCATCGACATAGGCGATGTGCGTCATGCCAGCCTTGTAGCCTGCGAAGCCGAGCAACCTCTTATCCGGGTGGCTCTGCCAGTAGACGCGGGCGTTCTGGGACTCTGCTCTTTTCCGTGGCCTGTGGGCCATAGACCCTCTTCGGGGCCTCTTTAGGTCTGTCAAGTTCTCAGCTCATGCCTGCGTTGCCCGTTCCAGTTCAGGACATTCGTCCCTAGTGATTCGGGATCCCGTAGATAACTACGAGATGTCTGGCCATATCGTGCCGCGTGAGCGGCACTGACTAGCCAAAACCGCCGGAAATAATTGGACTTTTAGGAGTATGAGCAGTAACGTTTATAAAGATAGCCAGGCGATGGCATGCCCCCATAC
>JAZDKI010000041.1:0-6052 GCA_043803165.1 Microcaldota archaeon
GGATACCATGTGCCGACCGTTATTTCGTCGCTCTGGTAATCGACGGCTTGGCAGGTCGCATGGGGGCACTCGATTATCTCTAGCACTTTGAGCCGGTGGTTGCCGTCCAGGACTACGCCGGTGCTCCGATCTACGATAAGAGGATCGACCAATTGGCCGAGATTCAGCATGGCCTCCTTCAGGCGCTTGAGGTTGTGCGATATCACCTGCTCGTGGGAAAGCAGGGACTTCACTTCCCACACCTCGAGCTCCTTTAGCATGTCTGCTGCCAGGTCGGACATAAACCGACTGTGGGCAGATATGTTTAAAACCTATCGGAAAAGCGTATGGCGATTGACGATTATTTCAGGACCGGTCGGCCCGTGGGTCAGCAAAGAGGAGGTTTTCGAACGGTTTTTCCGTTCCTCTCCGAGCGGAGCGGATGGGGCGGAATCGCGAGCCGAAGGCGAGTTTGTGGCAAAAAATGCGACCGCCGGGAAAATTGCGTTCCCGGTTTCGGGTTCCCGGTCCCGTCCGAAACCGTAGACCGGAAACTGGAAACCACGGGGAGATACAGAAAGGACAGAAGAAAAAAACGTTTGCGACCGCCGGGAATTGAACCCGGTCCGCGAGATGTTTGCGCGATAGCACGCCCGTTTTTGGGCGCGCCTTTTTCCTAAAAAGGCGCGTGGCAACCTCGAATCATACCGATAGACTACGGTCGCTTGAAGATAAAAAGCAGGTATGAGGTTGGGTCAAAAGGAATTAAATAGTATCGAAAGGCAAGGCGCCATAAATACAAAAAACCATAAAAATAAACATTTATAAACTGTTTCCGGCACACTCTTCCCATGGCAGTACAAGAACAGGGAGGCTCATCCAGGCAGGCCGCAAAACGGACCAATCCCCCGCCGATGGATCCAATCATGATCGCGACGAGGGCGGCGTTTTACGATATGGGCCTGCGCATGGTCGAGCCGCGCGCAGGCGCCCCTAAAACCAGGCCGCTTGAGGGGACAAGGCAGCTGAGCCAGACGGATATCATAGCAGCCGTGGACATGGAGGCGCTTGTGAAAAGGCTCGCCGATCCTAAGACGAGGGCAGCGGCGGTGGAGGAAACGAAGGCGCTCGCCAAAGACGCCATGCCGATCGCAGCCGCGGTCCCGGCGCTGCTCGCGTGCAGGTCTGATGCGGACAACTCTGTCCGCGAAGGCGCGGCAAATGCGCTTATGGACTGGGCAGGAGGGAGGGGCGATTCCGCCAAAGAGGGGGCGGACATATCAGAGGACCTGTCCAGGATATCGCTCCTGTTCGGAGATGACGATCACAACGTGGAATATACCGCCGAGAGGGCTTTCTTTTACGCATTGACCGTCGAAGGCTCCAAAGCCAAAGCGATGGATATGCTCATAGGGATGATTTACGGGCATGAGGAGGGCAGGCGGTACGGCAGCTTGTTCGCTCTTGAATACGCGATAAACACAAAACTCGATATCTCCGACGCTTTTCCGGCCATCGCATACGCGCTATCGGACCCGTCGGCATCCATCTCGGGACTGGCGAGCAGGATATTGTATAAGGCCATGGCCGACGAAAGGATGGCCAAGCCGGCCTTAGATGCGGTGGTCTCCAGGCTCGACGCGGACGAGCACGTCGCTTTGGGCGCGGTTGAGTTCCTGAAACACGCTGCTGAAGGCGACCTTGCCATCCCCGACCATGTCTGGAAGCTCGTAGACAGGGTGCTGGAAAACAAAAAGCCCTCGGTTTCCGTGGTGAACGCCCTCGCCGACCTGAGGAAGGCGGATGAGAGCGCGGTGATAAGGAACGAGCTGCGGGACACGTATGAGAGGGTCAGGGACAAGGCGAAGGATAACGAACTGTCCGCTGAAGAGATAACGATGCTGGCGAACGGGCTCGGGCTCGAAGATGGATATGTCTGCGCCTGCTGCGTCAAGGGGCTGAAACGGGCGGCGAAAAGAGGCCAGGATATCAGGGAAGCGGTCCCCAAGCTGAGAGAACTGACCATCAGCGGCGGCTTCGAAGAAGTGAAGCATGACGCCGGGTGGGCCGTCTATTATGCGGAGAACGGAGGGTTGTCCTATAGAAATAGGCCGGGAGAGAACTCGATCGTGACTTCCTTGAGGAAGGTCAGGGAACTCCATAAGCCTGAAGAGGGATGAGCGACATCCGGATCGGCCGCCGCGAGCCCTGCGAAAGCCGCGCATAAAAACAGGGCGCGGGCGGAGATGCGAAACATATTTAATATCAGGGTGACCATCCTCCTCCGATGGCAGAGGATTTCGTGGGGGTCGAGATCGCGGTTATCGTCGTGACCGCATCTATCGTCCTTGCAGGCATCATGTTCGGCCTGGGGCGGGCCTTCGGATCTAAGAAGGTCGAGCAGTTCGGCCTCGAAGAGCTCATCCAATCGATCATCAACGCCGCCATCATCGGATCCTTCGCCGCGATAATAGAGCTGGTCGGGGTGGTCAGCGGGTCGGTCGTGAGCGAGGCATGCTCGGAGGGCAATGTCATGCACCAGCTCAACTGCATGCTCTCGGCCCTGAATAGCTCGATCTACCTCATGCTCGACGGGCTTATCCGGACGCTCGACATCATAGGATATTACCAGGGGATGGAGCTCGATTTCGGATCATTTTCCATGGCGCCTTTTTCAAACCTCGGGCCGGTCTCAGACACATTGGGTAGCCAGCTGCTCGCAGGCAACCTCCTCATGACGCTCGTCTCGCTCAATGTCCAGATAGCCGCCTTCATAGGGGACAACGCCCTGGGGCTCCTTTTCCCGATCGGCCTGGTCCTCCGGACGGTGTTCGCGACGAGGAAGGTGGGCGGGTTCCTGATAGCCCTCTCGCTCGGCCTCTTCGTGTTCTATCCGACGTTCATATTGATCTTCCCGAGCCCGCAGTTGGATGTGGAGAACGCGACCGCGAGGATGGGCAACTTCACCGCCAACGCATTCTATTCCTCTGTCCCGGTGATAGACCTCAACGGCAACTATGCGATCGCGGCGAAACTGGATATCCTCAGCTCGAGATGCGACCCGCATGCCTATAACATCACCAACACCACCAACATCAGCGCCACCGAGACGGCATGCGATGATTTCCTCTTCGAGCAGAACATGACAACCAACACGACGCAGAACAAGTCGTTCGATTTCACAGGGGATGTCACATTGATCATGGCGGGCAACAGCGATGCCCTCGCCAAAAGCGCATTGTATTCGGTGATAGCGCCGCTGTTCTCCCTGCTTGTGACAGCGGTCTTCGTCAAGGAGCTTGCGAACGTGCTCGGGAGCGAGATAGGGCTCAGGACGTTCGCCTCAGTATGAGTTTTAAATGCAGAGCGCGAGGTATTTGATATGTTCATGAACCGTGCGATCACGATCATCTGCCTCCTCGGGGGCGTCATCTCCCTCATCCTGTCGCTGCTATACGGCAACCTGATCCTGCCGGTGATAGCGGCGGTATGCTTCCTCCTGACCCTTGTCTTGTGGAAGTACGGATACCTGATAGTGCCTTTTTTCACCAAAGCCACGAACATCGTAGAGGTCCGTGACGGGGGATACGAGGTCCCCCCTTCGAGGGATTACATAATCAAGAAGGGGGAGGGCGGGTATTACGCGGCCAAGTTCCTCGAGATCCGGTTCTACGAAAGCTCCATGGACAAGAACTCGGAGGAGAAGAAGACCATGTTCGAGTCCTTCGAAAAAGCCATCAGCTCGCTCAAATACATCGTCAGGATAAGCCTCATGATAAGCACCCTGGACCTCTCCAAGCACATCGAGGAGATAAAGACCAAGAGGGGCGCTGTCGAAGCCAAGAAAGCCAAGGAAGCGAAGCTGGCCGTGGATGAGAGCATGCGCATGGACAGGGAGCTCGCATATTGGAACAGGCTATTGGACCGGATCACGCAGGGCGAGAGGCCGGTCGAGATAGTGGCTTTCGCCACCACCACCTCCTTCGGGCTCACAAGGGACGAGGCTCTCAGCCGGGTGTCCCGGCAGGCCAAGGAGCTCAAGACGATACTTTCGAGCTCGCTGGGGTGCGACATCCGCGACCTCGCCGACCTGGAGATGCTCAAATGCTTCGAGTGGGAGTACTTCTTCCCGACAAGCCAGGAAGACATCAAGGACGCGCTCTTCTGATTTTTGGGTTTTTATTTCCCGAAGCGCAATATCTCTGAAGCCCGGTCTATTATCCTCTGGCCGTCGGCGACGAGCAGCCTGCCATCCCGCATCAGGACCTTCCCATCGCATATCACCGCCTCCACCGCCTCGCCCGTCCCGCAGTAGACCGCCTGCGCGAGGATGTCATTTCTGGGCGAGAAGCCGATATGGCGCGCTGATAGGAGCGTGATATCGGCCATCTTCCCTTTCTCGAGCGCTCCGCAAGGCAGGGACAGGGCGTCTGCCCCTCCCCGTGTCGCCATCATGAATGCGGCCTTATGGTCGAGCGCGACCGGATCCAGCCGCGATACCTTCTGGAGCATCACTGAGAGGCGCATCTGCTCGAACATGCTCAGATTGTAGTAGGCGCCCATGTCGCTGCCAAGGCCCACCTTGATCCCCATTTTGAGCATCTCTTTTATCTTCGCGCATCCGCTTGAGAGCATCATATTCGAGCCCGGGCAGTGCGCGACATTCGTGCCGGTCTTTGAGAGGATGCCCATCTCCTTGCGCCCCAGCCAGATGCAATGCGCCAGGAGCGTGCGGGGGCCTAATATGCCGAGCTTGCGGAAGTGCTCGATCGACGAGCACCCGTAGTTCTTCCGGTCCTCCTGGACCTCGAAACGGCTCTCGTTGGCATGCGTGGTGAAGAGCGTCTGGTATTTTTCGGAAAGGAGGAACGCTTCGGAAAGGAGCCGGTCCGTGCACGTGATGCCGAACCGGGGCGTGATGTTGCACCTCAATCTCCCGCCCGCCTTTCCATGCCACTTGCGGATCAGGGATTCGCTGTCTTTGAGCGCCTTGTGCGCGCCCTCTTCCAGCTCTTTGGGGGATGCGCGGTCCATCAGGGTCTTGCCGATATTGCCCCGGAGGCCGAGCTTCTCCGCCGCCTTGAAGGCCTCGTCCGTATGCCGGACAGAGGTGTAGTCAACGAAGGTGGTGACGCCTGATCGGAGCATCTCGAGATATGCCAGGTCCGCGCACGAACGGGCTTGCTCCCTGCCCATCCCGCCCTCCCATCTCCAGATGTACCTTTTGAGCCAATCCAACAGGCTCTTATCCGATGTCAGGCCCCTTGTGGCTATCTGGGAGCTGTGCATGTGGGTATCGATGAAGCCGGGGCTGATTATGGAATCCTTGGACCCTATGGAATCGCTGAACTTGTGGCGGCGCCTGATCTCCCCCCTCGGACCGACGTCAGCGATGATGCCTTTGTCTATCGCGAGCGAGATGTCCCTGCCGATCCCGGACGGGAGGATCGCGTAGCCTCCGAAGACTTCGTACATCCAATACCCTCCATCATCCAAAGCGCCGCAAAAACCACCTCAGATGGGCCCTATGCGGACGATTCGTCTTGCCTTTGGGATGGAGTCTCTGGGGAGGATTAAAAACGAGACGGTAGGCCGGGGGTGGGCGCGGGCGGGCGATGCCGGAAGGGGGGCTTTTGGCCCAGGGGGCCGCCGACGGACGAGACCGGGGCCCCCGCAGCCGGGGCCTCCATAATATTTATATACCGCCCCAGAGATAGTCCTCCGTCATCGAGGTCGGGAAATGGGTCTCCAATCATCATACATGCTCTCAAAAGAGATTGCGCGGAAGATGATCCTCGTCCATCCGCCGGAGCCGAGGAAGGAGCTTCTGCTCTCGCTTCCGACCCATGGCGTCTATATCGGGAAGACCAGGTTCCTGCGCACCCCGGTCTTCTGGAACCCGGCCAAGCTGATCAACCCGCACATCGCGATCATCGGCATAACCGGTTCGGGCAAATCCTACACCGTCAAGACGTTCCTCACCAGGGCTTCCCTGATATGGAACACGAATGCCGTCATATTGGACTGGGTGGGCGAATACAACGAATGGGTGCGCCAGGCCGGGGGCAGGGTC
>JAZDKI010000042.1:0-14518 GCA_043803165.1 Microcaldota archaeon
CCTCGGATAGTTGTACAGATCTATATCCGCCATATCCATCACTCCGGCGGACGGACTATATTTTACCTGATGCCAAATTTGACATCGCAGCGCTAAAGAGGCTTCAGACCTCAGAGCTGTGCAGAGCATCCTTCCCCTGCACTCATCTTTTTCCTTTCAATGACACTAATATTTAAAGCATTTCCCCCAATATGGCCTCATGGAACACATTAGACAAAAACACCCAGAACGGATGCTGCAAAAACCCCGCAGGCGTTCCGCTAAATGGGATGATTATAAGCCCGGATCCATCCCATCCGCCCTTGCCAGGGGGGAGCTGGACGATTATTCTTCTAAGGTAAGGGATTCGGTCCACGATATGCGCAACGAACTGGCCTCTCCCGCGACCGCGCTCGAGCAGCTCGCAAGGGAGCCGGACCTGGCCCATATCGACCAGAAAAAAGCCATGATCCTCGCCCGACTGATCAAATCGGCAACCAAGTCGATGAAAAGGATGCGGGATCTGCTTGACGGCCTGAATATAGCCGGGCCATCGGCAGGGCGGGTAGAAGAGGTCGATATCAGGTCCGTCCTGGAAGCATCTGTCGAATCGGCAAGGGCGAGGGCCTCAGAACAGGGGAAGGCGGACCTGGAAATCGAAAATTTGTCTGTCCCTTCGCCTCTCCCTCCGGTGATGGGCGATCCGCTGGCGCTATACCGGGCATTCTCCAACATCATCGGTAACGCGGTGGATGCGATCCCGAGGATCAACCGGCAAAACGCCTCTGGGGCGGAGAAGAAAGGGCTGATACGGGCGATGGCCATCGAGAGCTCGGATGGCAGATATGTCGGCATATCCATCAAAGACAACGGCGAAGGCATCGCAGCGGCCAATCTGGGGAAAGTATTCAGGAGAACCTTCAGCACCAAGGGCATCAAAGGCAACGGGTTGGGGCTTTCCATCGTAGAAGGCATCATCCAGGCCCACGGCGGGAGCATCCATATCACAAGCGAGCTGGGATCTGGCACGTCCTTCGAGATAATGCTCCCTGTCCATCCGAACCCGGGTCTTGGACAGCTGCCAGCCTCGCCGAAGCCAGGCTGAATCGCGCATCAATCCCCGCAATCTTGTGTGATCTGCTGTTTTTCAGGGGATTTTCCATCGGTTTTCGACATTCATATAAATATGGGCATGTGAAATCATTTCCATGTCACCGGACCGCCGCCGTATCACCCCGTTGATGCTCAAACGGCTCACCAGGCTGAGCAGCCCTTCGAGGTTCAGGGCTTACAAGGCCGAGCCGGATGCCCTCAAGGAGCCTTCCCCCTATCTGTCATCACTGATCGAGCGGACTGATGAGGTGATGCTTCTCGTGGATCCGTCCGGGAAGATCTCCAAGGCGAGCGGGAGCGCGAAATCGCTATTCGGTATCGCGGACGGAAGCGCGAGCATGTTGGCGGAACTCATCCCTTCCCAGGATATCCGGTGCGCGTCTTTGATGCTCAAGCGCGCGCTATTATTCGGTTCGTCAAGGACGCTCGATTGGATAAGCATCAGGGGCAGGGATGGCCAAAACCGGTCATATATCGCCAGCGCGACCCGTATAGTGAATGAGCCGCCGAGGCTGCTCATCATAGCGAGAGAAGCGCCTTCGCAAGAACAGCTGGCGCTCTCTGCCGCTGCGCATGACGTGAAATCGCTGCTTTCCCCCTCCTTGAACCTCGCTTCCGAGCTGCTGTGCGACGCGCATGCCGGAGCGGAGTTGCGCAGCCTGGCGGAAGATGCCATCACGAGCATAAACCGGTCGATACAGCTGCTCGACGATGCGATGCGATATTCAGCCCCAGTCTCCCAGGAATCCAAAAAGGTCGATGTCCATAGCCTGATCAAGTTGTCCATCCGCAGGGCGATGTCCCGCCAGACGATACACTCCGACGCCCCACGCTATACGTTCGCGCTGTCGGTCCCTCCGGGCGATTATGCCGTTTCAGGGAGCCCGCCTGCATTGGAACGGGTGTTCGTCAACCTTTTCATCAATGCGATGGACGCGATGCCCGGCGGAGGGACGATAGACGTCTCCCTCGCGCAAGACGGGCGGTCCATCTGCGTATCTGTAGCGGATGCCGGGATGGGCATCGCCAAGGAGAGCCTGGACAGGATCTTCGATCCATACTTCACGACCAAAGGGGAGCGCGGGAACGGACTCGGCCTGGCGATCGTGAAAAAATTCGTCGAAGCGCATGGCGGGCGCATAACGGTCGAGAGCGATCCCGGGCTAGGGACAGCCTTCAGCATATCCTTTCCCAAAGCGGCAGAATCTGATGCGATAGGATAATAACCCTCTTCGCATATTAGACGCCCATGGACGCTTATCAGGCGATTCTGCTCGGCTTCGTTCAGGGGGTGACCGAATGGCTTCCGATCTCGAGTTCTGCGCACCTGGCGCTCGCGCAGCGGTTTTTCGGGATCCAATCTTCCATCCCTTTCGATATCATCCTCCATCTGGGCACCCTGCTCGCCGTGCTCGCATATTACCGCTCGGATATCGTCTCGATCCTCTCCGGGATCCTCAAGAAGGATGAAAAATCCATCCGCATCGCCTCCCTTATCGTCATCTGCGCCGTCCCGACAGCGATCATCGGCCTTTTGTTCAAGGATTTTTTCGGATCCATGTTCACAAATCCGATCCATATCGCGATAGCGCTTTCGATAACAGGCATCTTCCTTATCCTTGCCAGCGGAAAAAACGGGGATTCCTCGCCAAGCGCCAAAGACGCCCTGATCATAGGCATCGCACAGGGGATCGCGGTCGCCCCTGGGATATCCCGGAGCGGAGCGACGATCGGGACGGCTCTATTCCTTGGTATAGATAAAGCCGAAGCCGCGAGATTCTCGTTTTTGGCCGGGGTCATCCCGATCCTTGGCGCTGCCATCCTGGAAGGGAGGCACGCGTTCGGGGAGAGCTTCGAGCCCCTCACGCTGGCGGCCGGCTTCATGGCCGCAGCTGTCGCCGGATACCTCTCGATAGGCTTCTTCCTGGATATCCTCAAGCGGAGCAGGCTGCACTATTTCGGCTATTACTGCCTGGCCCTGGCCGCTTTTGTAGCGATACTGACCCTAGCCTGAGAGATGGCTAAGCAGGATGTTCAGGCCGATCAGGACAAGCACCACCCCGCCGAATATCTCCGCCTTGTTTTCCAGCGAGGCGCCGTATCTCTGGCCGATGAAGACCGAGGAGAACGAGATAAAAGCCGTGGTCGCACCGATGACCAAGGCCGATCCTATAACCGAGTCCCCCACAAAGGCGATCCCCACCCCGACAGCCAGCGCGTCTATGCTGGTCGCTATGGCGAGGAAAAGGAGGATCTTCGCATCCAACAGGTCTATCCGCCCCTCATCCTGCTTCTGCCTTGATTCTAGGAGCATCTTGCCGCCGACGAGCGCGAGCGCTGAGAACGCGATCCAATGGTCTATCCCGGAGACGGCTGCCTTGAGGCTCTCCCCGCCCAACCCGCCTAAGAAGAGCATCCCGCCCTGGAAGGCGCCGAAAAAGAGCCCGGCGAGGGCGGCCGCTTTTAGGGCATCCGCCTTCCTGCCTATCCCCCCGGCCATCGAGACCGCTGAGCAGTCCATCGCCAGGCCGATCCCGATCAGGATCGAGGTGGATATATCCATCGCATGCCCCTAAGATCAGAGGTATTCCCAGGTGTTCAGCCTGTCGCTGTCCTCGGTCCATCTCACGCCGATGTCGTTCCTATAGAACATATTGGGCACGATGATGTTCTTGATGCGGTTGTAGACGATCTTCCTGGCTTCCTCCATGGTGGTGCCTGAAGCCGTCACGACCAGGGCATAGCCGCTGTTGCCGGCCAGACGCCAGTCGTTCTCGATCATCTTCACATCGCCCGGGTGGATGCCTTCATAGACCGGCTTCTTGAAGATGATCGCCGCGTCTTCCGAGTATCTCTTGAAAGCCTCGGGGTCATGGAACGGGAATGGGGGGACGGCGATGACGATCCCGATCTCGAAGGCGCGCTTGGTGCGGAATTCGGGCTTCTCCTTCTTCGCGATCCCATACAGGAACGTTCCCCATTCGCTGAGCACCCCTTCCATCGCTATGCTCAGATGCGGATAGCCGAAGCGCGAGGTGAATTCAAGGGGGTAGATGCCGCGCGAATTCACTATGCAGTTGATGTCGATATAGCCGACATAGCCTGATGCGGCCAATCTCTCCTTCATCCTGATCAATGTGGAATCGAAGATGGGGCTCCTGTTCGTGAAAAACATGGTCGTCCCCATCTCGCCCGTGCTCGGGCCCAGGTCGCCAGGGAACATCCTCTTGTGCTCGAAATTGACGTTTATCGGGTATATGAATTCCGCCCCGTTGAAGAACGCGCCCACCGCCACCTCGACTCCGGAGACGTATTTCTGGATCTGGAAGATGGTTATCATCTTGCCCCAGTTCTTCTTGTACCTCTGGAGCATCTCGATGATGTCTATCCCGTCCTCTTCCTGGCCTACGAACAGGAGCTCCTTCTCGTTCTGCGCCAACCCGCTCGGCTTTATGACGTACCTGTCCGGGTTCTTCTTGATGAAATCTATGGCCTCGTCGAAATTGGTGAAGTTCCATCGCGGGATGATCGATATGCCTGCCGCCTTCATCTCGGCCTGGCCGAACTCGCGGTCCATCTCCAGTTTGTCGGTGTATGCGCTCCCGCCGACGACCAGCTTGCCTGCCGTCCTCATCTGCTCCGCATCCGCGCCGAATCCGAAATCGTCGAATACGACCACGTCGGCCCAGTCGACGTGCTTCCTCCAGTCGTCGACCTTGTCCACGAATCCGTCGCATACGTCCTTCTGGTCCTTATCTTCGATGAAATACTTGACCTCATGACCTTCCTTTTTGACCACCCAGGCAAGGTCCCCGATCAATGCTTCGATAGAAACGAACAGGAACTTGAGTTTCTTTGGCTGATGCTGGTTATGCACATTGTTCATGCACTGGATTATCGCTGAACATTTAATTGCTTTTCGAATTTTTCGCGCTGGTTTTTCCGTTTTCAGGATTTTTTCCGCAAAAATCCATGCGCGGGCGCGCGGCGGTTGTCATTTGTTATAGTAAATGTCCCTCTGGATGCTAAAATCACTTTTATAAACAGCAGACACCCATATGTGCTCCGGCAGATGTGTTTTGCCAGGTGGGAACCGATGGTCGGTGGTATCAAGGGGATAGCCCGAAGGCCGTTTGACGGGGACAAGCGCAAAGGCCCCAGGCACTCCTATATCATGGACGAACTCAAGCGCCGCGGATGCCGGCCCTACACCGACATGTACGGGAACATCTGGGTGGAAAAAGGATCCGGAAAGCCCCTCGTCGTCTTCTCATCGCACCTTGACGTGGACCCCCGCATCCGGAGGGTGGAATTCTCCACCAGCAAGAGGGGCAAGCACATGATGCTTAACGGGATCCTGGATAACGCTGTCGGCTGCTACATCAACATGCTTCTCGCGCAGAAAGGCCCGAAGGACGGGAAGGCCATCTACGTCTTCACCGCATCAGAGGAAGTGGATCGGAAGCACAACCGCCACTGGGGGCGGAGCGCAAGGGAGATCGTCAAGGGGCTCAAGCAGCGCGGGCTCAAGCCGGACCTTTGCGTCGCGATCGATGTCACCTATCCGAAACTGCTCCACCCGCCGCACAAGATAGACTGGTCCAAGGAATACCACCACAACTTCGACATCCGGGACAAGACCCACTGCTATCTGGACGGCTTCACACGGACGGAATCAAAGAAGATGGCCGAGCTATACGTCCGGAAGGCGCACAGCCGCCATGTGGCGATGCGCAGGTTCAAGGGCCACGACGAGGCGTTCATCTACGACCGCCAGTTCCCCGCATTCGCATTCGGGCCGGTGGTCTACGGCCATTTCGACAAGCCCGACCAGATGATGCCATTATCGCACCTGAGGACCGCATTGAGGTTTTTACGGCACGTCTGATCCAAGCAGGTCCCTGGCCTCCAGGAACTCTTCGAAAGATTTTGCCCTGCATATCCTGTTCCTGACCGCCGCCGCGTCCGGGATCCCGCGCAGGAGGTTCACCGCTTTGGCCTTGGCATCCGGCAAGATTGGCCCGCCCAGATACTTTTTTTGCATATCCAGGTATTCTTCGAGCAGGCCGATCCTCTCTTCCGCCGTTTTCGTTTTTTTCCCGGAAAACACCTTCGGATCAGCCATCGCCGCCCTTCCGATCATGTAAGAGCCGCAATAGCCTTCCCTGACCCTCTTTTCGCCTTCATCCGATGATTTGATATCGCCGTTCCCGACAATAGGTATCCCGACGCTTTCCTTGACCTCTTTGATAATGCCCCAGTCGGCTTTGCCGCAATACCCCTGCTCGGGGGTCCTCCCATGGATGATGATGGAATCCGCGCCCGCCTTCTCTATCATCTTGCATAGCCCGATCGTCCGCTCTGCATCATGCGCGACCCTTATCTTCACCGAGACCGGCAGGTCCGTCTTCCGCATCGATCCGACCATGTCAAAGATCTTTTGGGGCGAGGCGAGAAGCGCGCTCCCCCCTCCGCCTCCCTTGGTTTTCGCCGATGGGCATCCGGCGTTGATATTCAGCCATGAGACGTGCGGGTGGGTTTCCCGGATCATCCTGGACGCCCCGCCGATCTGCTCCGGATCCACCCCGACCAGCTGGACGCCGGCATTCTGTTCGTCCGTGTGTATATCGACCGATCTGACCGCCTTTTTGTTCCGGATGAGCGCAGCTGCGCTGACCAGAGGAACACAGGACGCTTCCGCCCCATGCCTTTGGCAGAGCATGCGGAACGGCAGGTTCGTGTAATCGTCTATCGGCGCCAGATAATTCCTGAAAACCACGAAAAAGAGATGCCTGGAACGGTTTAAATCCTGATTCAAAAAAACCGAAAAGGGGGCGGATCCGCCCCCTATTTTTTTCTTATCCTATCGCTGCTTGGAGAAGCGGCGCATGACTATGGAAGGGCGGCTTCTTCATATAAGCCTCGAGCCACCGATAACCAACTTCCCTGAAGAGAGGTCCAACACAGAGTATCTCCAGGCTGACCGGTCCCTCGCACCTTCCATCCATACGACCATCCCCACAAAGCTGCCCGCAGAGCGGACAACCGGCTTCTCCAACTCCCATCCCCCTGTTCGTATTATAGATAAGGTAGTATTTATATGTATTCCCAGATTTCTTATTGAAATTTACATGATATCTCGAATCATTCGCATGATATCCTCGCTCATTTTCAGAAAAAAGAAGGCAAACACACTAAAAATCGCATACTGTTTTAAACCGTTGTATATACTGTCTTCTCAAAATGGGAGGGATGATATGGAAAGGATGAGGACTAATCGTCTAAGGAATACAGTGGCCGCTGGCGCCATCGCGGTGACGGCTTCGCTCGGCTTGGGCTCGTTCGCGCCCCTGACCGATGTTTTTGGCTCAAGGACTGCCGCAGCCGAATCGCGAGGCTCTTGCCTGTCCGATGCATCGGTCACGGCCGTGAAGCGCTCTGTCTACAACCTGCTTGCCGGCAAGGCGGTGCATATCCGGAGGGCGGCGAAAGTGCCTGACAACCAGGAAGCGGAGATATACGTGAAAATCGACGTGGATGCCGACGGGAGGATAACCGGGGCGAACGGCGTGCTGAAGTGGAAAGATGGCAGGAAGGCCCTGAGCGTCAAGGACATGGGGTTGGAGCGGCTGCTCAGCAAGTCGATCAACTCACAGGGCGAATGCCGGATAGATGTTTTCTATAAGGTCGCCAAGATAGACTAAGAAGACCGCCATTTGGCGGCATCCTTTTTATTCCATTTCCTCTTTATCCATCTCGATGGAACAGAAGCTCACATTCAAGGGCCCCTCCGGCGAGGCCCTCTCGGCGATCCTTGAGACCCCGGAAAAACCCAATGGCAAGGGCATCCTCCTGCTCCACTGCTTCATGTGCACAAAGCACCACCGGATAATGCGGAACCTTTCGGCCTGCCTGCTCGGGGGCGGCTTCACCACATTGCGATTCGACTTTTCCGGAAACGGCGAGAGCGGGGGGAAGGTGGAGGATGCGGATTATACGAGGATGCTCGGCGAGATAAAAGAGGCGGTCTCGATCCTGGAACATCGCGGGATCAAGAAAATCGGGATCGCCGGCCACAGCATGGGCGCCATGCTCGCCCTCCTCGCCGGAAAGGCGGACTCCCGCATCACGGCGGTCGCTTTTATCTCCGGAAGCTCGCAGGCCGCCCGTGTGCGGGAAGTATTCCCGCCCGAAGCGATCGAAAAGGCGGAAACAGCCGGCTCGGCGGCCGCGTTCGTCTACGGGCGCGATATGGTCCTCAAGCGCGAGTTCCTCCTGGATGTCGAAAGATACAATGTCGGCCATGACGTGGCGACCTTGGGAAAGCCACTGCTCATCATCCACGGCACGGCAGACGAGATAATCCCTCTTTTCCATGCCAGGCAGCTCTTCAACTGGGCGACGGGGCAGAAGAAACTCGAACTGATCGATGGGGCCGACCATCTCTTCCGGAAAGATGAGCACCTCGGTGCTGTGCTGGCCGCCGTATGCGGATGGTTCCACGACGTTTTCTGAACAATACCTTTAAATTGTTTTAGCGTTTCTACTTTGACATAGAGGTGGATACAATGCAAGAACTTGAGACACATGCGGAACCAGGCGTGCACCACGGCGAACATGTGCACCACACCGAATCCAACACCCCCTCAGATTTGCCAAGGGGGCATCTTGCGCCTTCCGGAGAACGGAGGCGGGACGACAGCACTGTCTTCGTAGGCAAGAAAGGCACCATGGGCTATGTCCTTGCGGTCGTGACGCAGTTCAACAACGGCGCTCCTGAAGTGACCATCAAAGCGCGAGGCAAGCTCATATCGAGGGCTGTCGACGTGGCCGAGATCGTCAGGCACAGGTTCATGCCGAACTCCAAGGTGCAGGGCATCATCATATCCACCGAAGAGCTCACTTCTGAGGACGGCTCAAAAAGCAAGGTCTCTTCCATAGAGATCAAGATACAGAAGTAGGGTCCTCATGAAAGGGGTGCTCGATTCCAAAGGCGTGCTTTTGGCGCTTCTGATGGGCGCCATGCTTTTCTTCTTCGGCGGCGCATCATACCTAGCCCTTATGCTGGTCTTCTTCTTTCTCGCCATGGTCGTCACCAAGTACGAATATGAGACGAAGAAGGACATGGGCATCTATGAGCACGAGCGGGGCTGGGAGAACGTGCTCTCAAACGGCTTCCTCCCCTGCGTCCTCGCCGTGCTGGCCCCGGTCACCGGGCCCATGGCTTTCATCGCGTGCATGGCGGCTGTCACGGCGGACAAGTTCGGTTCAGAGATCGGCGTCCTGGACGCCAACGAGCCGGTCACGATCCTTGGATTTGCCAAGGTAAGGCCCGGGACGAGCGGGGCCATGAGCAGGATGGGCACGGTGGGTTCTTTCGCCGGGGCGTGCGCCATCGGGTTCATAGCGATGTACCTGTTCGGCCTGAACCCCACCCAGGGGCTTCTGATCGGCCTTGCGGGCCTAGGTGGCTCCATAGTCGACACATTATTCGGCGTTTTCGAGGAGAAGGGCTTCGGGACCAAAGGGACGACCAATTTCATATGCTCGCTCACGGGGGCGCTGCTCGGATACTATCTTATATCGTGAAATGCAATGATATCTGGAGGCGATAGACATGAAGACATTCATCCTAGCCGGAGGGGAAGGGACGAGGCTGCGGCCATATACCTACACGACGCCGAAGCCCATGCTCCCATTGGGGGGGAAGCCGATACTGCAATACGTGATAGGGAACCTGAGGAAAAGCGGGCTCAAGGACCTCACGATAACCTGCGGATACAAGCATGAGCAGATAAGCGGTTACTTCGGCGACGGGAGCAAGTCCGGCGTGAAGATCGAATACTCGGTAGAAAAAGAGAGGATGAACACCGCCGGCTCCATCCTGCCGCTCAAAAACAAGGCCAAAGAGACCTTCGTCGTCGTGATGGGCGACCACCTGACCAACCTGGACCTCTCCGACATGATCAAGAGCCACAAGAAAAGCGGGGCTATAGCGACCATCGCCTTATACAAGAGCAAGGTCCCCCTCGAATACGGCGTCGCCAAGATGGAAGGCGCCAGCATCGTCGGATTCAGCGAGAAGCCCGTGCAGGAGCACCTCTTCAACACCGCCATCTATGTCTTCGAACCGGCGATCTTCGATTATATCAAGGAGAAGGAGGACTTCGCCAAAGACGTCTTCCCGAGGATGCTCGCATCCAAGAAAAAGATCAACGGCTACATCTTCGAAGGCGTATGGTTCGACATCGGCCGGGTCTCGGACTACGAGCGGTTCATGGAGATGTTCGGGATGGTCGAGCTCCTGAAAAGGCTCGAATCCTAGGCTCATATCCTAAAATACAGTGCGAGAGCGATCAATGCGAATGCGCTTTCGAGTGCGATGAAGAAAAGCACGAGATTTTTCTCGCTCAGGCCCCCGAAAGCCCTCATGGCAAGATGCACGAATCCTCTCACCTTGCCGTCCTTGGGCAGGAGCTTCCCGTCCTTTATCTCCTGATGGGTGTGCGGGAACCTGTTCTTGGCCTTGATGAAGAAATCTATGATATACGGGATCATCAATATCACCCCCGCGCTCTCCAGGTTGCCGATTATCACGGTGCTGGCCAGGACGACCCCGATAGTCAAGGTCCCGACATCGCCCGGGAACACCCTGGCCGGAAAATGGTTCAAGAAAAGGAACCCCAAGAGGGCTCCCATCATCGAAAGGGAGAGTATCGCCATCTCGGTGGCGCCGTTGTTCCAGGCCAGCAAGGACAGCGTGGCGAACATCACGGCCCCCATGCCCGCTTCCATGCCGTTGAATCCCGCCAGCATGTTGGTGAGGTTGGAGCAGACCGCTATCGCAAGGGGGATAAGGACAAAGACGTAGACGATGCCGAAATCCACCATCCCCAAAAGGGGGATCCCGATGGCGGTGCTGCCTGCGGCGTTCATCGCCACAAGCGGGACCGCGGCGAAGAGGGGGAGTATCGCCTTGAGCCACTGCGGGATGCT
The DNA here is from genome assembly GCA_043803165.1 of Microcaldota archaeon. Taxonomy (GTDB): domain Archaea; phylum Micrarchaeota; class Micrarchaeia; order Anstonellales; family Bilamarchaeaceae; genus Bilamarchaeum. Next base: position 11,089 of record JAZDKI010000042.1, read on the forward strand.
CAGCAGATCATCCACGATGCCGATGAAGGCGATCGTATGTATCGTTATCACGGCCGCCAGGATATAGGCGAGGTTGAACTGCATCCCCAGAAACGAGTTGAAGAATATCGCCAGCAGGAGCCCCGCGCTGAAGCCGGCCACTATGCCGATCCCGCCCATCTCCGCGACCTGCGGGCTCCCCTCCTTGTTCTCATCCCCTCCTGTGATGCCCGCCCTGACCAGCCGCGGGATGATCATCCTGGTCAGGGATAGCGCGACGATGAATGCCATGATGCAGGAAGCGAGGAGAAACAGCATCATCCACCCTTCCTATGCTCTTCTAGGGCCTCCTTGGCCTTCTCCAGGCTGAAATCCTTCTTTTTTGCCAACGCATCAGCGACAGCCTCGATCTCTTCAGGAGTCGTTGCCCCGGAGTACATCGCTATGTTCCTCGCATGGAGCTTCATATGGCCTTTCTGGATGCCCTCGGTCGATAACGCGGAGAGCGCCGCGAAGTTGTTGGCGAGGCCCACGCAGGCCATCGCCATGGCGAGCTCCTTGGAGGTTTTGACCCCCATGATCTTCAATGCCAATCTGGCCGTCGGGCTGCTGTTCATCGCCGGGCCGACAGTGGCGACAGCGAGAGGGAGCTCGATGCTTCCGACAAGGTCGCCCTTCTCGTTCTTGTAATACCTGGTGAGGGGCTTGTACTGGCCCAAGGCCGCATATGCATGCGCCCCCGCCTCCACCGACCTCCAGTCGTTCCCGGTCGCGAGGGCGACGGCATCGATGCCGTTCATTATCCCCTTGTTGTGCGTGGCGCAGCGGTAGACGTCGTTCTTGGCGAACTCATAGGCGTCCATGACCCCTTCGATGACCTCTGATCCGACCACATCCTTCTTCCACACCGCGCTCGCCCTGGCCTTCCTCCGGTCAGCCAGGTTGCTGATTATCCGCAGCCTCGCTCTCCCCCCCGTGAGCTTGGAGAATGTCGGCGCGATATTCTCCAGGACGGTGTTGACCATGTTGGCGCCCTGGGCATCGCCCACAGCGACAAAGAAATCCACGATCAGCATCGGGCCCCGACCGGTGTCCAGGAGCTTGGTCTCGAATCCCCTGACCCCGCACCCGTACCTCTCGTGCTGCTTCATATGCCCCGACGCCTCGAGCATCAATTCCTTCCTGTTCAATGCGATGTCCTTGATCGCGCGCTCGAAGTCCGGAAGCTCGATCAGCTGGATCTGGCCGATCATGACCGGTTCGTCCGCTTCCGCATGGAACCCCTCGGGAAGGGCCTGCTTCGCGCCTCTGCATGCCGCGGCGATGACAGAAGATTCCTCGACAGCCATCGGGATGACCATGTGCCTGCCGTTTATCAGGAAATTCGTCGCAAGGCCCAGGGGAAGGTGGACCGCCCCGATGACGTTCTCCACCATCTTGTCGGCCTTAGCAAGATCCAGGGCGCCGCTTGAGCTGAGGGCGACGGCTTCCTCGTCGCTTAGACCGGCGGCCTTCTTCACCTTGGCCAGCCTCTCCTCTACGCTCAACTTGTAGAATCCAGAGAAATCTTCCATAATATGACCTATAGCTATCTGTAGCCGCTCTCGAGCTTCTCGAGCGCCTTGTCTATGTTGGAGAAAGCCCCGTCGGCCTTCCGGAGATAGAATCCCCGCACGATCTCCTTGAGCTTTTTCCCTTCCCCCTCGGCGAGATAGTACCTGCCTTTCTTCCTGCATAAGAGGCCCAATTCCTTGAGCCGGAGCAGGTGGTAGTAGACCGCCTTGTCGTTCTGCTCTTCCTTCGTGATGGCCTTCAGCCTGTCTATGATGTCCTTTGTGGTCGGGGCGTCCCCTTTCACATGCGATTCGAAGACCACTTCCAGTATGTCGAGCAGCAGCCTCCTGCTCTCATTGGGGAGGATCATCCCCAGCGACAGGGCGAGCCACCTTATCAGCGACTTCCTCGCGAGGAGGACATCGTCCGGAAGGGCGAGCTCCCGTATCGTCAGTTCTGAGCGTATGAGCCTCGACTCAGGGATCATATCAGGATTTCTAAGTGAAAGGTTTTAAGCCTAGTTGTGGAAAGGCTCCAGGATGGTAAAAGTCAGCCTCCGCGTGCATCCAGATGTGCTATTCGGCTTCTCAAGCCACCACGTCGAGCTGATAGTGCGCGTCGAGAATCCGGGCGGGCGCCCGGTCTGGGCGGAAGCCGACGTCAGCGTCCCGGAGAAGATGTCCCTTTCGCCCGATTCCGTCCTGAAAAAGGGCAGGCTCAGGATCGGGATCATCGGCAAAAGCGAATTCCTGGAGAAATCCGTGAAGGTCTATTCCAACAGCTTCACCAATCCGCAGATGTACAAGGTAGACGCCGTCGTCTTCGCCTTCAACCATGACGGCGTGATCGAGACCCGGATGGAGAAATCGCTGAACGTGAGATGCGAGCTCAAGAAAGAGGCTTCGCTCTGATTTTTTCTAAACCGCCTTGATATGCTGGTCCGCGAAAAGGTGCGAGAAATACGCGAACAGTCCGATCACCGCGAGCTGGAACCCAGTGAAGACATAAACCAAAACCCCGAACACCAAACACGCGGCCAGCGTGTGCGTTATCCCCCGGTGCTTCGGCTTGAAGAACCTGAAGAACAGGAAATATATCCCGCAGAGGGCGAGGAACGCCACGATCATCCCCCTTAGCTCATCCAAACCCGGAACACAGAACCCGGCGCCATCACCGCATCCGGAGCTGTATACGATCATGATGGAAAATCCCACGGCGGCGATGTCCAGCCACTGCCTCCCCTTAGAGGAATCGTGGTCAAGGTCCGGCACAAGGGCGCAAAGGGCGCCGAAGACGGCGACGAAGATGAGTCCGAAGATGTCATGCACTCCGAGGGCGAATCCTGCCGCGAGCGCGAAAACAGCCCCTATGAACGCGTGCGATCTCCAATCCATGGATAGAAAAAGAAAGATAAAAAGAAAAAGCTACCCTATCTCGAAGGATGTGCTCACGGTCGCGCTGACCTCTATCTCCCCTTCCGAGAGGTCTGTCATAGGCACTGCAGACCCGGCATATTCCATGTCGACCGACTTGTACGCGCTATACGTCGGGTAGTAGTTGTAGGATTCGCTCGCGGAGAGCACATCGCCGAGGCTCACGCCCAACCCGGTGGCTATGCCCTGGGCTTTGGATCTGGCTTCAGATGCCGCTTCCTGGAGCAGCGTTTTTTCGACGCTCCTTCTTGTCTCATCCTTCAATGTGAACTGGACATAGTCCACGAAGGTCTGGTTGACCCCGGCCTCTGCCGCCCCGTCTATCACAGCGCCCCCCTTTGTTATGTCGCCGAGCTTCACCATGATCATGTGCGTCGCCCGGTATCCCGTCAATTTCGAGTCGTAGTGGCAGTTGTAGCCGCCGCTGTCGCAGTTGTAATGGCTGTCATAGACCGGATTCACGC
>JAZDKI010000043.1:0-17179 GCA_043803165.1 Microcaldota archaeon
GTTCGGTCGGACGGATACTTTGGTCTGAACTCAGACCAAACCAAAAGGCGCAAAGTAGGATTTGAGACCTGTTCTGAATGCACCCCGAAAGGTGCACTCAGAGCAGATCAGAGTGCAGGGGAAGAGATTCGAACTCTCGAAGGCACTAAGCCACTAGCCCCTCAAGCTAGCACGTTTGACCGCTCCGCCACCCCTGCGTATGAAAGTGATGACATGAGGAAAGACCTCATGACAGTGGCGGTTTGGCGAACGTATCGACGTTCGGCTATACCGCCACCCCTGCACAAAAGAAAATATCATTCCTTCTTCTCTTCGGAAGCTTCGGCCTTCTCCTCTTTGGCCTTTGCTTTCTTGGCCTTGGGCTTCTTGGCCGGCTTCTCTTCGGCCTTCTCCTCTTTGGCCTCTTCCTTCTCCTCGGCAGCCTTGGCCTTCTTCTCCTCCTTGGCTTCCTTGGCCTTCTTCTTCTCGGCCTTGGCCTCGGCTTTCTTTTTCTTCTCGGATTTCTTGCCCAAGGCTTCCTCGACCGACTCGAGGTCCGCTTCTATCAGGTCGCAGGCGCGGACCACCACGTCGGAGGGCTCCATCTGGAAGAAGCTCTCCACCATGAACCGCAGGCCGTCGCCTTCGGTCCCGTAGCTGACCAGGCCCGCCTGGTATTTGGAATGCTTCTGCGCCGTTCCGATCACGGCCTTGGCCTCGAAGCGGAGATGCTGGCCCTGCCCGAGGGTGATCAGGGGTATCGTGCCTTTGGCGACGACGATCTCCTTGTCGGAACTCGCCATATCGGATGCATAGACCACTTTCGGGCCTTCTGCATCGCAGGAGAAAATGATCTCCGCCCCTTCGGGCACATTCTCAGGGGTGATTATCGGTATCAGCCCGATCCGGTGCGCGATGTATTCGTCCCAGAAAGCCGAGTTGTTGTCGTAGAAGGTGACCCCGTCGATCGCCATGACCGGGATGCGCGAGAGCGCGTATCTGCGGATCATGTTGGCGAAGGCGGTGCTGGCCCCCGTGGCTATGAATTCCACCCGATTGCCCTGCTTCTTGTCGAGCACTAGCTTCATACCCTTCTTCCCCTTCTTCCGCCCTTCCGCTTCATGGAGTCGGTTGGTAGTGGAGTGACATCCTCGATCCTGCCGATGCGGACGCCGGTCCTGGCTATGGTCCTCACGACCGCCTGGGCTCCGGATCCGGGCGTCTTGGCTCCGACGCCCCCTGGCGCGCGGATCCTGACATGGACGTGCGTTATGCCTTTATCTTTGAGGCCGTTGACGACCTTCAATGCCGCCTGCATGGCAGCATAAGGCCGGCCTTCCTCCCGGTGCGACTTGACCATCATGCCTCCGCTTGCCCACGCGAGCGTCTCCGCCCCGCTGACATCGGTTGCTGTGATGATGGTGTCGTTCTTGGAAGAGTAGACATGCACCACCGCTATCCGGATCTTTTTCGGCTTCCGGATCTCGACGGGCGCTTCGGTTTTCGGAGCCTCCGCTTTCGGCGCTTCGGCTTGGGGCGCTTCCGTCTTTTGCGCTTCAGCCTTCAGGGCTTCTGGTTTCGGGGCTTCAACGGGTTTATCGGTCATCATGAACACCTCAACCGGCTTTCGCCTCTACGGCCTTCGGGCCTTCGCCCTTGGCCTCTTCGGCCTTCGGGGCTTCCGGCTTGGCTTCGGCGGGCTTCTCGGGCTCTTTTGCGTCCAGCTCGATCGCTCGGGCATAGGAAAGCGCGCCCTCCTCGTCCATGCGCAGGATGTAGCCGGGCCTCGTGACCTTCCTTCCGCTTATCGCGATGAAGCCGTGCGTTATCAGCTGGCGTGACTGGGCGGTCGTCCGTGCGAGCCCCTTGCGGAGCACCAGGGTCTGCAGCCTCCGTTCCAGGACGCTTTTCACTTCCAAGGAAAGCACGTCGTCGAGGACGGCGCCCTCCTTGAGTATGCCGAGCCTGGCGAGTTTGGCGAGGATCTTCTTGCCATCGCCGCGCCTCTCCTCTTCGGTGATGGACAGGAGCCGCCTGGCTTCGCGCCTGTACTTCTTTAGCTCTGCCGTGGCGCGCCAGAGTTCGCGCATGCTGCGCAGGCCGTAGTCGGCCTTGAGGGCCTTCTCTTCGGCCAGCCTGTCCACATCCCAGAGCTTCTGGGGACGCTCGTATTTGTTCCTGAGTTTTCTTGGATCGCCCATATCATTACCTCATTTAACGTCTATGGGCGAGATTTGAAACGAGGTTTCATTCAGATCGCCCATACAATCACTTCTTTTCCGCTGGTTTCGCTGCCGGGGCCGCGGTTTTCGCGGCCGCCGCCGGAGCCGGCGCCTTTGCGCCTGCGGCCGGGGCGGCTGCTGCGCCCGTGGCCGCTTTCGCGCCCGCAGGGGCTCCTCCCTGGGCCGCTATGATGGCCTTCCTCAGGACACCGACCGCCATTCCGGTCCTTCCGGTGTTCCTTGTCCTCTGGCCCCGGACCTTCTGGCCATATGCATGGCGGTATCCGATCCAGCTGTTCATCTTCTTCTCACGCTCCACATCCTGCGTGACCTCGAAGATAAGATCGTTCATTATGACGTGGCGGTCGCTTCCGCCCGCAAAATCGTTCCTCCGGTTCATCAGGAACTTGGGGATGCCGTATTCCTGGAGGCTTCCGAGGACCTTGTCTATCCGCTCTATGTCCTGCTCGGTCAGGTCCCCGACCCGGCCTTCAGGGTCTATCGACAGCTCTTTTTTGATCACCGCGGCAGACGCCACGGCCATCGTCTGCCCGATGCCCCGGACGCGCGTGAGCGCCCTCTTGAGGCGCACCTCGCCTTTCACGTCCTTTCCAGCGATGCGGACGATGCCCCTGAAGCTCTCCTTCTCCACCCGCTGTGGCTGCTGCTTCCTGGCGGGGGCCGGAGCCTTCTTCTCCTGCCTCTCCGTTTTCTCAGGCTTTTCCTGTTTATCCGGTCTGTCTTGCTTTTTTACCATGATTCACACCCTTGAGACGTTCTCGACCTCGAGCTCGCTCACTCCCTTTATCTTCCGTATCGCCGATTCGAGCTTGTCCATCCCGCCGGAATCGTCGTTCATGAGCAGGACCGCTTTCAGCACCTTGATCCCGAAGCCCACATCCTCTTCCCAGAAGCGCTGCACCTTAGCCAGCTTCTCGATGTGGCTCTTGACCTCGGGCACCGAAGACGGATCATCCACGTAGATCTTCAATTCTGCCGCGACGTTGTATTCTACCATGCTTGCACCTTAAGGACCCGTGAAGCCGCACTGGCTCACGTACTTGTTGCGGTTCTCCCTGCAGTAGTGGCATCTCACGATCTTCTCGTCGCACTCGGGGCACGGGAACTCCGCGAAGTCCTTGGTGTTCCTTCCGCAAGTAATGCATCTTTTCAACATATCACCTGAAAGTTTGGAAAGCGATGCCTACATCTAGCGTATTTTGGCATCGAAAACGCAGAGATTAATTTAAAAGGTATAGCTATTTAAATGTGTTCGTTGGAGGCAAACAGCTAGCGCATGCGCCGACAGAAGCGAAAATGCCCCTATAGTATAGCTTGGATAGCACACGAGCTTGCGGAGCTTGGAGCCTGGGTTCAAATCCCAGTGGGGGCGCTCTTTTTTCATGCGATCGGCTTTCCGGGCTTGTCGCCTTTTCTCCTTCGTAGGAGGTATAGCGCCAATCCGAGAAGAGCCACCAGGATCACCAGGAACAGCGCCTGGACCTCGAGGGGCAGCATGGCCGTCTGCTTCCCCTCGTCCTCGATCCCGGGCCTCGGGAGGGACTGGACGGTCACGACCTTGATTATCTGGCCGTCTTTGAGCAGTGTGACCTTGTAGTCGCCCTGGAGATTCAGCGGGAGGTTGATCCGGCCAAGATCATCGGTCCTGCCTGTCGCGTTCCTGCCGTCCGGGGCGGTCACGATAAAGTCGCATCCCATGCAAGGCAGGCCGCCCTCGGTCGCGTTGCAGAGCTTCTTGTCGCCGACGATGCCCTGCGGCGGGCAATCGATGTCTGCTAAGACGCACGTGTTGTTCCTGCACAGCAGGTTCTCCGGGCAGTCGCCATCCTGGCAGCATCCGTATGCGGTGCAGGCGTGGTTCTCGATCAGGCCGCATCCGCACGAGACATCCTCGCATTCGCCGCCATTTTCCCCTTCGGGGATCTGGCAGAACTGGCCAAGCCCGCAATCGTTGTCCGAAATGCATTCATATGCAGGCCTGCACTGGTGGCCGATGCATATCTGACCGCCCGTGCAGTCGGCGTCATTGACGCATTCATATATCACGCAGGTGTGGTTCTGGACCTGCCCGTTCGGGCAGTTGATGGGAACGCACTGCTCCAGCAGGCACTGCTCGGAGTCAGGGCAGTCTTCATCGGTCTGGCATTCTGCGCAGACTCCGCACTCGATGAAGTCGGTCTCGGAGCCGGATTTGCCGGATTTGACCGCTTCTATCGTCGCATCCAGATCGCAGGCGCCGTAGTAGGCCGCCTGGCCCGAAGCGTTGGTATAGGTGGAGGCGAATATCGGGGCCAAGGTCTCATCGAAGACCTCGACCAAGGCGTTTTCCACAGGCGCCCCGCCGTCGCGGACGGTCACTATGAAGCCGTTGCATACGGATTTCACCGAGATGCCGAGCTCCTCTTCAGGGGGGTTCTCGCCGCCATCATCATCCGGAGGAACGGATACGTCCTCCAGGATGGCGAAGACGCTGAACGAGGCGAGATCGGAGATGAAGAGGGAGTTCGTCCCTGCGGACAATGTGGCGCCGGTCATATGGTTCCATGTGCCGTTGTGCTTCCAGAGCTCCAAATTGCTCTCGACATACCCTGCCAGTTCGGCATCGGTCCAGTGCCAGGTGGTGTTCTCTATGACCACATTCCCGCCCAGGACCGACATATCCACAAACCTCTGCTGGAACGACTCGCGGTCTGTCGGAAGCGGAAGGACGCTCGAGTTGTCCCTCCAATCGATCGTGTATACCGGGGGGACCATATCAAGGCCAGGCTCATCCCGGATCGAGAGGTTGGTGAATGACAGGAATGATCCGCTATCCTCATCGAAAATGGAATTGTCCGCATAGAGCGGATAGCCGGCGTTTGAAAGCAGGTCCACGCCGTTGGCGTAGAAGTGCGTATCCGACATCGTGGAGAGCCCGGATGTCAGGATTTGGAGGCCGTATTGGCTGTTGTCGTATATCAGGTTCCCTTCGAACGATGCGGGGTCCGAACCTGTCGATACCAGCACTCCGATGTCGTTTGAATACACATCGTTCCGGTCTATGTGATTGCCGGCGGCGGACTCCATCCTGATGCCTGATCCGGTGGATTGGTCGTAGGCGATATTGTCGGAGAGGTTATTGTCCGAGCTTGAAGCGGCATGGAAGCCGGAGACGATGTTGTCGTAGGCGCTGTTGTTCGTGATATTGCTGTGGTGGCTGTCGAACAGGTATACCCCGTCCGCGCCGTTTGTGCAGAAGATGGAATCCGTGACGGATGTGTCATTGGATGCGTTGAGCACGAGGCCGCTTCCGCCGTTGCCGCAGAAGGTGGATGGGTCTATGATGGTCCGCAGCGAACCCTCCGCATACATGCCGTGCTGGGTGTTCTGCGACGCGTTATCCGAGATGAACGCGTTGTCATCTGAGAGCAGCACCTGGATGCCGTCGACATTGCTGTGGATCTGGTTTTGAGAGAATAGGTTGTTTGATGAGATGAGCATCCCGATGCCGATCGGGTTGTCGTGGACTACGTTTATCGAGAAGTTGCTGTATTGGACGGCGAAGATGATGAGACCTCCGGCCGTGTTCCCGAATAGGGTGTTGTTGACGAAGCGGCCGTATAGCGAGTTGAAATAGATACCCGAATCTGCGTTGTTGTCGGCGCTGTTGTTCTCTACGATGCTGCCGAAGATGTCCAGGTTGAAGCCGCTGCCGCCGTTGCCTGATGCGTTATTGGCGGATAACGTATTCGGTTCGGAAGAGGCGAGGTGGAACCCGTCGCCGCCGTTCGAGACGGCAGTGTTGTTCCTGAGAACGTCTCTCGGATCGTAGAGGTCGAAACCTTCCTCGCCGTTGCTGTTTGCAGTGTTGTCCAGGTAGTTGTTCAATACCGAATCGGTCGATCCGAATCCGTCCAAGGTGCCGGAATCGGCGATGTTGGCCTGAACGGTGACATCCATCGACTGGTAGAGGTGGAAGCCGGCTGTTTCGGACAAGGAAGCCGAGTTGTTGCTTATCGAGCCGCCATCCACATGGCGGAACTGGACGCCATAGCTGTATTGGTCTATCCGCGGGCAGTTCCTAAGCGTGATGTTGGTGAGGTTTTGGCCGGCTCCGACCGCCAGGACGCCGAAACTCGGGGTGGACCCGTTGTTGGTGATATTGTAGCCGTTGCAGTCGAAATCGACATCGGAGACGTTTATCACCACGCAGGCGGACCCGTTGATCCCCTCCGAAGGGAATATGAGGGATACGTTATGGGGGGCGCCCGTGTAGTCAATCGGCTGGGAATATGCGCCGGGGGTGTCGATCAGCGGGCAGTTCACCGCTTCGAGTATGCCATAATCGCTGGAGGGGTCGAGGTTTGATACGCTCAGGGTGTTGCCGGGCTCGTCAGCGGTGCCGTTGAGCAGGGTCCATGCGCCGCCGTATTCCCAGAGGCCGAAGCGCCCTTCGACGTATGGGGCGGATTCCGAGTCCAGCCATTGCCATACCGCCCGGTCGATCAAAGGCGTTCCGGTGGCCATCGTTATCTCCAGGAATTTTTCCTCGAAAGAGGAGTATAGCACCTGGCCGCCCGGATCGTCCGCCCATCGTATAAGATACATCGATGAGACCTCGACCGTATCGTTCAGGCTCAGGTTGGTGTGGTTCTGGAAGCCGCCCGCAGGATTGTCGAAGACGACATCCGTGAGGTTATAGGAGAATGGCGTTCCGATATTCTCCACGACGAGTATGTCGAGGAAGTTCCCGTGATAATGCTCTGAGACGAAGCGGACATCATCCGAGTTCTCGATCCTGACGCCCCATACGCTGTTATCATGAGCGGTGTTCCTGGTGAGATTGTTCGACGGGCTGGACGAGAGATAGAATCCGATCTGGTTTCCGAAAGCGGTGTTGTTTTCAAGCAGGTTATACGAGCACGTGTCAAGCCTGAAACCCCGGTTGTATGCGGATGCGAGGTTGCCGCTTATGTTGTTATTCGAGGCGATCGCTAGGAAAAAACCGTCCGTTCCGCTGGTGTTCGCATTGTTATAGGCGATGGTGTTGGAATCGGAATTGGATATCAGGAAGCCGCGGCCGCTGCTGTTGTGCGCCATGTTGCCTATGAAGGCGTTGTTGGATCCGCCGCTGGATTCGAAACCGTCCCCTGAATCGTAAACCGTGTTGTTGAGGATGAAGCTGTCATTGGCATAATCCAAGAAGATCCCGCTCACGTACCTTCTGATCGCCGGGCAATTGCGCACGGTGACATTCGTGAGCTGGGAAGCCGGGTCCCCGTCGATCAAGACGCCTACGCTTGTGAGAGAGCCGGAATCGTCCGTGATATTGAAGCCGTTGCAGTCGAAGACGACGTCTGAGGAGTTGATCAGAACGCACACATCGAATGTTCCGAGATCATGGGGAGCCCCCAGATAGTTCTTCGTCTGGTTGAAAATGATGGGCGTGGTTATGATAGGGCAGTTTTCGTCATATCTATATAACGAGATGACCGTCGAGTTCGCCGCTGTCAGGTTCAGGGAGACGGATAGGGAATACCCCGAGGGCGTGTCATTGAGGAGGAAGTATCCGGAATCGTTGACCAGCCACATCTCGAGGCCCGAGACGTTCTCGGCTGCGCTCCATTCCATAGTCACGTTGTAGTTGTCGTAATTGCTATAGTTCGTGATGCGCGTATGCGTGAAATTGAACGACTTGTTCAGGAATACCTGGTGCGAGCTGCTCGGAGGCGCCGGGGAGGGCGCCCAGTCCATCGTCCCGTTCGTGAAATCGAGGTCGTAGTGGGCCACCGTCACATTGACGTGCTGGGTGCCATCTGGATTTCCTAGGACGATATCGCTAATCGACAAGCCGAGATGGCTCTCCCCCGAGTAGTTGAAGTCTTTGCCGTTTCCGAGGAACCGGTCATTTTCCATGACGATGTCTATCCAGTGGTAATAGCCGATCTTCAGCCCGTCCAGGGTATTGTTCGCTATCAGGTTGGATGATAGGTTCAGGTCCGTCCCTCCATCCGGATAATAGACGCCCCTTCCGTTGCTGAGGATGGTGTTGTTTTCGAGTATGATTTTCAGGTCTGCATCCGTCGCCATGTCGACCAGGACCCCCGAGTCGTAGTCGCGGAGGTCGCAGTTCTTGATGGTGACATTTCCGAAATTGTCCTCTGCGGACCGGTTGACCATTATGGCGGCCGTGTCGGCTGAGCCGTCATGCGCGATGCCGTATCCTGCGCAGTCCCAGGTGACGTTGCCCACGGCGATGAGCACGCAGGCAGTGCCGTTGCTCCCCTGGTTAGGTGACCCGTTCAGGTTCCGGTCTTGGATGTAGTAACCCGAGCTCGATATCACCGGGCAGCCCAGATCACGGTATAGCGATATCACGGTGTTGTTGCTGGTGTTGGATACTCCGACAGATGAAAAGAGCGAACGGCCGGATGGATTGTCTGCGAGAAGGAAGCTGCCGGATTCGTTCACGAGCCACATCTCTATCCCGTCCAGGTTTTCCGCTTCGCTCCAGCTCATTGTGATGTTGAAGATGTTGCTGTTATTGTCCAGCAGGGTGGGGGTGATATTGAAGGATTTGTTTAGGAAATAAGAGTGGTTCGCCGTAGGAACGGAAGGCGAAGGCACCCAGACGATGGTCGCGTTTTCGTCGAGACCTATATGGATGATGCTGATGTTGGCTTGGTATTCGGCCCCTCCGCTCCCGAGGATGACATCCGTGAGGGACAGGACGATGCCGCTCGTGCCGGAATAGTTGAAGTCTTTCGCGTTTCCAAGGAAGCGGTCTCCGGTCATATATATGTCATCGGCATGGTAGGTGTGATCTTGGAATCCGCTCACCGTGTTGTTCGCGATGGTGTTGAAGGTGAGGTTCAGGTTATACTTGCCGTTTGGAAGGCGGATGCCGTACCGATTGCTCGATAGGGTGCTGTTGATTATCGTCGCTTCCTCCGGATTCGGGCCTTGGTTGTGGGCGATTATACCCGAATCATAGTCCCGTATGTTGCAGTTCTTTATCGTGATGTTGTTTTTTGGATTCGGCGTGAGGTTGAGCAGTATTGCCGATGTGTCGGCTGAGCCGTCATGCGTCATATCGAAGCCCTGGCAGTCGATCAAGACGTCGTCGGAAGCGACAAGGATGCAGGCCGTCCCGTTGCTTCCCGCATTGGGGGCTCCGCTGAGCGAAGCGTTCACCGTATACTCGCCTCCCGCGGTGATGACGGCCTCAGGGGCGCTGCAACTGGAGATGTTTGTGGCCGCGAAAGCGGCTGAAAAGAGGAATATACCCAAAATGAATACTATAGATAGGCGCATGGCTAAGAAAAGCGTTTATTGTTTATAAATGTTGCCCGAAGGCGGAAAAAGGTAAAAAAATCATATTTTCTGTTCCGCGCCCTTCTCTTCCCGCCTCTCCCCGCGCCTCCGCAGGTACAGGAGGGCCAGGAAGAGCAGCGCCACAAGGACCACCAGGAACAGCGCCTGGGCCTCCTGTGGCAGCCACGCCGTGGGCTTCTCCTCTCCGCCCGTCCCGGGCTTCGGCAGCGACTGGACGGTGACCACCCGGATCACCTGCCCGTCTTTCAATAATGTGACCTGGTAGTCGCCCTGGAGCCGCAGCGGCAGGACGAAATTGCCGTTCTCATCCGTCTTGCCGGTGTAGTTCTTGCCGTCGGGGGCGGTGATGCGGTAGTCGCAATTGGAGCATTTATCGCCGTTCTCCGTGGCGTTGCACTGCTTCTCGTCGCCGACGATGCCTTCTTCCGGGCAGCGGACATCCGCCTGGACGCAGCGGTGGTCCTTGCAGACCATCCCCGCCAGGCAGTCCCGGTCGGAGCAGCACTGGTATCGCTCGCATGCGTGGTTTGATATCATTCCGCACTCGCATCCGACATCCTCGCATGACCCGCCGTCCTGGCCTTGCGGGATGACGCAGCGCTCGCTCGATGCGCAGCCGTCATCGGAATAGCATTCATAGGCAGGCCTGCATTCATGGCCCAGGCATACCTGGCCTTCCCCGCAGTCGGAATCATCGACGCATTCGTATATCACGCATGCGTGGTCCACCGCTTCGCCTTTGGGGCAGTTTATGGGCACGCACTGCTGGTCTTGGCAGACCTCGTTGCCGTTGCAGTCGTCATCGGTCTCGCATTCGGGGCAAACGCCGCACGAGGCCAAGGCTGTTTTGGTCCCCCTCATGCCTGATTTGGAAGCGTCCACAGTGACCTCTATGCCGCATGAGCCATAGAAGATGTGCCCTGAAGCATCGGTATATCCGGGCGCAAGCTCGATAGAATTGGTGCGGTCGTAGACTTCCACAAACGCATTGAATACTGGCGATCCCGCGTCCTTCACATTGATGCTGAAGCCTTCGCAGGCCGGGGAAATCGAGACCGAAAGCTCCTCTTCCGGCGGGTTCTCATCATCCCCATCAGAAGGAGCGATGCTCGGGGCTTCGAGTATGGCGAAGTCGCTGAATGATGAAAGGTCGGCTACGGAGATGGTGTTCGAGTCTTCATCCAATGTCGCTGTGACCTGGCCCCAGGCCCCGTCGTAATCCCATATCTGGAAGTCCTCCTCGGAATAGTCTGTGAGTTCGGAATCAAGCCAGTGCCATGAGACGTTCTCGAGGCTTGGGGCCCCGGAGGCCACTGTGATGTCCACGAACTTCTGCTCGAATGAGGTGCGGCCCGCGGGCAGAGGTAGCGAGCTCGAGTTGTCGGTCCAGTTGAACGAGTAGGAGAGAGTAGCCGGGGCGGCGACCGTCTCTTCGACGCTCAAGTTGGTGTATCCAGTGTATAAGCCGACCGGGCTGTCGAATATGACGCCCTGGAACGAATAGCTTGTCTGGTCTGTGGTCGTCACGAGGACGTCTTGCGTATTGTCATAGAAGTGCTCGCCCGCAGCGGTCGTGAGGGTCGAGTTTTCCATATAAAGCCCGGTGTCGTTGTTCCCGTGGACCTCATTGCCTTCCAGGATTTCCGACACTGCAGAGTATAGGTATATGCCGTATGTGTTGTCGTATATCTCATTGGACGACGCATTGTTGTTCTCGGATACGTAGGCGAACCAGATGCCGGATTCGCAGTTATATAGCGTGTTGTCCAGCAGGGTGTTGTTCTGGGCCCCGACCCCTATGCCGATGCATCCGGCATCATTGTCGTGGATGGTGTTGTTCCGGACAAGGTTGCCCCATGAGCCCTCGCGCATGATCTCGATTCCGTTCTTGTCCTGGCCGTATATCACATTGTCCGTGAAGGTGTTCTGGAAGCTGGAATCCAGCTCGAAGCCGTCGTTGTCGTTCCCGTAGGCTTCGTTCCCTGTGATGTTGTTTTGGGATGAGTTCTGCAGGAAGACGCCGTTGTCGTTGTTGGATAGGGTGGTGTTTTCGATGACGGCATCATTAGAGTTGTAGATGCCTATGCCGCTGCCGACGCTGATTATGCCGTTCTCGCAGAAGGTCGAATCCCGGACGATGATGAAATGGGAGTAGTTGGCCCTGAGGCCGTCCCGGTCGTTATAGCAGAACGTAGAGGGATCTATCAGCGTGTGGTTGGCGATGAAGAGCCAAGCGCCGTCTTCCTGGTTGTTTGACGAGTTGCAGCCGATGAGATGGTTGTAGCTGCCGGAGACCAGGATGCCATGGATATTGTCGTATGCTATGGCGTCCTGGATCGTGTTGTTGAACGGGAGTTCGCCCAGCGAGAAGCCGTAGGTATTGTTGTAAGCGGTGTTGTTGATGTAGAGGTTCCGCTGCGATGCGGTGAAGCTGGCGCCGATGCCTTTGCCGCTGTTGTTGTAGGCGATGCATCGGCTGATATAGTTGTCTGTGCTGGATCGGATGCTGATGCCGTCGATCTGGCTGTGCACGGTATTGTTCGTGATGTTGTTGTGCGAGCCGTAGTCGAATTCGATGCCGGCTTGCAGGTTGTCGTAGGCTATGCACCCGGTCACATTCACGTTTGTGGAATAGCCTACGAGGACGCCGCTGGTCCCTGCGAGCTGGTTGTTCGAGAACACGAGGGAATCCGATATCGATGAATATGACGTGTTGTAGATCTCGATCCCGTACCAGCCATTCTCATATGCCGTGGCGTTTTGGATGATCAGGCCGGTGCTTAGGTTGGCGTAGATGCCGTCCTCGCCGTTCCTGCAGAGAGTTGCGTCTATGATCGCCGTATCGCTGGTGTTGTCGAGCTTTATCCCGTTGTCTCCGTTGTCGCAGAAGGTCGACGGGTCCACGAAGTTGCTGTTGGACGAGAGGATGTGCATTCCGTCGATCGTGTTCTCCGATACGTTGTTGTCGATGAAGCGGTTGCCGTCCGAGGTCCTCTGCGCCCAGATGCCGTACTGGTTGAAGGTGATGTTGTTGTCCGTAATATTGTTGAGGGTGGCGATCGACAGGTTGTAGCCCGCCCTGCCGTTATTGTTTACGCTGTTGCTGGCGAAGAGGTTGAGGTTGGATGAGCCGGCATAGATGCCGTTCCCTGTGTTATACGAGACGTCGTTGTCCCTGAAGAGGCACGAGGTCGCCCCGCCCGCCTGGATGCCGTTCGAGGATGATTGCGTGACATTGTTGCTTGTGAAGTTGCTTCCTGATGTGCCTGCGGTGAAGATGCCGATCTGGTGCAGGGTGATGTTGTTGCCGGAGACTTCCAGATAGTCGGCGGTCTGGATATCGATGCCGTATTGCGTGTTGTTGGAGATGATATTGCCGATTATCCGGTTGCCATCGGCTGCGAGGAGAATGCCTTCGGATGTGCAGTCGGTTATGTTGTTCTCTGTGACATTGTTAGACTCGGAGAACGACCAGATGGATATCCCTGTCCCGTCCCGGTTGATCATATTGAGGGTGATGAGGTTATCGGCGGAATTGTCCAATACCTGCATGCCATAGGTGCAATTGGACACGCCGTTGCCGGTTATCGTGTTCAGGCCGCTGTCGCGGATATAGACGCCGTATTGGCCGTCGCTCACGTTGTTGCCCGAGACGGAGATGTTGCTCGCGGTCAACAGGTGGATGCCGCCGAGCGCGAGTGCGCCGGAGACGTCGTTGAGCGTCACTGTGGAGTTCTCGGTCTCCCGAAGAAGGATGCCTTCGGAGGAGATATTGACGAGGCTGTTGTTGTATATGTAGAGGTATCCTGCCTGGATGTTTGATATGCCTTCGGAAGATGAGACGATCACATTGCCGGAGATATTGAGGTTCGAGGAGCGCTGGTTCTGTACCGCCTCGTCTTCGAACGAGAATGTGTTGTGGAGGATATCGTTCCAATCGCTGTCTGCGATGAAAACGCCGACCAGATCCCCGGTGAGATTGTTGCCGGTGAGGTTGTTCCTTTGGCTTCCGAATTCGAGATCGATGCCCCTTGAAAAGCCGTCCCAGTCGATATCTGAGATGCTGTTGTTGGCGATAAGGGTCTCATTGCTGTATACGAGCCGTATGCCCGTTTCGCTGTCCCAGATGGTGTTGTTGATGAGAGCGTGCCCTTTTGTGCCGTCAAGGTAGATGCCGCTCTTGTTCGCGGAATATATCCGATTGTCCCTCGCCGTGTTGTTTTCGGATTGCGGGTAATACATGCTTATCCCAAAGCCGAATGGATCCCAGAAATCGTGCAGGGTATTGGATTGGATCATGCTGTCTGAGCTGGATTCCAGATAGACGCCGCCTTCGCAGTCCCACAAGGTGTTGTTGGTTATCTGGCTTTGGTTGGAGCTTAATATCCAGACGCAATAATCCGTCTGGTTGTCGGCCAGGCTGCCCGTAACGCTGATGTTGAGGCTTTGTACGATCTCGATGCCGACGCCGCCGTCAGACACCGAGCTGTTTAGTATCGAACTGTCGTTTACGCCATTGACGAAGATGCCGAAGGGGTATCCGGATACCGATGGGCAGTTCTTCACGGTGATGTTCTTGAAACCCGAAGCGAGGCCGACCCCCCCGGTGTTCGTTGCGCTGTCGTTGTCCGTGATGTTGAAGCCGTTGCAGTCATAGACGACATCGGAGGCTTCGATATAGACGCAGACGGGGATGGGAAGGCTGCCCCCCGAATTCGGGTGGCCGAGGTAGTTTGAATCCTGGGTGAAGGTCCCGCTCGTGTTGATGTATATGCAGTTAGGCGGCTCGTCCTGCAGGACGCCGTATATGGTCTCCGGGACGAGGCTTGAGATGTTGAGGGCGTTGGCGGATGTGTCGAGCGTCGCCGCGAGCTTCGTCCATCCGCTGGAGTTGTATTTCCACATCCCCAGATAGCCTTCGTTGTAGCCGCCTGATGTGATCTCGTCCTGCGTCCAGCGGAAGGATAGGGAGTCGATGGACGGCGAACCCGAGCCTTTCGTGATGTTGATGAACTTCATATCGAAGGAGATGTTGTTCGAGGGCGTCGGGGATTCGTTCCTAGTCCATTTGATGTTATACCACTCGGAGGATGGGAGCTCCTCGACCTGATCGATCAGGCTGAGATTCGTGAAATTCTCATAGTTGCCCAGCGGATTGTCGAAGATGACATCCGTCAGTGTGAGGTTGAACGATCCGCCGGTATATGCCTCGATCCGCATTTCGGCTTTCGAGTTGTTGTAATAGTGGTCGTATGAGATGGACGTGTTCTTCGGTCCATAGAGCTTAGTCCCGTAATCGGAGTTGTTGTAAGCGATATTCTCAGACATCGACACGTCTTGGGAAGATGATAGGGTAAAGCCCGATCCGAAATGGCTATGTGCGGTGTTGTTGATCAACGTCGCATTCGTTGTGCCCACGAAAAACCCGCCCAGGTTGATGCTGCCGACCGCGACGTTATTTTCGGCATAAGCGTCGGTGCATAGGGTGAAGCCGAAACCGCCGCTGATATCGACGGCATTGGATGTGAGGCTGCAGCCATATGAATCGGTGAAGCTTATGCCGGATCCGGATGAATTGAGGACCGTGACACCGGATACATTTGTTTCGTTGGCCCCGTAGATCCCGATCCCAATCGAGTAGTTGGCGATTGAAGGGCAGTTCCGGATCGTGATGTTCTTCAGGGAGTCCGTGATCGTGCCGTTCACTTGGATGCCGAAGTGCTGATCCAAGGTGCCGTTATCCACGATGTCGTAGCCGTCGCAGTCGAAGACCACGTCGGAAGATGCGATCTTGATGCAGGTGAAATTCACCACGGGATATGCGTCGTTAGGGGCTCCGCTGACCGAAGAGTTGAGGGTATAGAGGCCGGGGGATGTTATTACGCCTTCGCTGCAGGCCGAGATGTTGACCGCGGACGAGGCCGAAAACAAGAAGATGCCCAGTAAAAAGAGTATCGATAGGCGCATGGATGGAAGAAGGCGTTTGTGATTTATAAAGTTTTCTCATCGCTCTGAGATGTTATAGACGATGATGTCGTCGGCCTGATATATGACGGGGGCCTGGAGCAGGAACCCGAGGTCCCCTGAAAGGACCAGGTAGTCGAACCGGCTGATGTCCGTATCTTTGCGGAATACCGAAGCCGATGTGTATAATGCGCTAAACGAGCCGTCCTCCACCGGATGCGCAATTGTATGGTAGTCGATCACGAAATCCGCGGCCTCTTCGCCCCCGAAGCTCGGGGGCCCGATGATAAGGCCGTAATCCAGGGCGGTCCCCAAGGCCCTGCGTTCACTGACCTCCTTGTATGCGAATATCCCGGGGTTGAACTGGCCGATGATGAGGACGTTCTCCTTCCCCGCGATGGCTAGGCCGGCGCCTTTTTCTGGCGAATGCGCCGCGCCGAGAAGAGCGTATGCGTTTGAGACCATGTAGAGCGATGCGATGATGACGAGCGCCGCGATTGAGAGGCGGTCGAAGTTGCCTTTCCAGTCTTTCGCTGGGTCGAAGAGGGCCATCGCAGCGAAGGCGCATACCGCCGGTAGCACCGGGAGATAATACCACGGATAGGACGCGCCTGCGACAAACGGGAGGATGATCAGGGCGTACCAGCCTGCGAGAAGCGGATGCGTGCGGTGGTGCTTGAAGAGGCCGAAAAGCGAAACGATGAATATCGGGCCCATGCTGTAGCCGAGGGTGTCGAAAGACGCGAAGAGTTTCGCCATCGGATCGAGGGATCCGCTCCCTGAGGCCATGATGCGGGGGAGGAGCTCTTCGAAATACACCTGCCCGCCCCCGCCGAAAGGCGAGAGGATCGTGTAGTTGATGATCGCCGCGAGAATCGGGAGGGCCGCTGATATCAGGAAGCGCTTGTCCAGGATGCTCTCCTTCTTTCCGGCGAGGATAAGGGCGAGGGCGGCGAGGACCGGGGAGATGAACGCGGTGACCAGCTTGAATGTGAAGGCGATGGCCGCGATGGCGCCCCCCTTGATCGGGTCCTCCTTTATCAGGTAGAAATACAGCGAGAGGAGTATCAGCAGGAATGCCGATGAATCGATCAGCAATGTCGTGTTGGGATAGACCGAGGCGAATGAAGAGAGGAACAGGAGGCAGGAGAGCAGGGCGCGGTTGCCATCGCAATAATGACGGATGAGATGGTAGAGCGGGAATATGGATAGGAAGCCGAATACCAGGGACGGGAGGCGGTAGGAGGCCTCAAGGCCAGCCCACCCCGTGAACGATGTCAAAAAAGAATATACCCAGAAGAACGGGGCCATCTTCCAGCTGATCGGATGACCCAGGAACGTAGGCACAAGCGAGGGCGCATCCCTCTGCTCCTCGATCATCACCGCGTAGACCCCTTCGTCCTGGACGAAAGGGAGAGAGGCGAGGAGGGGAAGGCGTATCAGCAGATAGAACGCCGTGAGGAGAAGGACCGATGCCAACGGAATCCCGAGTAGCTCCCGCTTTTCCATGCAATCACTTTGCGCCGCAACGGTTTTAGAGCCATCCGGGCTTCCGCGCCGGGGCATCCAGACATACGTTTATATACCTTATATACGTTACCGATACAACGACCAGATAATGCCGATTTCCCATCGGCGGAGTAGATTCCCATGACAAATGAGTTTATGATGGGATGCCC
>JAZDKI010000044.1:0-25391 GCA_043803165.1 Microcaldota archaeon
TCCCCGCTTCCTGGCCGCCCCCTCCCGTGATGGTCTTCTCGCCGCCCGCTCCTTTGGAGGCGCCTTTTTCTTGGCCTGAGGGGGGCTTTCGCCCTAACGGTTTCTCCGAAGCTTTCGGTTTTGAGAGACGCGGGTCGATACGAAGCGGCCTGGCCGGCCTCGGCCTTTTGGAGCGCTTTTTCCTGACGATGGATATGGCCGCTCTTTCCGGACGGATTGATGGGATGGCGCTGGGGTATCGCCGGTCCCGAAGCCCGGGATCGATCGGGTCGGCCAGCCTCTGATCATCGACACGCGATCTGGCTGCCCTTTTCGGAGAGGTGTCTTGGAGCGGTGGCGCCTCTTTCGGCTTTTCTGTTTTGGCATCGGGCAAGGCCAAAGGTTCGTATGGGACGAAACGGAATCCCCGGCAGGCCTTGGATGCGGCGATCCTCTTGTCCGCCCCGGGAGAAACGACGGAGGATGCCATGCCCGGGACGCTCTGGAGCATGTCGCTCATGTTGAACGACAAAGCCTCCTGGATCGTCCCATCGAAGACCTTCACATAGGAATAGGGCACCTTTGCCGTCGAGCCGTCCATCGGGAGCGAGATCGCATGGGTTTTGGTCGCGTAGACGATGCCGACATTGGAAAATGGAGCGCCGCCGGTCTCCTTGACCGGGATCAGGGTATCGAACTGGGGCGCCTTGAATCCGGTTTCAGGCGCGCCGTTCGCATATTCGGATGCTGTCGCGACCCGGTCGCTCAGCATGTCATATATGAGCAGCTTGGAATGCGTCAGCATCAGTTTCTCGCTCCGCACCCCCCCGTGCGACTTTGCCATCTCGTCTTTTGAGAGGCCTTCTGCGATCACCGATGACGCCCCCCTGCTCACGGCGAGCGAGCCGTTGCCGAGTTCGGACATGCTCCGGGGATCCACCTCATAATCCACCAGGCGGATCGAGAAGAACGAGGTGCTGCTTCCGACCTCCACCTCGCTCGCGTTCGGGAAGATGACCTCCCCGCCAGCGCCTACGGCTATAGGTATGCCGTTCTTGCCTACGAAAAAATGTATGCCCCCCTTGCTGTCTCGGGAACGCGCGATCGCGAAATCCCGCATGGCGCCGGCGTTCTCTCCGAACGAGGAGAAGTCCGCCCGGGCGACCTTGTCGGGCTCGCCCTTGACTATGCAGCGGTCGCCGATCATGACGGCGACGATCTCCCTGCCTTCCATGTCGTCGTATTTCAATGTGGCGATGCCGCCCCCGTATTTCGCGATCATGCGGTCGAGGGCCCCCTCGAACTTGGTTCCCTTATCGACGAGAGCGTAGAATGTCTTCCCTTCGGCTTCCACGCTCGCCATCTCCTTTCCGAAAAGCCGGAGGAATGGCGTCGCGGCCCTGGCGAGGATAGGCCTGGGGTTTTTTGCAGCGCTCTGCCTAAGCTGTGCCTCGCCTCCCGCCATAGCGCAGGATAACACGGCTTAATCTTAAAAATCCGCTCAGAGTATCGGGCGCTTGGAAAGCTCGGCAGAAAGCGACATCCGCTCGAAGGGCTTGCCGAGGTTCTCCTTCTCCAATAGCGCTACGAGCTGGTCGACGGATATGTCCTTCTTCTCGTCGTTCATGCGGATGTTCACGGAAAGCATTCCGGATTCCATCTCCCGATCGCCGATGACGATCACATAGGGCACCCACGATTTCTGCGCATCGCGGATCTTCTTGCCTAACGGCTCGTCGCGGTCGTCGATATCTGCCCTGCAGGTGTGCTTGGAGAGGCGTTCTAGCAGCCTGATGCCGAAATCCTTGTGCTTGTCGCCCACGGGGATGATCCTCGCCTGCGTCGGGGAGAGCCAGACCGGCAGCATGGCCTTCTTTCCGGATGCCATCCTCATCGCTTCCGCTTCGAGCAATGCGTATATCACGCGCTCCAGGCTGCCTGAGATGGACGCGTGCAATATCAGCGGGCGCTTCTTGCTCCCGTCATGGTCGACATAGCTTATGTCGTATGTGTCCGCGTTCTCGACATCGATCTGGACTGTCGTCAGGGCGCTTGCCTTGTCCATGCTGTCTATGAAATTGAACTCGAATTTCGTGATGAAATACGCGTAGCGCTCCTTGAATATCTCGAGCAATATCGGTTTGCCGCCCTTTTTGGCCATCCGCAGGTACCAGTCCTTGTTCTCGTTGAAGAAGTCCTCCTGGACCCTGAATGCCACTTCGGTCTCCAGGCCCATCATCTGGTTCCATTCCAGGCCCATATCATACTGCTTCTCGAACTCTGCTTTGGCCATCGGGATGTCAGGGACTATCGTGTGCATATCCGGCATGGTGAACGCGCGGAGCCTTTTCAATCCGGCAAGCTCCCCGGACTGCTCCCTCCTGAAGCTGTAGCGCGTCAGTTCGAACATCTTGAGGGGCATGTGCCTGCGCGAGAAGACCATGTCGTGCGCGATCAGGAACTGCCCGAAGCATGCGGCAAAGCGCAGGAACAGCTTCTTGTCCTCGCTTATCACCACGTATTGCCGTGCAGGGAACCGGTCCAGGTATTTCTTGAGCGAAGGGTGCTCGTAGTCGTACATGATCGGCGTCTCGACTTCAAGGGCGCCGTATCCCACGCACCAGTCGCTGATCAGCCTCTCCAAAATCTTCTTGATCAGCCTGCCGCTCGGCAGGAAGCGGAAGTTCCCCGAGTCCGAACCGGGCTCGTAATCGATCAGCGAGTGCTCCTTCATGATCTTGATGTGCGGAGGCTCCTTCTCGTATGCGCGGACCTTCTTCGTCTCATATGTGGCGAGCTTCATCACGCCGGGCCATTTCGAATAGTCGAACTTGCCCACCTCGTGCAGCCTGCCCTCCAGGTCCATGATATAGAACCTGCTTTTGAGGGCGTTCTCCTGCTGGAGGCTTTTTGAGACGTTTTCCACCTCGCCACTCTTGGGCGATACTTTCGATGCGCCGGCCCCGTGCATCTCGCGCGAGAGTTCGGATAGCGGGTGCCCTTTGCATTTCAACGTGTAGCCCTTGTACCAGCCGAAAGGCGAATGCGCGGCCGCATGGCCCTTGGCTTTTATCAGCTCCTCGGCCCTCAGCATGATGGATCTCGCGAGCTGCGGCTTGGATGGTTTCGAGGTGAGGTGGACGAGCGGGTAAAGCAGGATGCTTTTCGCCTTGACCTGGTCGGCCACCGAGATGGCTTCATCAGCGAGGCGCTCCGCCATCACGGCCTCCTCGTCGCCGTCTTCGACGGCGGTGAAGACGACCAGCACCTCTTCGAAGCGTTCTGGAGCCTGGCTCGCGATAGCTTCGGCGTCCTTTATCGCCATCTTCTTGGGCTCCACCTCTATGAAATCAGCGTGCACTGTGAGTATCCTCATGAGGGGATAGTTGGGAGATGGAGATTTTAAATCGCATTCATCGTCCGGATGATAGTTTTATAGCCAGTTCTACATAAATACTGGCATATCACCACAGACGGGGAACTAGATGGCAGAATTGGAATATAATCCGGTTTTGAAAAGCGTGAAGCGATTGTCAGAAAGCGACGGGTATGTCGCAATCAGGAAGGATGGAATCAGAGAATTTGCACGTTCATTCAGGGCGGAGGATCTCAATCCATGGACGAGCGCTTCACCGGTCGGATTACCGAAGCAGATGGAGGAGAAGTTGGCATTCCTGTTCGTTTTCAATTCCATCAGTTTCTGCTATTGGGGTGATCCGAAGTGGAAAGCGCATCCTGTCAACGCGGAGTTGGACAGGGGGACGTGGAACATGATTTCGGCATTGCGAGGAGCGACGGGCAAGGGCTTCGATGTACTGGATCCAAAATCGCTGAAGGATATGACGACCGAAGGATTAGGCGCGATCCTCGAGGGCAACGTCGAGATACCACTGCTGGCTGAACGTTGCAGGATTCTCAGGGAGATAGGCACAAGCCTGGAGCGGGATTTCGATGGCGATTTCCTAAATGTGCTGAGGATCGCGGGCGGGGATGCGATCAAATTGCTGAGGATAGTAGTCGCGCATTTTCCGTCTTTCCACGACAGTTCGATCCTCGATGGAGAAGAGGTGTTCTTTTTCAAGAGGGCGCAATTGCTTGTTTCAGATATCAGCCGCCAATTTCCGGGCGGATTAGGAAGGGCCGATGAGCTAACCGCTTGCGCCGATTATGTGCTCCCGATGGTATTGAGATGGAAGGGGATTCTGGGATATTCTCGGGGATTGGCAGAAGCAATCGATAGCAGAGCCATTATCCAGAGAGGCAGCAGGGAAGAGATTTGCATAAGGGCATCCACGATCCTAGCCGTTGAGATGATCAAAGAAGAGCTAAGGGCTAGAATCCCCGGGATATGTTCGATGGATGTCAATGATTATCTTTGGTTGGCAAAGAAGGAGGTCCCTACCGGGACAGCATATCATCTGACCAGGACAACGGCGTATTGAGAGTGGTCTAGGTTCGAGAAAAAGGGCCGATTCAAGCGCTTTTTTCTGCGTTCTTCTGGTCCCGGATATAAGTGAAGACCTTGTGGTCCTTGAACGCCTTGACATAGTTCTTGATGAATTTGAGGAACACGATGGGGCGCTCTATTATCAGCCGGTCCGCCCGCCTTTTGGTCTGGAAGCCCAGGCGCAGGAGCATCATCTCGTCCTGCTTGTTCACGGCGCCGAGCGAGACGACGCCCTTCTCATCGATGCTCCCAATGGCGTCGAACATGCCGGCGATATAGCTCGCCGCGTATTCGTTGAGGTATTTGAACCGCTCGAGCTGCTCGCCTTCGACCTCCTGGAAGAACCGCCGGTAGGCGGTATGGTAGAAATAGACCTTGTCCGGACCGCTGAGCATCTTATCCGAGGTGGTGAGCTGCTTGTCGAGGGCTTCCTTGGAGAATATCTCGACGACATCTGACCTGCCATGGACGCCGAGGCCTTCGGCGCACCTGGCCTTGCGCCAGAGGCCGATTATATAAGAGAGCTCGGGGGTGAGTTTGATCTTCATATAGCGCACCTGTGACGGCCGGTCGCGGAAGAGCCGCGATTCATGCCTTGAGCCTTTTTTTCGTCTCTTCTTCCCTTTTTTCAGCCCCCTTCTCGAACCGCACTGATTTCTTGGCCGGCACCCCGACATCGACGCGCCGTGCTCCGGATATGAACTCGCCTATCTCTTCGGCCAGCAGCTCGTCTAATTGCGCCTGGAACCATTTGGCCGTCTTGGCCGATACATATGCGCGCTTGAAGATGTCGCTCAGCTCCTGCTTCTCCGCAGGGGTGAACGGCTCCTTTTCCGCCATGATGCGGTCCTCGGCCGTTATGATGAGGTCTCCGAACCGCTGGACATCCCTCTCGCTCGCCCCCCCGGCGCTCAGCGCGGTGAGGATGCCCTTGGAGAGGATCGTGTTCCTTTTGCCCGTCCGGGTCAGGAGGTTGTCGAGCTTCTTGACATCCTTCGCAGGGAGGCCGCCTTTCTTTGCGGCTTCAAGCACCCGTCTAGAGAACTCGAAGAAAGACCCGATGAACCTCATACGAGGGAGACTAGGCCTGATAAAGTTAATAAAGCATCGCAGGCGCGAATCAAGCAATTTAAAGGCGAGGGGGGAATAATGGTTCATGAAATACCAGGTGGATGTTGGCCGGGTCAAGAGGATCCAGGCGAATATCTGGGATAAGATAAAGGCTTCCTATTCATTCCGGAAAGGCTACGGCGAGCCCCTGCCCATATTCGGGCATTATGGCGGGGTGTTCAAGGCCGGGGACGAGAAGCTGGTGATGCACACCGACGGCGTGGGGACGAAGCTGCTGGTCGCCCAGGAGCTCGAGAAGTACGACACGGTCGGGATCGACGCGATCGCGATGTCGGTCAACGACATCCTGTGCATGGGGGCCGAGCCCCTCGTGGGGGTGGATTATATCGCCCTCATCAAGGAGGACGACGAGCTCGTATCAGAGCTGATGGAAGGCCTGGTCAAAGGCGCGGAGGAGAGCTCGTGTGCGATAATCGGGGGGGAGACCGCGATCATCCCTGATATAATCAAAGGGACGAAAAGGCCCTTCGACCTGACATTCACGGTCGTAGGCAGGGTGAAGAAGCTGATCATCGGGGATGCGATAGCCAAGGGAGATGTCATCGTTGGCCTGGAAAGCTCGGGCCTGCATTCGAACGGGTATACTTTGGCAAGGAAGGCGCTCGATTTCGAGCGGTGGGGCAGGGAGATGCTCTTGCCTACGAGGATATACGCGAGCACCATCCTCGAGATAATCGACGCGTGCGACGTGCACGGCATCGCGCATATCACAGGGGGAGGCTTCTCGAAGCTCACGAGGCTGAACAAGGAGGTGGGCTACCGGCTCGATGGCCTGCCTGAACCAAAGCCGATATTCCAGGCATTATCCGAGAAGGTCGGATTCGAGGACATGCATAAGACGTTCAACATGGGCATCGGCATGGCGGTGATACTGCCAGGGGACCGGGCCGACACCGCCATCAACATCGCCAAGAAGCACGGCGTGGAAGCGAACGTGATCGGCGGGATAACCGAGAAGAAGGGCGTCTGGATAAACGACGGCAAGAAGGAATACGACATAAGCATAAAGGAGGCTTGAGCATGAAGACGATATTCGCTTTGGCATTGATCAGCGTCCTGGTCATATCAGGCTGCTGCGGGCAGGCGGTGTCCCCGGCACCGAGCGGGACGGGCGAGGACGGGGGGCAGCAGCTCCCGCAGGAGAACCTCACCCCCGCCGGAGGGGATGAGACCCCGCCCGAGGATGAGCCGGCGCAGCCGACCGGCGATGGCACGATAATCGAGGTGCCTGACCAGAGCGGGACCGGAGATGTCGCCCAATCCCAGGAGGAATGCGCCACCATGAGCGCTACTTGCGGCCAATGCCTGTCTAAAAGCGGGTGCGGATTCTGCAAGAGCACCAACTCGTGCCTGCTCGGGGATGCCGATGGGCCGGGCGTGAGCTCATGCCCCGAGGCTGATTGGACGGTGACCGAGGAGGGGTGCAACGTCGTCCCGAACGAAGACATGTGCGGAAGCATCACGAACTGCGCCACATGCCTGAGCGGCTCGGGATGCAAGTGGTGCATCCAGGGCAGCATATGCAGGGGGGCATCCAACACGGACAGCTGCGTCGGCGGATGGCTGGACAAGTCGTACCAGTGCAAGCTGACCGGCGGCTGAAGTCATTTATCGATTAGGACGGCTTCCTCGATATGGGCTACGCCCCGGACGCCATCCCAGGTCTTTTTCCATTTTTTTATCATGATCCTCTTCTTGAATAGGGGTGCGTCAGTCACGAACGTCTCGCCTTCGCCCCCTTCCAGGAACAGGTGCACGTTCGGCTTCTTGGCGCGGATGAGCTTCTCGAGCGGCTCGCCCAAGAACTCCGGCCCGAGCCCTTCGGCCGAGACGGCTATCACGACTATCTGATAGTCGCGCAGCATCTCCCCCATCAGTTCAGGACCCTTGTGCCACAATGGCGCGAAGCTCTCGATCCCCAGCTCTTGCGCGATATCATCCAGGCGTTTTTTCTGGTAGCTGCTCTCGACCGCCCCGGAGACGATGGCGCCCACGCCCAGCCCCTTTAGCGCCTCGATGATCCGCATTCGCCAATCATCCTCGCTGACCCTGATAAAGACCTGCTTCAACCCGAGCGACTCGGCCTGTAGCTTCGTCGCACCGATATTGGGATGGTGGAACATCATCGAATATTCGGGGGGGTTCGCCGTGAGGAGGATCACGTCGTGGCCTTGCCGTATCGCCCAATGGACGGCGCATACGCTGTCCTTGCCCCCTGAAAAAAGCGCAGCTACTCGCATAACATTATAATCAGGTGGAGCGGATTAAAAACCATGATAAAAGCGGTCATATTCGACCTGGACGGGACCCTTTATGTCGGCAAGACGCCTGTGCCCGGGGCTGCGGAAAGGCTCGCCGAGCTGCGCGGGAAAGGGATCAAGGTCCTTTTCCTCACCAATGCCGCCACAAGGAGCCGCAAGGGCATCGTCGACAAACTGAAAAAGATGGGATTCTCCGCGGAGAAGGACGAGGTATACGGCGGGGCATTCATGCTCGCCAGGTACATCTCCGAGAAGCATCCGGGGAAGACCGTATATGTGGTAGGCGAGAAAGGCATCTTCGAGGAATTCAAGGATGCGGGGATAGAGACGGCGGACCGTGCGGACATCGTCGCCGTCGGGCTCGACCGGCATGTCACATATGAGAAGCTCGCCAAGGCCCACGTGAACATCGAAAAGGGGGCGTTGTTCATCGCATCGAACCGCGACCACACTTACCCTACAGAAGAGGGGCACCTCCCAGGTGCCGGCGCGATCGTCGCCGCGCTCGAGAATTCGAGCGGGAAATCGCCGATAGTGGTGGGGAAGCCGAACCTGTACGTGCTGAATTTGATCGAGAAAGACCACCTCATCAAGAGGGAGGAGATGCTGATGGTCGGGGACCGGCTGGAGACGGATGTGGCCTTCGCCAAGGACGGCGGGATGCAGGCGGCCCTGGTGCTCACGGGGAGCACAAGAAAAGAGGAAATCGCGAAAAGGGGCGCGATGAAGAAAAACGGGAAATCGCCGGACTTCGTCTTCGATTCGGTCGCGAAGCTGAGGATCTGATCAGTCGTCCATCAGGTCCTTGAGCGTGTCGCTCGGGATGTCCGGGGTGAAGAGGCTCTCGTCTATGTTCACAATCGGCGATTCTGAGGGCGCGTCTGATTTCGGTATCGAAGGCTGAGACAGACCCTCGCCCACTATGCTGTAGCTTATCTGCAGGGAGCTTCCGCACCTGCAACGCCCTGTGAAATGCAGTTCGCGTATGTCCACTTCGCTGCTGAGGCTAATGCCTGATTCGCTTCCGCAGTTAGAGCATTTGATAGTCCTTCGGAGGTCGGTCATCTGATCACCGACCATCTATCGCATATGCGGTTTTTAACCTTTCAGGGACTCGATGAACGAGCGCACCTCGGCGCTCATGCGGGGCAATGCCATGGATCCGAACACATCGGCGGCAGGAGACATGTCCTGGCCATGCTCCCTGGCGAGCTTGAGCAGGTTGAATTCGTCAGTGCGCATGCTCTCGACCTCATCGACAAGCATCCGCATCGCGACCTCGCCCAGGACCGGGGAGACCTTCACCCCTGCTTTGATCGCCATCTTGAGGGCTCGGGCAGCGTCGTGGCAAACCTCTATATCGACAGATGAAAGTTCCACGGCGGCATAATGCACGTTCTCGGGGGAGGATTTCATCATCTCGACAGCGGCCGGGACATCCCGGACCAGGACGCGGTGGAACTCTTGGAATGGCACGGACAGGAGTATCTCCCGCCTGCCGTTTGCGAATCCGTTCTTTCCGCTGACCGCTTGCGGTTTTTGTGATTGCAGTTGTGACATATCGGATAATGTGATAATTAGTGTTTAAAAATATATGTATCAGAGCTTGATGGCGCGTTTCTCTGTCAGTATCTCATCCATGCGCTCGTCATCCTCGTGGTGGGGGAGCTTCTCCGCCACCTGGAAGTCGAAGCAGACGCCGATGCGGTATGCCGGCGATTTGGAAAGATACCGGTCGTAGTATCCCTTGCCGTATCCGAGCCTGTGCATGCAGAGGCCGAATGATACGCCCGGGACGATGATCACGTCCGGCTCTTTGGAGGGGATGGTGCGGGATCTTGGCTCCTGGATCCCGAAACGGCCGGGCGAAAGATCGTCTTGGGAAACGAACCTGAAGAATGTGATCTGATGGTCGGTGACCGGGACGATGACCTCCTTGCCGTCCTTTTGTGCAGCCTTGATCATGCCAGATGTGTCCACCTCATTGCCCTTGGGGAGGTAAAAGGCGACTGTCTTGGCTTTTGCATATCGATCGCACTTGCGCAGGCTTTTCGCTATCCGCCCGCTCATGGATGCGACATCCTCCTTTGAGAGCGCATCCCGCTTCCTGAGCATGTCTTTGCGCAAAGCGGCCTTCAGGTGCTGGACCATCGCAACCTACTCCGCTCGCACTCTTAATAAAAGATGCGCGAGGAGCTCCATGCATGGAACCGATAGCCAAGTTTGTGTTCGAGGCAGGGATGCTGAAGCGGACGAAAAGGAGCGGCTGGTGGGCCGAACGGGTGGACAACCCGGAGAGCGTGGCCGACCATTCCTTGCGGACGGCGATACTCGCTTTCATCCTCGCGAAGCTTGAGGGGATGGATGATTCCCAGGCGAAAAGGGTGTGCACCGCCGCAGTCTTCCATGACATGCATGAAGCGCGGATCGGGGATTTGAACAAGATAACTGCCAGATACATCAAGGTGGATGCGGACCTCGAAGCGAGGATTTCAACCGAGCAGATAGACGGGATGGAGCAGAAGGTCGCCCTCGGGTTATCCGGCATCACCGAGCTCACAGAAGAGGAGAAAGAGGTGCTGAAAGACGCAGATTACCTGGAATGCGCCTTCCAGGCCAAAGAGTATGCGTCGGTGGGGCATAAGGGCGCTGAGGAATGGGTCGAAAACATCGGAAAAAAGCTCAAGTGCGACAGCGCGAGAAGGCTGCACGCCAAGATGAGGGGCATGGACCCGAATTCCTGGTGGAAGGGCCTCAAGAAGCTGGATTAGCCTTATATTTGAAAAGCTGAAGGGTCGAACTAAATAGCTGAAGCATATGGGCATCCAGGAGAAACTCAAGGAGCTCGAGGACGAGCTTGCACGGACGCAGAAGAACAAGGCGACCGAGTTCCACATAGGCATACTCAAATCGAAGATAGCGCAACTCAGGCGCGAACTGCTCAGCCCGAAGAAGCACGGGACGAGCGCGGGCGGGTTCGACGTCAAGAAAAGCGGCGACGCGACGGTCGCCCTGATCGGCCTGCCCAGCGTCGGCAAATCCACATTGCTCAACAGGCTCACGAACGCGGAATCCAAGACCGCGGCTTATGCCTTCACCACCCTCAAATGCATCCCGGGCGTGATGGATTATAAGGACACGAAGATCCAGGTGCTCGACCTTCCCGGGATAATCGAAGGGGCGAAAGACGGGAGGGGCAGGGGACGCGAAGTGATCGCGGTAGCGAGGAATGCGGACCTGATACTTATCCTGATCGAAGCCGCGGCCCCGAAGCAGGCCAAGACCATAGAGAACGAATTATACGGCTTCGGCATAAGGCTGAACACCAGGAGGCCCAAGGTGGTTGTCGCAAAGCGGCTCCGCGGCGGGATAACCGTCAATTCCACCGTGCCGCTCCTGAAAGTGAGCCATAGGGAGATCATGGCCGTCATGAACCAGTATGGCATATTCAACGCCGGCGTGCTGCTCCACCAGGATGTCACGATCGACGAGTTCATCGATGTCATAGAAGGCAACCGGGCGTATGTGCCTGCGGTCTATGTCCTGACCAAGGCGGACCTCGTCCGCGAGGCCCCGAAACTCCCATTCAGCTATATCGCCGTCTCGGCAGAGCACGGCTCCGGGATAGAATCGCTCAAGGGTTCCATCTATGACAAGCTCGACCTGATCCACATCTATACGAAAAAACGCGGCGAGGAAGCTGACCTTGAGGAGCCGATGGTGGTCCGCAGGGGCATCAGCGTCGGAGAGGTCTGCGAGAAGCTCCACCGCGATTTGAGGAAGGACTTCCGCTACGGCCTGGTCTGGGGCACGAGCGTGAAGCACCAGCCCCAGCGCGTGGGATTATACCATGTCCTGGACGAAGGGGACATCCTCCAGATAATAAAAAGATAGATCAGGGCTTGAAGGGGTATACCGACATCGAGAACGTTTTCAGCTCGCCTTCAAGGAGCCCGTACCCCATCCCGGTTATCGTGACATCCCTTCCGCTCTGCGCATAGGGAAGCGTTCCGCAGCCCGTATTGCACAGCCTGATGTCGAACGAGAATGACGGGTCGGTGAGCGCGACGCTCAGGGCGAGGCTTGATGGGTCCACCCAAATCCTGCCGTCAGTGTATTCCAGCGTTGAGGGGGGGATGTTCCGCACTGCGATCGCGAAACTGTTCACCCTGGCCCCGGTCGCTACCACCGCATCATAGACCGGCTTGTAGTCCGCCGGGTCGCTCACCAGGTAGACGTTCTGCCTGGTCTCTTCCGGGGTGCGCGAATCCGCGTTTAGCACCTGGAATGTGGCTCGCCGCACATCCCTGCCTGCGACGTTCTCCGTCGTGTCGTTTATCGCCTGAACCTGCCACTGCGTCTCGTCGAATTCAGAAGGCACGTTGAAGGTCGATCCGACCGCGAATGCCTGGGTGCTGAATCTGCGGAGCTGGATGGCGCTCTGGTCGCTCGGGACCAGGAAAGCGTATTCGTTCTCGAAGACCGTGATCCGGTTCTCGGATATCGCGAGCTTTCCTCTTGTGAGGTCGTCCATGATCATGCCCGGGCTGAACGTGCTTCGTAAGGCGGTGACATGGTCCACGCAGTCGATCGGAGTGAGGCCGACTGATATCTGCTGGATTATCCCGAGGTTCGCCATAGGGTGGTCCACGGGCTGTGTGAAGCGCTCATCCCCATAGCCCGGGGTCGGGCAAACCGCCTGGGCGTCGTTATGGTTGGCACCCCCATCTCCGCGGGTATTTGGGTTATCCGGGCATCCGCTGAGCGCGCCGATCAGCAGCGCCCCGGCGAGCGTGATGCGCGGCGGCCTCCTGACTCCAAACGCCCGCTCCGCCCGTTTCTCTCCCCCATCCGCTTCCTGCCTTCCCCGAAAAAGTAGCCTGGACATGATTGTATAACACACTTAATCCTTAAAAAACCACAAGTGCGAACCTTAAGGATAAAAAAGCGGACTGCGGAAAGCACAGCCAGCGATGATCAAGGGTGTCCATATGGCATATGAGGCGAAAAATTTCGATGGATTGCTGGGGATGGCTGGATTCAGCGACACGCTGCTCAAGAACCATCTCACGCTATATCAAGGGTATGTGGCGAACACGAACAAGGCCGCGGATACGCTGTCCGCGATGATTAAGGAAGGGAGGGGCGGGACCCCCGAGTACGCCGAAATTAAGAGGAGGTTCGGCTGGGAGTTCGACGGGATGAGGCTCCATGAGCTCTATTTCGGCAACCTCGCAAAAGGCGGCAGGAAGGCCGACCCGAGATCCGCATTATCCAAAAAGATTTCTGATTCGTTCGGCTCGCTTGAAGCATGGGAAAAGGACTTCAGGGCCACAGGCGCGATGCGCGGGATCGGTTGGGTGGTGCTGTATTACGACGTTGGAGCTAAGCGCCCCTTCAACTGCTGGATAAACGAGCATGATGCGGGGCACCTTGCCGGCTGCGCGCCGATATTGGTCATGGACGTATTCGAGCACGCGTATATGATGGATTACGGGCTCAAGAAGGCGGATTATATCGAGGCGTTCTTCAAGAACATCGACTTCAAGGAGGCGGAAACGCGATTCTTGAAGGCTTCCCGGGACTGATGATATGGTGACCAAGGCCGAGATCGAGAAAGTGATGTCCTGGTGCGAGGCGAAGAAAAAGGAGAGGAACCGCATATATGTGATCGAGAGGAACCCGTTCCGCGACGAGATCGACTGGATGAGGAGGTTCCCCCTAATAGAGATCGACCGGCCAAAGGAGATCGCTTCCAAGAACGACCTGGTCTATGATTCGACGATAAAGGCGCTCTGGCAGTACATGAACAATGATTGGAGAAAGATAGAGCCGGATATAAGGATCGGCTAGGCCCGCCCTTCAGGCCGAGCCCGCCTTGGCAGATGACAATCTATCGCGGACCATACAGTAGATCGGATAGGGCGTGTCCTCGTACCTTACGATAGCCTTGAGTGCTGTGAGAACCCCTTGGACTGAGGTGTCGCATTCCGCTACCGCCTTGGCAAGATTTTCTCGCGGCAACATGTAGCGCTCGGACAAGCGGTCACGCCAATCCCGGGCGATCAGCGCCCTCCTTTGGTGCGCTTCGATATGTTCTGCTCGGGCCTCGCAATCCTCGAGAAAGCGCATTAGGACCTGAAGCGGAGCATGCCCTCTCGCGGCTTCTGGAAGAGTTCGCAGGACCGCCTCTTCCGCAGCATCATGGATTCCGGGATCGGTTCCTTCCGCCCTAGATGAGATTATCCTCAATTGCATCTTCACTTTCGGATCGTGGGCATCGACGCAGCCGAGCGCTTCGACGATCACCTCTTTCGGGAGGGATGTGCGGTCGCCTTCGGAATAGTATTTCGAGATGACGCCCTTTGCCCAGTATTGGATCACCGCTTTCGCATCATTTACGATCGCTTCATTCGGGGATTCGTCAGCCATCCGCTTCATGAGGGCCCTTCCTTCGGGCGTCCTCATCGAGCCATATTGGAAACATGTTAGCATCGCGCCCCGTATCCTGCCCAATCCGACAGGTACGCCATGTTCCACCTCGATGCCGGCCATGGAGAGGTTTGATGTTTTGGGGTCAGCCTTCGCGGCAGCCACATCAGCGAG
Source organism: Microcaldota archaeon (assembly GCA_043803165.1). Taxonomy (GTDB): domain Archaea; phylum Micrarchaeota; class Micrarchaeia; order Anstonellales; family Bilamarchaeaceae; genus Bilamarchaeum. The sequence goes on from JAZDKI010000044.1 coordinate 14,425, forward strand.
ATATCTCTTCAAATCCTCGGACGCAGCGTGGCATTTGGCAGGGCCGGATTCCTCCGGATACATGCGCCTATACCATCCAGGACCAGTAGACTGGTCCGGACCCTTGATTCCAACGCCGTTCTTTCCGCCGACAAGTTGTCTGGTATCCATAATGATCGCCTGGTATATATATTGCATCAAACAGTATTTAAATATACTCTTTTCTCCATTTTGAGCAACATATAAAACCCAAAGGATAGGGGGAGAAAAGAGGTAGAAAAAGGGGGATGGTATGATTACGCTATCTCGAGCTTTTTTATCGCCGCTTCACGGACTTCGCGGTGCTCGCTTTTTTCAGAGACCAGCTTTAGGACCGCCCTTGTCTGGGAATCCGTCGCATCCGCCGCTTTCACTGCGGAGAGGACGGCATCTTTCGGCAGCACATTCTGCGCGCGCTGTCTTACCTGCGCCAAATCCCCGCGCCAGTTCACATCATCGAGCGCCCTGCCGTATTCGGCGATCGCTTCCATATCTGAAAGGTGCATCTTGAGGACCGGTTTGGCTGCGAGGGCCTCCTGGGTCGGATTCACCGGGATTGAGCAGTGTGGTCTATCGTATGGTCTGTAGTAAATTGGTGGAAGATTGTATTTTACTGGCGAGAGGTTGTCAGGCGGAAGTATTATTTTCCATTCAGGCGGCTTGGAGTTACTGATGGTCGGTTTTACTTCAACAGGTTTCTTATAGTCAGTCATAACATCACGTAAACTTATTGTGCGACGAACAGTTTTTAAATATACTTATTTTCCCACTTTAAGCGACAATCTGCCCTTTTTATGGGCAAGCCTGACCGATGGGACCTGAAAAAGGGGAAATCACTTGGAGAGCGTCTTGACCGCATCCAGGGCCGCAAGCCGGACTAGGGAATCCACGTCCTTATCCGCGACCGCCTTCAGGGCCGGCAGCGCGCTCTTCTGCCCGAGCGCCTTGAGCGCCCGCACCGACATGAGGCGCGTCCTAAAGTCGGCCTCTCCGAGGAGCTTCACAAGCGGGGCCATCGCTTCCGGCCTGCGCGTGTTGCCGAGCGCGATCGCGGCGGTGAGCCTGCTAGTCACCGCTTCGGCTTCGCGCCTCTGGGCGTAAGCGTCGATCAGGTTCACCAGCATGCCGACGACCCTCCGGTCATCGACCTTCGCGAGCGAGAGCGGCAGGGTGCCGACATCGCCATTGTGGGCGAAGCGGAGGAGCGCGATAGATATCGACGGGAAGACGCGCGGGTCTTTGATCTCGCCTAGAACCTCGGCCGCCGCAGAGGCCGAATCCAAGGATGAGCCGAGCGTGGAGACCAGGATCGGCACGGAACCGAGCACCCGGGGATGCTTGGGGTTCGCGTTCGCGACCATCACCATCGACTCCAGGGGCGAGTTGTTCTTCAGCCGGAGAAGCCGGGCGAAAGATGGCATGAGGTTCAGCAGGGCTTGGTTTTTAGGATCTGCTTTGGCAAGCTCCAAAAAGGCCCTTCCGGCGCCCGCCCGCTCGGCGAGGACGTTGCCGGCCAGCATCGTGTAGAGATAGGACACCTGGGGATCGTTTAGCCCGATAGCGCCGATGGCCTTTGCCGATAAACCAGAGACCGGCTCCCTCAAATCGGGGAGCATGGTCATCAGGGCCGGGATTGCGGGCTTTCCGAGGCTTATCACCGCCTTGAGGTCGTCTGCCCCGCCCTTGCGGTCGTATTCCGAATCAGCCGCATAGAGCATGGCCTTGACCAGCAGGTTCATATCGGAAAGAAGCCTCGGTTCCTTCGGATTCGCGTCGTAGATGGCGCGTATCGAGAATGCCGCGCCGGTCTGGACGTCGGTATCGGCATTGGAGAGCAACAGCGCGAGCGTCTTTAGGGTATCGTCGCTGAGGCTGATGAGAGAGAGCGTTTTTGCCACGGTCCTCTGGGTCGAGATATTCACGGCCGCCTCGGCCTCGCTGTCGATCTCGGATAGCGATTTCAATAAGGCCGGCACCGCACCCTTGCCAATGGCTGAGATGGCTTTTATCGTGGATTCCTGCGCTGCGCCCTCTTCGTTCACTGCTTTATATAAGAGGACTTGTGTGAGGACTTGCGGGGCCTTCGTGAGCCTCCGGTCGCGGGGATTCGCCTCGTAGAGGGCGCGCAGGGCGTCCAAGGCGCCTGTCCGCTCAGAAGGATCATCGCTATCCAGCATCTTGATGAGCTTTTTCATCTGCGCGTCGTTCACGCCGACCTTCCCTATCACCTCTGCGGCGCAGGAGTGGGGGTGCTGCCCAAGAGGGACCTCTTCGATAAGGAGAGGGACCGCCGGGCGCCCGAGCCTTTTGAGCTTCTCGAACGCCTCTTCTGTGACCAGGATGTTCTCCATCCGGGCATCGCACTTGTTTACCAAATCCCGGATAGCCGTGCGTGAATACGGCGAAAGCCTGGAGCGGGCGTCGACCGCATCCGTCTTGGGCATCAATGCCGGAAAAAGCGTGATCGTCGCCACAGCCGCGGCTGCGGCCAATGTCTTCCTCACGAGGTTCTTTTGCTCTTTTGACATCATCAAACACCTTCGCGTTTATTGTGATAAAAGATAACGTTATATGCTTTTGAATATAGTTAGCACACTTTATAAGGGTTTTTATTCTAATATATGGATAATAATGTAAGATTGTGGTTTCATGGCGATGGCTGGCATGCCTCTGAAGGGTTCTCCGTCTTCTTCGGCTATCGCGCTTCGGAAGACCACGACTGGATTATAATAATCCCTTGTGATAGTCTCTTTCCGTGGTTTTTCCATCGCGTATGGAGGCCGGTGCCAGGGATGGATGGAGTATATGAAAGATATGGGATCGGCCGGAAATGCCGGGCGAGGCCGCAGGATTGGAGGATGCCATATGAAGTCCATAAGACCTTCCCGGATCTCGGGTGAGATCGAAGCCCCGCCTTCGAAGAGCATGATGCAGCGGGCCCTGATAGCATCAGCCTTGGCCGAAGGGGAGAGCGAGATAGAGAACCCGAGCTATTGCACGGACTCGGTCGCCACGATGGGCGTGATCGAGACGCTCGGCGCCCAAGTGATGCGCGGGCCGGATAGCGTCATCGTGCTCGGGAAGGGAGAGCCCAGGGGCAAGGACCTGGACTGCGGGGAATCAGGCACATGCATCAGGATGATCACCCCGGTCGCCGCGCTTTTCGATCATGATTTCTCGATAAACGGAAAGGGGACTTTGAAGAAGCGCCCCCTAGGCATGGTCGAGGAGCCGCTCCGCATATTGGGCGCCAGGTGCAGCACCCGCGGGGGGTTGACCCCGATAAAGGTCAAGGGGCCCATCCATGGCGGAAAAATCGAGATAGACGGGAGCGAGACATCGCAGTTCCTGAGCGGGCTGCTCATGGCCCTGCCGTTATGCGATGACGATTCCGAGATATTGGTGCGCAACCTGAAAAGCAGGCAGTATGTCGATATGACGATATCCGTCTTGAAGGCTTTCGGCGTGGCAGTTGAAACGGACGGGGCGGACCGGTTCATGATAAAGGGCAGGCAGGGCTACCGCGCCTGCAGGTACCTGGTTGAAGGCGACTGGTCCGGGGCGGCGTTCCTGCTTGTCGCCGGAGCGATAGCCGGGGATGTCACGGTGCGGAACCTGGGGAGCGCCGTCCAGCCGGATCGGGCGATAGTGGATGTCCTGATCCAGGCCGGCGCCAAGGTGAAATCAGATAACGGTGTCGTGCACGTGGAGCAGGCCAATCTCAAGGCATTCGAATACGATGCCAACGGCACCCCGGACCTTTTCCCCTCGCTTGCGGTGCTCGCCTGCAGCTGCGAAGGCAGGAGCGTGATCCACGGGGTGGGCAGGCTGAGAGGCAAGGAGAGCGACCGCGCGGCGGCCCTCTCCTTCGAGCTGGGGCGGATCGGGGCCAGGATCAGGATCGAAGGGGACTCGATGGTCGTGGAAGGGAGCCGGCTTTATGGCGGCCATATCGACCCGCGCGGGGACCACCGCATCGCGATGGCCGCCGCGATAGCCGCTTTGACATCGGGGGGCGAAGTCGAGATAGAAAAGGAGGGGTGCGTGGCGAAATCCTATCCGGATTTCTTCCGCGACCTGGCGTCTTTGATAGTGGAACGCTGAATGGGAGCCGGGGCGGGCCATCGGCGCCATGGAGCAAGTAATATAAAGCGCATCAGCCTTTCCTATCCATGGAATGGAAGGATCTGTCTCTCTCGGCATTGGCATTCGCGATAATCGCCCAGGCGGTGCACACCATAGGCGCGATCGCGACGATGGGATACTACACCGATCCGGCGTATTTCCCGCTCTGGAGCGCGATCATGATGGGCGGAGGCTCCGGCCCTGGGATGATGTTCTATGCGGCGTCTCTCGCTTTCAGCTTCCTCTCCGGCCTGATATTCGCCTTCGCATATACGAACGTGAAGAAGAGCATCCCTGGCAAAGGCCTGATGAAAGGCGTGAATTTCGGGCTCCTGTGCTTTTTGATGGTGCAGGTGACATCCGCGCTCACGATGTCCCTCCTGCTCGCGGTGCCGGCGACGCTGCTGATCGCCTGGGCGGTCGAGAGCCTCGTCGTGTTCGCGCTCTGCGGTGCGGTGTTCTCAAAGGTGCTCGGATGAGGCCTGGTTGAAGATGCCCGTACAGCAGTCGATGGCCGCCCAGAAGGTGGCGGCGTATCTTTCCCTCGCCAAACAGAGCGAGTCCATCTGGAATGCTGTGCTGGTTTTCCTAGGGGCGCTGATGCTGCTAGCCAGCATCCCGTTCTTCCCGATATACCTGGTCTTCCTGCTTGCGGCGTCCTGCGGGGTTCTCGCATCGAAGCAGCCCCCCCTCGGAGTGATACTGGGCGCTGTCTTTTGCCTCTTCGCCGTCTTGTATCAATCGCCGGTCTTCGCATGGTTCTATCTCCTCGTATTGGTGGCGATCCTCTTCGAGGCTTTCGAAGAATGGCTCATCATCGCCGTGCTCGAGATATTGGTGCTCGCTCCGTTCGCCTTCGGAGGCCTGCCGTTCTCGGGATGGGTCACATTCATAGGCATGGGGATCGGCGCACTGCATTTCGGCTCCAAGAAAAGCATGGCGATTTCGCTCGCCTCGATCAGCCTCATACTCGTATTATCCACGATATGGCTCGTGCCCAACACGGCGTACCTGCCTTTCGACATGAAGCTCTACAAGCCGGGCAAGCCGGAATTGATGCTGTCGCAGCCGATAGTAGATATCGGCGGGATCATGGCCGGGATATCGAATGGCATAGGGCTCCTGCTCGATATGGATAACGTCGCCAGGATCTGGGAATCGGTCATCTGGATCTTCGGCAATGCCATGCTCCTGCTGGACCCTACCAGGGATTCCATGCTCCTGCAATTGATCGGCTGGGGGCTCGCATTGTTCTTGCTCGGATATCTTCCGCCAAGGTTGAAGACAAGGCCCCAGCTCCTCTCTTCGCTTTCCCTGCTGTTGCTGATCCCCGTCTATTATCTGATAGGGATGCTGTTCCCGGCCGAGCCGTTCCGAATCGAGTTCGCCGGAGGGGTGATCGCTGCGATCGTGGTCCTCGGCGCCCTCGAGCAGTCCGGGATATCGATAAGCAGGGAATCCGAGATAGGCCGCGCCGAGAAGATGAAGGCGTACGGCAAATTCGGCATGACCGATATGTCTGCCGGAGGCTCCGAGAGATCGATGGACGATGTCGGGGGCTATGAGGATGTCAAGGAAGAGCTCCGCGACGCGATAATCATGCCCCTCGATAAGAAGGAGATCGCGTTCGCATACGGGATAAGGCCGCCTACGGGCATCCTGCTCTTCGGGCCCCCGGGCACTGGCAAGACGATGCTCATGAGGGCGCTAGCAAAAGAGCTCAAATACAATTTCATCGAGGTCCGTTGCTCGCAGATACTCTCCCAATGGTACGGCGAATCGGAGAAGAACGTCAAGGAGGTCTTCGACAACGCGCGGAAGAACGCGCCGACGGTCCTGTTCTTCGACGAGATAGACGCGGTCGCCAAAAAAAGGAGCGCCGAGAGCCTCGACGAGGTCGGCCAGAGGGTGCTCAGCGAACTGCTCCAGCAGATCGACGGGGCGAGCAAATCGAAGGCCACCGTGATGATCGTCGGAGCGACGAACAGGCCCGACTCGCTGGACCAGGCCATGCTCAGGCCCGGAAGGCTGGACAAGATAATCTACATGCACCTGCCGGACCCTGAAGCGAGGAAAGCGATATTCAAGGTGAGCCTGCGGAGGCTCCCGCTCACAGAAGATATGGATTTCGACAGATTAGCCAAGAAGACCGAACGGTTCTCAGGGGCGGACATCAAGAACATCGTCTCGGAAGCCAAGAGGCTCGCCGCCAAGGAAGCGACGGCCAAGGGGATTGTGGTCCCGATATCCATGGAGCATCTCCTGCGCATCGTAGGGAATGTGAAGCCGAGCACGGGCCTCGCCCAGCTCGACACGTATGAGCAGTTCCGGATGGACTTCGAGCGCAGGGTCGGGGCCGAGAAGCCCAAGGAGGAGGAGGGGGCCAAGGAATCCGCGACGGGATGGGAGGATGTCGCAGGCCTGGACGATGTCAAGCAGGCCCTGCTCGAGGCGATCGAGCTCCCATTGCTCCACGAGGCCGAGATGAAGGAGTTCAAGGTCAAGCCCAGCAAGGGGATTTTGCTATTCGGCCCGCCGGGAACCGGAAAGACCCTCATCGTGCGCGCAGCGGCGCATGAGCTCAAGGCGTCGTTCCAGTCGCTGAGCGCGGCTGAAGTGATGAAGAAGGGCTACACGCAGGCCGTCACGGTGATCAAGGAGGCGTTCGACCGCGCGAGGGAGAACGCGCCCGGGATAGTGTTCGTCGATGAGATAGAGACCTTCGCCCCTGCGCGGGGGATGGGAGGCTCTGCCGAGATCCTCGGGCAGTTCCTTTCCGAGATGGACGGCGTGAAGGGCCAGAAAGGCGTCGTGGTGCTGGCCGCGACAAACAAGCCGGGGATGATGGATCCTGCGATCATGAGGCCGGGCAGGTTCGACAAGATATTCTACATCCCGCCTCCGGACCGCAAAGGCCGTGCGGACATGTTCAGGATACACCTGGGGAAATTCGCGGGCGGGATAGATTTGGAAACGCTGGCTTCTGCCACTGACGGGTTCAGCGGGGCTGATATCGCTGAAGTTTGCCAGAGCGCGAAGATGAGGTCCCTGCGCGCAAAGCTGGCCAAGAAGCCCGAGGCGGTCACAACGGAGACGGTCATGGGGATAATCAGGACCAGACGGCCTTCGATAACCGAGGACCTGCTCGATGAGTATAAACGCTTCCTCAAGGCATACGGCGAGAGGAGATGATATCCGTCTGGATCAATCCATCGCAAGTATCAGGTCCATCGTCTTCAGCTTTTTGCCGTTTTGGACGTCCTCGCCGCCCTGGGATTCGATCATGCGGAAGCCGGGGAACTCTTTTTCGGTCTTTTCCTTCCGATAATCCGCGGAAGGGACGCTGAGCAGTAAAAGGCCGCCGGGCTTCAGGACGCGCTTCAATTCGGAGAGGTATATCTCGCGATGTCCGGATTCTGGCTGTCCTGAGAAGCACAAGACGTCCATCGCGAGGTCGAAGAATCCGTCCTCGAAGAGCCAGGAGTCCGTGACGCTGTGGCAGTGCGGCATCACGCCGTGCAGGTCCAGGTCTTTTAACACCTCGTCGGAGCGGTCCACTGCATGGACCTCGAATCCGTTCTTCGCGAAATAGATGGCGTTCCTGCCGTTTCCGCACCCGATATCGACCATCCTGCCGGATCGGATCCCCCTCCTTGAGAGGTAATCCAGGAAAAAGACGGCCGAGAGGCTGGGCGGCTCTTCGGGCCGCTTCTTGAGCCGATGACCCCACTTCCCGGCCCAGGGAAGGTCTGGTGATTCCATGGGAAGGCAATCTCCGGAGACGATTATAAGCATGGCACATCGGCGCATTAAGCCATTTCATCACATTTTTAAACACCTCTATCGAACATCCTTACGCTTATTTAGAGGTGGGAACATGGCAGAAGACAGGTCTAAACAAGGAGGAAGGCAGGTTCAGAGGGAAGGCACTATCCTAGGAAGGCAGATCATCACCCCGAAAGAGGACCGGACGGTCCAGGGACAGCCATGGCAGGAACCCCTGGTCAAGACGCCCGGGCTCAGCCCGGACGAGTGGGCAAGATGCAACCTCGGACTCCTCCACGCAGCGGATGTCGGGGATGCGGAAAAGGCCGTAGAGTGGATAGAGAAAGGGGCCGACCCGAATATCAGGGACAAATTGGGCAGGACCCCCTTGATGTTCGCTGTGTCGGTGAAATACAAGACAGATAAGGCCGATATCGAGCTTCCCACCGGCCAAAAGAAGAAAAGGAGGGTAAGGGAGTTCAGGATCGAACCGGAGAAAAGCATCCAGTGCGCCATGGCGCTCTTCCAGCACGGCGGAGACCTGAAGGCCAAGGACAAGGATGGCAAGTCCGTGCTCGACCATGCCAGCTGGAACCCGATAATCCGGGGCGCGGTCCAGGGCATGCTGCAGCTTGAAGAGCGCATGAAGAAGGAGTGATGCCTTGCGCAGGGATATGAAAACACAGAGGACCCTGGCTGTTCGCCCGGGCCAGCTGCAGCTTCCGGCATTGGTCGCGGAGAAGATGCCGCACTTGGATTCGATTCCAGAAACAACTCCGGAATCCAGGATGGAGAGGCAGGCACGGCTAGGGCGCGAGCTTTTCGACGCCTGCATGGTGAAGGACGTGGAGAAGACCTGGAGCCTCATAAAGGATGGGGCCGATGTGGACGAGAGGGACCATAACGGCTGGACCCCGCTGATGTGGGCGGCCGTTCCCAAAGGCAAGATAGACAGGCTCTACGGCTTCGAGACGATCGCGATGGATGAGGCGGATGATCGGCGATACCCGAACATGCGCACCGACAAGACCTGTGACACAATCAACCTCCTCCTCAAAAGCAGGGCTGACCGGACGCTGAAGAACAAGGATGGCGATACCGCGGCGGACATCGCCAGAAGGGAAGGATGCGCGCAGGCAGTCAAGCTCCTCGAGCGCATCTATACCGCTGATTGAAAAATCAAAAAAATGAAAAAAAATCAGATCAGGCCGAGGCTGCTTCCCAGGATAAGGCCCGCGAACACCAATGACACCGTGTTCACGACCTTGATAAGGGCGTTCAGCGCCGGGCCTGCCGTGTCTTTGAGCGGGTCCCCGACCGTGTCGCCGACCACAGCGGCCTTGTGCGTGTCGCTGCCCTTGCCGCCATAATGGCCCTGCTCGATGTATTTCTTGGCATTGTCCCATGCGGCTCCGGCTGTCGTCATCATGAGGGCGAGCATCAGCCCGCTCGCGATCACGCCGGCCAGAAGGCCGCCTAGGGCCGCCGGGCCGAATAAGAGCCCCACCGCAAGAGGCGTCAGGACCGCTATGGCCCCAGGAAGGGCCAGTTCGCGCAAGGCGGTGGCCGTCGCGATGTCTACGCATTTGGCGTAATCGGCGCGCCCCGTGCCCTGCATCAGGCCTTTTATCTCCCGGAACTGCCTGCGGACCTCCTCCACGATCTGGAAGGCCGCCCTCCCCACAGCCATCATCAGCAGGCTGGAGAAGATGAACGGCAGCAGCGCCCCGATGAAGAGGCCCACCACCACCGGGGTGGAAAGCAGGTTTATCGAAACCAGCCGGGTCTCTTCTGCGTAAGCCACGAAGAGCGCGAGCGCCCCCAGGGCCGCGCCGCCGATCGCATAGCCTTTGGTCGTCGCTTTGGTGGTGTTTCCGACAGCGTCCAGTTCGTCCGTGACCTTCCTGATATTCTCAGGGAGGCCCGACATCTCCGCTATGCCCCCGGCGTTGTCCGTTATCGGGCCGTATGCATCAATCGCTATCACTATCGCGCTGAGGGAGAGCATCGATGCGGCCGCCAGGCCGACACCGTACAATCCTGCCACCTTGAACGATATCACGATCGCCGCGATTATCACCATCGAGGGCAGCAGGGTGGACTCCATGCCGATCGCGAGGCCGGAGATTATGTTTGTCCCGGCCCCGGTCGTCGCGGCTTTCGCCACGCTTTGCACAGGGCCGTATTCGGTCGCCGTGTAGTATTCGCTGATGACAAAAAGCAGCATGGTCACCACGACGCCCATGATCACCGATACGACCAGCGCCCACGCCGGGATGTCCAACGCTGGTATCGCGTTCAGGTAGAAGTACGAGAAGAGTATCATGAGGAATGCGCTCGCGAGCACGCCCTTGTAGAATCCGTTCATGATCCTCTCCCCCTTGCCCACCCTGACGAACAATGAGCCCAATATGCTCGCGATCACGCCGAGCGACGCGATCCCGAGCGGGATCTGCACCAGCGGGCTCCCTGCGGCGAAGGTCAAGCCGATGAGCATCGCTGCTATGACCGTCACCACGAAAGACTCGAAGACGTCGGCCGCCATGCCGGCGCAGTCGCCGACATTGTCGCCCACGTTGTCCGCTATGACCGCCGGGTTGCGGGGGTCGTCTTCCGGGATGCCCTTTTCGACCTTGCCTACCAGGTCGGCGCCCACATCTGCGGCCTTCGTATATATCCCCCCGCCCACACGTGCGAAGAGGGAGATGAGCGATGCGCCGAAACCGTAGCCTATCAGCGGGGCGATGCTCCCATATATCATATAGAGGACCGAAACCCCGATGAGGCCGAGGCCGGCAAGGGCCATGCCCGTGACGGCGCCGCCGTTGAACGCGAGGCGCAATGCAGGCTCCAGGCCGCCTTTGGCCGCCTCTGCCACGCGGACATTCGCGCGCACAGAGACCTGCATCCCGATATACCCTGCGAGGGCTGAGGAGAGGACCCCGGCGAGGAACGCCACCGCGGTGGGCGCATTCACATAGACGCCGATAAGCACGGTGAGCGCGAGCACGATGAGCGAGAGGGTCTTGTACTGCCTCATGAGGAAGGCGTTCGCGCCC
>JAZDKI010000045.1:0-18279 GCA_043803165.1 Microcaldota archaeon
ATGCAGGAGGAAGGATTTGAACCTTCGAAGGCACTAAGCCAACAGATTTCCCAAGCCGCATTTGGAAAGGGAAAATAACGCGACTGTTTTAGCTTTACCTCACGCCTTTTTCCAGGGTTTTTGGCGCTGGAAGGGCATAAGTCAAAAAGCCTCTTGAGTCTGTCACGTTTGACCGCTTCGCTACTCCTGCGAACGAATGTGAGCAGAGTAGTGAATGGAGAACGGATCTCCGTTCGACATCTTCGCTACTCATGCGTCAAACTTTTAGGAACGACAATGAACGCCGTTCATTGCGCCCATTGTTCAAAGAACAATAGGGAAGTTTGATCAAAACTTTCTGTTATTGATAGAAAATATAAACTAATACTCGACGACCACTTCGCCTTTCTTTATCTTGCACTGGCAAAGAAGCCTCTCTTTCGGGTCGCTGGAGAATGTGGCCAGTCCTGCCTCCTCCACGTCGTTCGGCTTCTCCAGATTCTCCATCCCTTTTAGCACCTTGACCTTGCACGAGGCGCAGCTTCCCGCCTTGCATGCGAAAAGCACCGAGCACTTCCCGTCGAGCTCCACGAGCATCGAATTATCAGGCACATCGATCGTCTTATTGTCGTTCTTCACAGTGACCTTTGCCATAATCCCACTTCCAAGCAATAATCGGACGACTGATTTTAAATGCCCTAGGCCCGGGAAATCCATCCTAAGAGGAGCACAAGGTACGGCTTTAGCCGTTCCCAATTGTTCGTCGAAACGAACAAGGGGGCACAATGAACGAATCGTCCGATTGAACGTCGTTACGTTCAATGGACCAATGAAACGCGAAGCGTTTCATCCGGTCGTTCATGTGGGCGCCTTTAGGCGTGGGTAGTTCACAACTCCCCCTCATTTCCTCGCGAAAACAAGGTAGGCGGTGAAAACAAGCCCGAAGTGCTTGGGCCTGAACCCGAAGTCCCTCGCTTCGTATTCCCGCATCATGCATTCTGCGGTGAACACCTCGGAGAACCGCTTCTCGGCCTCCAGGTGTAGCCTTTTTGCCTGCTCGGACTGCAGGCAGTGGGCGGCGAGATACCCCCCTTTCTTGAGCGCCGCATGCGCCGCCTCGGCGACCATCTCGGCTTCGGCTATGTCGCAGAACACGAGGTCCCAGGTCCCGTCCTTCTCCTCGATCCCGTGGAGCACGTCGTGGAGCTTGAATGCGACGTTCGTCAACCCGGCCCTCTTCACATTCGATTCGGCAAGGTCAAGGAACTCCTTCCTCTTCTCATACGATTTGACCTCTTTGGCGATTCCGGCCATCTGCACGGTCATGAACCCGCTTCCCGAGCCCAGCTCGATGACGCGGGAATCCTTGTTCAGCCCGGTATAAGCGATTATCATGCCCGCATCCTTTGGTATCGTGACGGCAGGCCCTCCTCTCTTGAGCTTCCGCAGGATGGGCGGGAAATGGAAATCCGGTTTGTCCATGCATCATCCTCTCCGCCAAAGGATTTAAACCGTGGGATACACCATCTTCCCTATGGTAAAGGCAGGCTCATTGAGGAAACGATATATCCTATTCGAATACAAGGGCGCCGAGCGGGACGAGGAATCCCTCAAGCGCGCAGTCTACGCCGAAGCCCTCAGGTTCTTCGGCGAGCTCGGCCTCTCATACGCTGCCTTGAAGCTCGTCAGCTTCGATAAAAAGGGGAAGAAGGGCATCCTGCGCTGCGAGCGCGATCATCTGGACAAGGTCCTCGGCTTCCTGGCGCTGATCGATTCCCTGGACGGCTCAGCCGCCCGCCTTATCGCGGTCAAGTCCAGCGGCACCCTCAAGGCGCTCGGCAAGACTGAAGATTCCACCCAGCCCAGATAATCCTTCTGCCCGCCTTTCACCTCGAGATATATTATCTCGGGCACCTTGTGGGGGTGCGTCCCCTTGATGTGCGCCTCAAGGAGCGGATACGCCTTCTGGGTGGTCTTGATCAACAAAAGGGATTCCGGGGTGCGCTCGATCCTCCCCTTCCACTTGTAGACCGACTGCCCTATCTGGATGATGCTGACGCATGCCGCGAGATCATGTCCGATGATGGATTCCGCGGCCTGATCAGCGCTCTTCCTATCCGGATATGTGGATATGGCGATGATCAACGGCTCACTTCTTCTTTTTCACGTCGAATCTCCTATACACCGCATACAGCACGGTGATATAAGCCAGGATGCGCATCACGATCAGCACGCCTGAGAGCTCCTCGCCCATGCCGGCTATCGTGATCAGGTGCGATAGGGAGAAGACAAAGAATGCCAATCCGATATATAGCGGGACGACGTTCTTGTCCCTTCTATACGCCGCATAGCCTACCACGGCTATCGCCAAGCACAGCACGAAATTCAGTATCGTCAAAAGGTCGGTTGCCATGGGATGGCTTCTCCGGCACGGTTAAAAAGTGTTCAGCCCGGCTTCTTGAAGACGATCTCGATGACGTCCCGGTGCTTGAGGGCGTGGTCTTTGCCGACCGCCTGGCGGGTCTTGACATCTATCGCCTTGATGAATCCCCGCCCGATATCCGAATGGAGCTTGAACGCGAAATCTATCGCGGTGGTGCCTGGAGGCAGCAGGAAGCAATCAGGGAGGACGTTTCCATCCTTGTCCTCCAGCTTGGTCATCCCACCCGGAAATATCGCTATGTAATGCAAAAAGTCGAATACCGCGGCGTTCAGGCACTTCTGCACCCCTGTCCCGCCGTACCTGTCGCAGACGGCCTTCATGATGTCCATGGCGCCTTTCTGCTGCTCGTTGAGTTCAGATTTGATCGTGAACGTCTTGTCTCCCGGGATGTAGCCTATGAAGCCGTGCTTGGCCGCCCCTTTGAGGGCGATCTCGGCCTCGGCCGAGCATGCGATCACCATGTAATCCGGGAACGTCTTCTTGAGTTTCGCGACATTGTCCCATCCGGCCGAAAGGTCGCATTTGTTGGCCGCGATGATTATCGGCTTGCCTATCTGCCGGACCTTCTTGCAGAAAGCGAGCCTCTCCTCTCCGCTCCATTCCGGAAGCGGCTTCTCCCCGAGTCCGAGCTCCTTGAGCACGCGATAGATTATGGGGGTGTTCATCCCAAGGCCGCTGAACTGCTCGGTGAGTATCTCCTCGTTTTTTTTCTTCATGAGCGCGCCGTCGCGCGTCAGCTTCACCCAATTCTTGTCCAGTATGCCCTTGATCCAGTAATCCAATTCCTGCTCGAGGAACCGCACATCGTCGCAGGGGTCGTAGCTCCCGACCGGGATCCTCTCGCCCATCTCGTTGGTGGAGCCGCTGGCATCCACGATATGTATCAGCACATCCGCCTGGCGCAGGTCGTCCAGGAACTTGTTGCCCAGGCCCTTGCCTTCGTGAGCCCCGGGGACCAGCCCCGCGACATCGAGCAGCTCCACAGGCACGAACCTCCGCCCATCCGAGCAGAACCCCGTCCTGGGGTTGCACTGCCGCTCGAATTCCTTATCGACGCATTCCACCTCCACATATCCGACAGCCCGGTTCGGCTTGATGGTCGTGAAGGGGCGCGAGGACCGCTCCACAGGCACTGATGTCGCAGCCATGAAGAACGTGCTTTTGCCTGTGGATGGTTTTCCGACGATACCGATTAGCATGATGATCAGAACCGATTTGCCGGCTTCGTTTTTTAAATCGGGCGCTGGGCTCTCAGTAGAAGCTGTCGGCCGAAAGCGTTTCCGGAAAAAGCCTAGCGAAATCGGTTTTTAGCCCGTACGGCATCAGCATAGTATTGCGCATCCCGGCATGGACGAGCATTATCGAGGCGCTGAAAGCGAGCGGGCTGACCAGTCCTCGATGATCTATCAGGCCGAAAATTGCCGCATTAAGAGGGTCGATGGAGTCCTTGAAAGAAACGATCCGCCCGCTCTCCTCATCCTTGATCCTGGAGGTTATGACTGCCGTGATGCCCCCCAAGCCAAGGACCGCTTCCGGCGCTAAAATACAGACCCCGCAATCCAGCGCAGCTACGCCGCTCCCAAAGCTCCATATGATCATGGATGCGAATTCCTTTGCGAAGACGCTCTCGGGATTTTTTACCGCTTTTTTTCCCGGACCGGCCAGGATGCCCTCTCTGAGTGCTCCGATGCCCCGAAACGCCGTGCGAGCGCCCTCCCTCCACTCTCCGTCAGGAAAAACCTCCCTGATCCTGCTGCCGAACCGTCCGCCCGCGAAAGCGGATGTCTCAGCCGGGTTCATCCTGGGGGCCATGTACTCAAATCCACTAATATACTTGTGTGGCAACTATTAAAAAGGATGCTAGACCCGCTTTCCGGTCCCCGCTCCATCTTCGATGGGCGGGTAGCACCCGGGCATGTAATCCACCTTGTATTCCCGGTATATCGATATCGAGTCATAGCTTTTGATGATGTCGCTGAAAGCGTCCCTCATCTCTTTCATCGCCTTATGGAAATACCCGAAGTTGGGGACCTCGAACTCGAGCTCGAGGTCCCAGCTCCCGAAAGTCGTGACTATGTTCAGGATGTTCGTTTCCATCCGGCAATACTCGAGCAGCTCGGCGAACCTTTTTTTATTGACCTTCCTAAGGTATATGAACGACTTGCAGAATTCATAGCCGTATGTGCCGAGGCCGAAGCTTATCTTGTAGGCGAGGATCACCCCCCCCTTCTCCATCAGCCTGATGCGGTTCCTGGCAACCGCGGGCGTGGTTTCGGCCCTCTCGGCGATCTTTGTAGTAGGCATCCTCGCATTATTCGCGATTATGCGGAGGATCTCCCTGTCGGTCTCATCGAGGCCTATGTCCTCCGCCTTCCCGCCCACGTCAGAAGATACGGGCTCCTCATCATTGGGATATAGCCAGCGCCTGTTCTGATTGATATTATGCTTCGTCATGCTGACCTCCTTCGCGAGGATATGGTCGCTGAACCTGCCCATGAAATCCATCAGGAAGGCGTCGTCGAAATCGATGGGGTCCTTGGACCAGACCGCAACCAGCATATCCCATCTTCCTGAGGAGAAGCACGACCAGGCGTATCTCGGATGCGAATACAGGTATTCGATCATCCGCTTCTCGGTCTCTTCCGTGGTGTTCTGGAGCTGGATGTACATCTTGAACAGGTAGTAGCCGAGCTTGGCCGTATTGATTATGGTGTAGAATTTCGTGATATATCCTCGCTCGCGCAGCCGTCTGATCCGATAATGGAGCGATTCCTTGCTGAGGCCCGCCTTCTTCGCGAGGGCGTTCTGCGGCATCCTTGCATCGCGGTCCAGGAGGTATAATACTTTCCTGTCTGTCTTATCCAGCTCCTTCATATTTTAATATTATTATAATTATTTATTAAATATGTGCTTTTTATTAAAAAACCAGAGCAAAATATTTAAGTATTTTATAGTTATAGAATAAGGATATGAATGTCATAAATCACGCCCACCCTGGCTGTGGAAATGCCTCTCGGGTGGGATTTCCGTGCGAATCCCTGCGCGAAGGTCCCCGCCGCAACGCAAAGAACCAGCGCCTGATGCTGATCAAGCCGCCCCTATATACCGACCTCGCCTTCAGCCCCATCCGCTCTGCCCAGCCCATCGGCATCTGGCAGCTCGGGAGCTATCTCCGATCCAGGGGGTTCGAGACCGCGATATTGGATTGCGTCATCGAAGGATGGGAAAACAAGACATATCATAAAGACGGGGCCCCATTCGATTATCCTGCGACGATGCGCAGGAAGACGTCGATGCTCTTATCGGAGGGGCCTGATGCCATCCTCCGCTCGTTCCCCGTCCGCTCGGCTGATGGCCAAATCCTGCGCACCCTCATCAGGACCGGTCTTGAAGAAGAAAAAATCATCGACCGGGTGAAAGCCTTCGATCCCGGCTGGATCGGCATCTCGATAATCGCCACCTCGGAGCATCGCGGCGCCATGGACCTCGCGCGCCGGCTCAGGTCGGAATTCCCGGAAGCCATCATCATCGCAGGGGGGCAGCACGCGACGGACATGCCCCTCGCCGTCCTCTGCGACCGGACGATCGACTTCGTGGCCAAAGGAAGCGGCGAATCCATCATGGAGCGCCTGATGCATGGGCAGATGCCAGACCGAGGGCTCGCATATCTGAAGGACGGGCAACTCGTGGAGCAGGCGGATGCGCCGATAACCCCTCCCGAGGCCCTGCCCCTCCTTGATCCATCGTTGCTCTCCCACGTGCATTATCCCCTCCCGGCCACCCATTCGTACCAGACCTCCGGAAGGAGATATACCGACTTCATGCTTTCTTTCGGATGCCACAAGGGATGCGACTTCTGCAGGCAGGGGCTTGTCAGGGACGGCTATCGCCACCTATCGATGGAGAAGCTCGAGGCGCAGCTGAAGCTTTTCAAGGAACACGGCATCGAAGAGCTCGTGCTGCAGGACGACAGCCTTTTAGGCGGGCCGTCCAATGACGGCAAGGATTTCTTCCTTCAGGCGGCGAAGCTCATCAAATCCTATGGATTTTACTGGCATGATAATGGCGGGGTGGAGTTCGAGCGCCTCGATTCCGGTGTGGTCGATTCGCTCCTGCGGCTCAACGACGGATTCGGCGAGGCCAGGTGCACCGCCTTTTATGTGCCTTTCAACCCCCGCCATCTGGTCCAGACGCGCGTCGTAGAAAAGCACATGCGCGACCTCCCGGACAAGATAATGCTCCTCAAAAGGCTCAAGGAGAACGGCATCTACACCTTCACTTCCGGGATATGGGGCCATGTCCGGCAGGATATCGCGGATATGGAATCCGACATCCGTGGCTATGAGGGGCTGCTTACCAGCGGCGTGATCGACCAGGCGATCGTTTTCAGCCTATCCTACCTGCCAAGGACCAAGGACTGGGATTTTCGGAGATACATCGCTGATATGGGTGATTGGGAAGGATTCTCCATATTCGTCCCGCACGCCGGGACCGCAAACGCATCTTTCTTTGAAGTCCAGCATATGGTCCTGGAAGCCTATATGCGTTTGAACCGGCTTCAGCCCCATGTAGAGCCCTGGGCGAGCGGATTCCCTCCGCATGTGCCCCCTGGCTGGAAGTAGGTTCACTTCCGCATCACTACTACGCTTTCCCTGGTCCTGACCTTCTGGGGCCTCACATCCGCTATCCGCTCAGCCCCCACCACTATCTCGGCATCTGAGAATCCTATCCTCTCAGCCATCTGCCCGAAGACCTCATCGACAAGGACATGCGTCTCGTGTATCACGGAATTCGACACGTTCACATGCGCGCATCCGCCTTTCTTCAGGACCCGGAACATCTCCGATATAGCGCCTTCCATGTCCTTGAAATACGTCCCTACGATCGGGATCCGCAGGCCGACATCCCCGACTTCAGGAGGCATCTCTTCGACCTGCATCCTCTTGCCAATAAAAGAGCGGATCGCGCGCATCCGCACCTCTTCGGCTTCGGCCTTGCTCATATTCAAGAGGCTCAGCTCCAGCCCGTATATCTTGGAGTAATCGATGTTGTTGAGATACGGCGGCGACGTCACGACGAGGTCCACGCTCTCCCCGGGGGCATCCAAAGCCCGCGCATCTCCGAGAAGAACATGGGGGGAATGCCCCTGGATCCTTCCGGAAAGCTCCCGCGCCATGCGCTTGACCTTCCTCCTGAAGATCTCCTTGGCCGGGAGCGCGCGCTTGCGGTTGTCGACTTTCAGCACCCCTCCGTCTTTTTGGATGATGCTCGCCTGCGGCATTATGGAAAGCAATGCAAGGAGCAGCAGGTTCCGCACCCGCCCATCTTCCTGCTCTATAGCCCCCCTGAGAGAAAGTATCTCATTGTAGTTCCTTTTGGGGAACGCGGCCCTCGGAGAGAACAATTCGAACTGCCAATCTGTCTCAGGCGCGGGGTCGATCTTTTTGGAAAGGAATGCGAGCGCGGATTCCAGGTCCTCGGGGGCATAATCATCCGTCTTGGTCTTCGAGACGAAGACGGCGAGCGTAGACGCATCCACCCCCGCCGATTCGATTCCCCTCTCCTTCGCGGTGAGCAGTGTCGTCCCCACCCCGCAGAAGGGATCGAGGATCGTCTGGGGGCGTGCGCCGCGCATCTTCATATAATCATCGATGGCGAACTCCACGAGCTCCGGGGCGAAGCCTTCCTTGTACCAGAACCAGCCGTGCACCGGCTTCTCCTTGGAAAGCTCGAAGGTCATATACCTGCCGAGTTCAGGCCTCTGGCTGATTCTCATCCGGCGCCCCCCTTCCCCCTCTTCTCCTCGGCCTCCCTCTTCTTCCCCAGCTCCGCCGCTTTCTTGGAGAGTTCGTCCGCCTCAGCGTTCTTCTCCCTGGGGATGTGCTCGAATTTGACATTCAGCCCCTTGCGGAGGCGGTCTATCCTCTCCTTTAGGGGCTTCAATCCCGCATCCTTGACCTTGTATTCCCCGTTGAGCTGGCAGACGATCAACTGGCTGTCGCACTTGATATGGGCATCCATTTCGCCCATCTCATGGACGGTCTCGAGGGCCCTTACCACTGCGGTGTACTCAGCGATGTTGTTGGTCCCCTTCCCGATATATTCGCTGAGCTCTTCGACGATGATGCCGTCCCGGTATATCACGATGCCGATCCCCATCGGGCCCGGATTGCCGAACGAGGCGCCGTCTGTGAATATGGTGAGCATGAGCACACCTCGGAGCGCAACAATTTAAATCCGCAAGCCTAAATCCCTCCATGGCAAGATCTTTCCACCCATACCCGATCGTAGGGGCTACAAAATCGGTCCTTATCGGCATGCTTATCACGGCCGTGCTTTTCATCGTGCGGAATCTCCTGGGCGATTACTTCCTGCATGCGGCCATCATCGTATGGTTCATCTGCCTCCTCTTCGTCACGCTCTCCTTCGCGGCCGTCCGCTTCCACACCCTCACCCTTGATGAGACCAGCCTGTCGTATCATTCCGGCATCCTTTCGACCAGGAACATCGTGCTGCCATACTCCAGGATAACCGAGGCGAGCTACACCCAGGGTTTGGTCCAGAGGGTTTTCGGGGTGGGCTCGATGAACCTGGACACGGCCGGCGGTGCGGAGATGGCGGTCCATGTCCATGACATCAAATACTCCGATATAAAGGATGTCATGGGCGAAGTGAAGATGAAGGGCGGGAAAGGCCCGAGCGGGATGTGAAACGATGGCTGCGAGCGATGATTTTCTCACGATCAAAGACAAGCCCCTCATACTCAAGCTAAGGAGCCTGGGCGCCGGGGTCGAAGAGGCCGACGAGACCAAGATCACGTTCCTCGAAGCGGCGTATTTCGCGCAAAAAGGCGTCCTGCCTATGGACAAGGACGACCTTCTGAAGAAAGCTAAGAAGAAGGACAAGATGGCCGATGAGAAGTTCTTCGTGATGAAGCACCTGCGCGACCGCGGGTATATAGTGAGGCCGAGCCTGGACGGGACCCCGTTTTTGAGGCTGCACCGCAAAGGCTTCCGCCCGGGCGAGGACAAGACCTATTACCTGATCGAGGTCGTGACCGATAAGTGGAAAGCCGCCATCGAAGACCTCATGCCATCGCTCGAGACGGCGGGCAGACTGCGCAAAGAGCTCGCGATCGCGATCGTGAAAAAGGGCGAGGAAAAGCCCCTTTTCATAAAATTCGGGCGCATGAACTTCGATTGACGTCGATGCTTCCTTTCCGACCCTTCGCGCCGAAGCTTCTCACCAGATTATTCATCAAATGAACGCTTCCACGTTCTTCGCCTTCTTCTCCGCTCGCTCTTCGAACTCGATCGCCTGCATATGGAGCGGGGCCCCCTTCTCCCGTTTCACGGACCTGCGGTCCCGGACCTTGACGAAAACAGGGTAGTTCACAGCCTCCCCCACTATAATGGCCTCTCCGACCTTGAGGCCTGTGATGCTTTTAGCCGTCCTCGCGTCGATCCCTTCGGAGCTCATCTGGATATGGTCCAGGTCGTTCGGGTTCGTGACCCTAAGGATGATATGGGTGTTGCACTGCGAAAGCGCCGTCGTGCTCAGGTTCACAGGCCTCTGGCTCACCAGGCATAATGATGCGCCGAACTTCCTCCCTTCCCTCGCTATCGTCTCGATTATCGCCCTCGAGACCGCCTCGCTCTCTTCCGCTTTTTCCCTGGCGAAGTTGTGCGCCTCCTCGATAAGGAGGAGGAACGGCGGGATCTTCCCTTTCTTCCTAAGCGAGAACATCCTCCGTGCGAGCATGGAGACCAGGACCTGCTTCTTGCGGAGCGAATCTATGGTGGAGAAATCGAGTATCATGAGGTTCCCCGGCTTTATCTGGGTAGCGAGTTTCGGGTTTTCTGTTTTGCGCGAGAGGAACCGATAGCGTTTCAGCTCCATCATGCTTCTCCGCAAGGCCCGTTTCACCTCGTCCTTGGAGACGTCCGCCTTCTCGACCGCTTCGAGCAGTTCCTTGAACGAATAACCGTCCTTATCCTTCCTCTCCTCGCGGAGGGCGGATATCGCATGGCGGAGCACATCCCTCTGCGGGGCTGATAGGTGCGGGATCCATTCTGTCATTGTCTCAGGAGACACCTTCTTGAGCGGGACGGAGATCTCGCTCCCGTCTATAACCGTCGTCTTTGCGCCATAGGCCGGGTCATGCGAAAAACCCGTATACTCGCCGTGTATATCCACGATCACGACAGCGACCCGCCCCTGCTCCTTCCTCCTTCCGAGCAGCTCTTCGAGCAAGACAGACGCCAGGTGCGATTTCCCGGCCCCGCTCATGGCAAGGATGGCGAAATGCTTCTGCAAGAGCCTTGTCATGGAGATCCTCGCAGGAACATCGTGGTGCTCGATAGCGCCGATATCCAATCCCTCGTCTTCGAATCCCAAAAAGGTCCGCAGTATCCCGCCTTCGGCATTGTGGACCGGGGCTCCTGGAGATGGCGGGCTGAACGCCCGCTCGAACCGACGCTCGTCAAATACCCCGAGCACCTTCACCGCGGCGATCACATATTCCCAGGATGCGGACGGGAACTGCGCGGACATCCCGCTCCCCCGCTCGAATTCGGCGACGCTTTCCGCGCGCTCGAAGTAGCGGTTGGATTTGTACATCTCGCTGACGAATCCGAAAAGCAGCCCTTTCCCGTGCCTGACCTGGACATATTGGCCCTTTTTGACCCCGTCGCCCTTGACGACGAATGAGAACTCTGAAGTCGAAGGCGTTTCCTCTTCCGCGATTATCGTGCCGATCGCAGCCGGCGTATCCCCCATCGTCCCGCTCATCAACCGACATCCAAAAGGAAGTTAAAAACCCTTTTCATCTCCTTGCGCGCTTCTGCGGGGCTGGCGGCTTCTTCATGGCCTTCAATAGGACGGCCGCGACTATGATCCCGCCGATCAGGAGGACCGCTGCACCCACAACCATCAAGATCGCGGGCATATCGAGCTCCTTGGAGCGGACCACGACGTACTGGCCATCATCCATGAGCCGGACGACATCGTACCTCGCCACCTTCTTGCCTGCCTCGCTTGTCACTATCTCGCCGTTTTGGGCTTCAAGCAGCTCGCCGGGCATCTCGATCTCGTATGTCATCCGGACGCCGGCTGCCCTGAGCATGGCGGCGGTCGGCTTGGCGGAAGGGTCCTTGAAGTCTGTAGGATCCTCAGCCTCCCCGGCCAATCCCGCATCCTGCGCAGTCTCCGCGCTTATTATCGAGGGGGCCTCGCGGACCTCCAGCGTGTATGTCGCGTAGGGGAACTCGGATGCGCGGTTGAAATAATACAGCCCGTCAGACGGCCTGATGGTCTTGTTGATCGTGAGGATATCGTCGGAAAGCGAGCATCCGACCTCCGGTTCGCCTGAGGCGATCTTATCGCAGATATCCGATGCCCCGAGCGTCCCGAGGGATTCCAGCCTGCTGATGTCGATCCGATCCTCAATGAAGGAGGATCCGTCCCGCTCCACCTTCTGCGAGATGTCGACGGATACGCATCCGAACTGGAAAAGGAACATGAAGGCCAGGGCCAGCGCCATAACGCGTCTATGCATGCGCAAGATAGGATGATGCAGATTTTTAATCCTTCAGAGGCATATAGCCGCATGCTCGGCAGACTCGCAGCGATGCTATTGCTCGCCTTTTCGCTATCTTTCGCGTTGACCTTGGTTTCGCCATCGGTCCAGGACCTCAAGGACGGCGATACGATAGACCTGGGCACCATGGGCCCCGGGCAGACCGTCTATATCCAGATCGACCCGCTAATCAAGCAGGGCGGGGTGCACGGGATAGGCGGCCAATTCGACGAGGCCGTGGCCGTGGACCTCCCGCGCGGATGGACGAGCGAGAGCAGCAAGCTCTACCAGAACCCGCTCCAGGTCACGATCAGCGCGGACCCGGAAGCCCCCGAGGGCAACTACACCGTGAAGGTCACGGCGATAGACGAGAACAACGGCGAATTATTGGGCAATGTGAGCTTCCTCGTGAAGGTCCGGATCACCTGGGACGTGATGGATTTCGACGTCACGCCCTCTTACCTGACCGTCGGGCCGGGCCAGCCGGCACGGTTCAAGATAAAGATAACCAACAAGGCATCGACCAGCGACGTTTTCCAGGTGAGCACGGTCGGGGCCAAGCGCTGGGAGTTCGTGAAGCCCGTCTTCGTGCCGGCCCAGAGCGCAAAGACCATCTATTATGAGATTGTGGGCGAGGAGGAGGAGACCTACCGGAGCTCGGTCAAGGTCGTATCCCTGGCCAGCAAGAACATAGCGGATGAGAAGAACGTCACGCTATTCGTGGCGTCGAACCTTCTGGGCGACTACCGCGCCACCAACAACGGGGTGGCCGTGTTCCCGATCTTCGAGGCCCCGGTCTATTCCCTCGCAGGGCTTATCGCTACCGTCGTTGATGCGGTGGAAGGGGCCTTCTTCGGCGCATCATAAGATGCTAAAAACACCTCCGCGCATGGATATTTCCGATGTCAAGGAGAGAGGCCATACTATCTGTGGTCAGGCGCATCCTCGCAGGGGAGCTTGATTTGGACCGGCTCAAAAGGGAGGAGGGCAGGCGGTTCCATCTGGCCAAGATGATAAAGAACCCGGAGATCCTCGAAGCCATACCGGCAGGATCCCTGAGCGAAGAGCTCCGCATCCTGCTCCTAAAAAAGCCGGTCAAGACGCTGTCAGGGGTGACGCCGGTCGCAGTGATGATCCAGCCCCAGGGCTCCTGCGCGCACGGCTGCGCATACTGCCCCTCCGCCAATCTGGTGGCCAAGAGCTACACCGGCTTCGAGCCTGCGGCATTGCGGGCACGCGAGGCCGGTTTCGACCCATATATCCAGTCATCCGGCCGGGTGAGGCAGTTCGAGGAAGGGGGCCACCCGAGCGACAAATGCGAAGTGATAATCATGGGCGGCACCTTCCTGGAGATGCCCGTCGATTACAAGCGCTCATTTGTCAAAGGGGTGTATGAAGGCCTCAACGGGCGCCGCTCGAAGACGCTCGAAGGGGCGATGGAGGAAAACGAGAAGGCGGATACCCATAAGGCGGTCGGCCTCACGATCGAGACGCGCCCTGATGTCTGCATCGGCCATATAGGCGAGATGCTTTCCTACGGAGCGACCCGGGTGGAGCTCGGCGTCCAGCATGCAGACGACCGGATATACCGCCTCATAAACCGCGGCCACACCGTCAAGGACGTCGTCTCCGCGACAAAAGCGCTCAAGGATTCCGCCTTCAAGGTTCTCTATCATATCATGCCCGGCCTCCCAGGCTCATCTAAGAAGAAAGACATCTCGTTTGTCAAGAGGCTCTACTCGCAGGAGCGTTTCCACCCGGACATGCTCAAGATATACCCCACGCTGGTGCTCGAAGGGACCGCATTGCAAAAGATGATGGACGCTGGGAGCTACACCCCATACACGTCAGAAGAGGCTGCCGATGCCATCTCCGAGTTCTACCGCTATATCCCGCCGTATGTCCGGGTGATGCGGATACAGAGGGACATCCCTGCGGGGCTGATAAAAAACGGCGTCAAGAAGAGCAACCTGCGCGAGCTTGTAGATATAAGAATCCGTGAAAAAGGGATCCGGCCCCTCGAGATCCGCTCGCGCGAGGCCGGCCTCCGCGGCAAGGGGGCAGACCTTCGCGCGTTCTCGCTCCGCAGGATGGATTACCCCTCGAGCGGGGGCAGGGAGGTTTTCCTGTCTTTCGATGACTCGGACGGCCTGCTCGCAGGGTTCCTGCGGCTGAGGTTCCCGGAAAAGAGCCCGAGGCCGGAGATAGACAGCTCCTGCGCCCTCGTCCGGGAGCTCCATGTCTATGGCAGCGAAGCCCCCCTCCATACCGGCGGCCCGGTGCAGCATCACGGCCTCGGCTCCAGGCTCCTGGATGAGGCGGAGCGCATCGCCCAGGAGAATGGAAAAGGGAAGGTCGTCATCATCAGCGGCGTGGGCGTGAGGGGCTACTATAGGAAAAGGGGGTATTCCCGCGACGGCCCATACATGTCCAAAAGGATCTAGCGCTTGGCGGATAGCTTCTCCTCTTCGGTATAATCCTTGAGGATGTCGTCCTGCTGCTTGAGCAGGTCGAGATATTCCCTCTGGAGGTTGGCGAAATCGTCCTCCTCTGCCTGGCTGAATATCTTCACCTGCCTCTCCGCGTTCTTGAGCTGTATGCGGGCGTTTAGCGTCTGTATCTTCCTGAGGTTCTCTTCCAGGACCGGCTTCGACACCTCGCTGACCCATACCGGGCGGTTGGACATCTCCAGGCGGAACTCGCGCTCCAGGGAAGAATCCATCGCCGGGATTATCGTGTTCGCTGAAGCCGCGCATAATATCCCGCAGCGCCGCAGTATCCGGGTAAGGCGCCTCCTCTCATCCTCTGACAGCGACGTGGCCTGGATGGTCTCTGCCAGGGCCCCTGATGCGACGACATCCGAAAGCGCCTTCCTCTCAGCGGGATCCATCTTGGCGGCCAGGATGCTGAGCTTGGCTATCTCGAAGCGGTTCTCGAAGTTCGCTTTTATCATCATGCCCCGGTCCTTGAGCGTCTGGTATGCCTTGCCGTCCCTGACCTTTATCCCCTCGCGCAGCGCGTCTGAGGGGAACTCGGAGAGCGCCTTGGCGAGTTCGTCCAATCTCCTCTGGTTCGGGACGACGAGTGCTATGCCGGAATCCCTGGCCTTGTGCGCGAGTTCAGCCGCGCTTGCGGAGATCCTCGCCAGATCTCCATCTGGGCGGCCTCCGAGCACCGACCTGTGGAACTCGAGCTCCGCCCTTTTCTTGTTCAGCTCCAAAAGCCTTGCCAGTTCGCGCGCTGTGATCTCCATCGTTTCGCCTTCTCATGTATATTAGCAGAAGAACGAATAAAAAGATTGATACGCCAGCCACAGCGAGTATAAGCATCGAAGCGCCGCTATCTTCAGGGGGCGCATCTTCCGGTTCCTCATCGGTCGGGGCATTGGCCGCTTCGATCATCCTTTCGGTCGCATCGTCCAGCGCCTTGGCATAACGCGCCGTCTCGTAGGCGGCCTTTGTGCCGTTCTGCGCCGATACGAAGGCGGCATGGGACTGGTATACCCTGCCCCAGAGCGAGCTCCGGTTCTCGCCGACCAGCGCGCCGACATCGATCCCTTCCAGATCCTCCGGCGCCTCCTTGGAATACTCGATCACATATACCGAATCAAATACCGCCGCCCCGTACCTCCCCTTGGAAAAAGAGAGCCTCGCGCTATCGAGCTTCTCTTTGAGGTCCGTATCGCCGTCTCCGGCCTCCTCCGCAACGGACAGCATCTCCCTCGCGAGGCCTTCCCACGACTTTTCGTCTATGGCGCTCCCGCCCTCAGGGGAAGCAGAAAGTATGCCCTGCGCGACCAAGCACCAGGCTTCTGAATACATCAATTCGTTGTATGCCACATACTCCTCTTCGATAAGCATCTCATCGCTGATATCGACGGACTCCAGGCGCCCTTCCGCCCAGGATCTCCGCAGGTCCGCCCCGACCAGGTATTGGAAGTTCTTATCGGTCATCTGGGGCATGTCCAGGTTCGCCAGGCAGATCGAAGCATCCCCTTTCTTCCGCGGGATGTCCGGATCGCCGGAGAGTATCACCTTGATGGTGGCTATGTCCACATAGTCCAGGAAGGCTTCGTTCGCGGCGCTGAAAAGGTACCCCTTGTCGCGAATGGCGAGCTGCCGCTCGACCTCGTTGCCGTAGAACGACTTGACCTCCGCGGTGTCGTTCTCCTCTCCGGGGAGCGTGGATACGAGGCTTTTTTCGGCCTCGATCATGCGATCCGCGATCAGGGTGAAGCCCTGCGGGTCGGGGAAATCATAATCCGGGACCTCCGGCGCCTTCCTCTCCTCCACGCTGAGCGGGTGCTGCTCGATCGTCTCATTCCGGATCATGAAGCCTATGACCTCGTCCACCGTGCGGGCCTGCACTATCTTCAGGCCGTATGCCCTCTCCATGTCGCGGAGGAGGAGCATCTCGTAGAAGCTTTCGGCTGGGGTCACGAAATAAGCCGCGCCTTTCCCCACCGCGCCTCTCGCCTTCTCGTAGAGCCCTCCGACCGGGAGCACGTTCCCTTCCCCGTCCACCGCCCCGGTGATGATCGCGTCGCTGCGCACATCCTCCCCCTCGAGCAGCGCGTATGTCATCACCGCGATCGCGGTGCCGGCGCTCGGGCCGTCGATATAGCTTGTGTGCCCATCCAAGCCGAAATCCACCATCACATCGCACTTCTTGCCCGAGAGGCGCGATGCGAGGTCCGCGGCCTGCCCGATGGATTCCTGGGTCAATGTCCCTGTCCGCGGCTGCACGCTCACGAACGCCCTTCCCGGCCCGTCGGCCAGGCTGATCGTGACATTCACTACGCCGCCCCCGTCGCCGATGACAGCAGGGACGTACCTGGACATCTGGCCCGAGCAGTCAGCGGATGCAAGCGATAAGGAAAGCAATACCAGCAGCAAAAAGCGCATGAGCGATTCTCCATCGCGGGATATAAAATGCTTGTGAAACGGGGTGCGGGAAGGATTTAAATACGCCCGTAAGATTATCCTCCATGGACAAGTTGCTCGCCCGGAAGCTCAGCAGCCTTAGGGAGAGGATACGGAAGCTGGACAGCGCGCTGGTCGCCTTTTCCGGCGGAGTGGACAGCGCGTTCCTGATGCGCATCTGCCGGGAGGAGCTGGGGGAGAAGGCGGTCGCGGTGACCGCGCTCTCGGATAACTATCCCAAATCCGAATTGTCCATGGCCAGGCGCGTGGCGAAGATACTCGGCGTCAAGCACATGGTGGTGCAGAGGGTCGAGGACGAGACGCTCCGCGCCCCCCTCCTAGTCAAGGGTTCAAGCCTCTACAGCAGGTTGAAGGGCATGGCCATGCGCCTCAAGCTCAAGAACGTCCTGGACGGCTCGCACCGCGATGATTTGCGGGAGAAGGGCGACTCATTCCTCTCCGCAAGGCGGGCCGGGGTGAGGAGCCCGCTTCTCGAGAGCGACCTTTCAAAAGCAGAGATCCGCCTGCTCGCCCGCGAGTTCAACCTCCCCAACTGGGATCGGGCCTCATCGGCCGAATATAGGCTGAAGAAGGCCAAGGCGCTCCCGAGCCTGGCGAACCTTAGGGCGGCGAGGGAATACCTCAAGGGCGAGGCGCCCACAGCCACGGTCGGATTCCGCGGGGCGAGGGTGATAATCGGCGTCAGCGGCGCCAAGGCGGCTGTATGGCTGGCATCCCGCCTCAAGGTCCTGCAGAACCGCATGAGGAAACTCGGCTACTCCGAGATAATCCTCAAGGTATGCGATTGGTCCGCCCCCGCAAAAGGCAAGAAGAAAGGCGCGCCCTCCTGCAAGCGCCTATTACTATAGTATGGGACCGGCGCCCCGCGTTCTTTTTAAACTTTTAGTTCGTCATTCTGCTGGTCTTTATCAAAAAGGTGAATGCCATTACCCTCGATGGGAAAATCGTCAGCACTGACGGCCTTGGGAACAGGGTTGCTCCGGTGATCTTTGGCCCCGAGAAGGTAATTCTGGTAATCGGTGCCAACAAGATTGTGAAGGATGTAGACCAGGCACTGCAAAGAATCCGCGAAATTGCTGCACCCATCAACGCTAAACGACATGCACTAAAGCATCACCGGCCGGAGTTTGATAATCTTCCCTGTGCCAGGACTGGAATCTGCGTTGACTGTAACCATGACTGGCGGATCTGCCATTATACCGTCATCATTGAGGGTTCCATGGTCCGGGAGGAGGGACGGATAAACGTGGTTCTGGTAGGGGAGGAGCTGGGCATCTAGGCGGAATCAGGCTTGCATTCTTGTCCAGAGCACGACAGCCAGACCGACCGCTATTGCC
>JAZDKI010000046.1:0-47819 GCA_043803165.1 Microcaldota archaeon
GAACAACGCGATGTCCATCGAGATGGGCGCGCTTCTGTGGCAGGCGATGCATTACGAGATGAACGTGCTGGTCGCAGGGGGGACCGCGAGCGGGAAGACGAGCGCATTGAACGCACTGCTGTCCCTGATCCAGCCCTTCCAGAGGATCGTCACGATCGAGGACACCCGCGAGCTGTATCTCCCCACATACCAATGGAACTGGGTTCCCCTGGTCACAAGGACGGCGAACCCCGAAGGCCTTGGGGAAGTGACCATGCTGGATTTGATGGTGAACTCGCTGCGCATGAGGCCCGACCGCATAGTGCTCGGCGAGGTGAGGCGCAAGCGCGAGGCAGAGGTGTTCTTCGAAGCCATGCACACCGGCCACAGCGTCTATTCGACCGTGCACGCGGACACCGGCCAGCAGGTCCTCAAGAGGCTGATCGAGCCGCCTATCGAGATCCCGGAATCCCAGGTCGAGGATGTGCATCTCCTCCTGGTGCAGTACCGCGACCGCAGGCGCAACATCAGGAGGACCAGCGAGATCTCAGAGGTGCTCTGCGGGGTGAGCGGGCCTGAATTGAACCGCATCTATACCTGGAAGCCGAGGACGGATGCTTTCGAGAGCGCCAAGCAGCCCCATCGCTATCAGGAGGAGCTGAACCTCCGCACCGGCATGACCGAAGCCGAGATACTCTCCGACCAGAAGGACAAGGGCAAGGTCATCTCCTGGATGCTCAAGAACAGCCTGGAAGGCATAGAGCAGGTGGGCCGGGTGATGAAGGCCTACTACTCGGATATGCCGAGCATAGTGTCAGCGGCCGAGAAGGGGCTCAACCCCTCCAAGGTGCTCTGAATGTCCGAGATCAAGATCCCGTTCCTTCTGTTTCCCGCCCCCAGCAGGATCAGGCTCATCAAAAGGATGCGGGGGGCCGGGATGATCGTCCTTTCGGCGATGCCCTCATTGCGCGTCAGCCTCCAGAAGATACGCTTCGAGTCCGGGCCCGAGCTATTCGCAACCGCCGCCCTGCTATCATCCTTTGTCTACGGGCTTTTCTTCTTCATATTCAGCTTCGCAGCCCTTTCGCTCTTCAGGCAGGACGCGACAGCCCTTCCGCAGTCCATAGGGATAGGCATATGCTTCTGGCTCCTCTTCCTCATGCTCCACATGATATACCCCTCTATCATCATGAGGAAGATCGCGGTCAAGGAGAACAAGGATCTGCTTTTCGCCCTCCGCGAGATAATAATCGATGTCGACGGCGGGGTCCCGCTCTTCGATTCCCTCAAGAACGTCTCGCATGCGAACTACGGCTATGTGTCCGACGACCTGGAATGGGTCGTCAGGCAGGTGGAGAG
This sequence comes from Microcaldota archaeon, assembly GCA_043803165.1. Classification (GTDB taxonomy): domain Archaea; phylum Micrarchaeota; class Micrarchaeia; order Anstonellales; family Bilamarchaeaceae; genus Bilamarchaeum. The sequence continues at coordinate 1,339 of JAZDKI010000046.1, forward strand.
CGGGGTGCCTGAACGCGAAGCGCTCAAGCAGCTCGCATTGAAGACCGAGAGCGAATTCCTCAAAAGGGCCGCATGGCAGATGGTGAACGCCCTGGAATCCGGCGCCAAGATGGGTGATGCAATAGAAGGCATCGCCCTCGCCGTGGAATCCTATCTCTTCCGGGAGATCAAGAACTATTCGGCCAACCTCAATTTCCTCCTCCTCATATACATGCTCGGCGGCGTGGTCGCCCCGTCGCTTGCCATCACGTTCATGGTCCTGCTGTCAGCTTTCGGCGGGCTCGGGGTCACGATGGAGGGCGTGGCCATGATGCTCGCCGTGACATCTCTGCTGCAGATAGTGATAATAGGGTATATGGGCTCATTGCGCCCGGAGCTATTCGGTGGTTGATATGGCAACTAAACCAAACAAGGCCGACGGGCTCCTATCCAGGCAGCGGACTTCGCGCCGGGTCGGGGCGGCGCTGCCCAAAAGCCTGCGCGATCGCTTCGTCGTCCTCCTCCGTTTCGCCGGGATCAGGGAGGACGCCCGCACCTGGCTGGGGATGCGCCTCCTGATCGCGTTCCTCATCGGCTCCATACTGATCGCCCTGTATCTCATAGCCTTCAATCCATATACGAGCATAGGGACCTTGTCGGTAGCGATCGCGCTTTTCCTCAGCGGGCTCGGCCTCACAAGCGCCGTCTCCTACCTGCAGCTGTATTACAGGATCTCCGACCGGACCGCCAAGATGGAGGAGATACTGCCTGATTTCCTGCTCCTGACCGCATCCAACCTCAGGTCCGGCTCCAGCCCCTTCGCAGCCTTCTACCATGCGGCCAGGCCCGAGTTCGGGCCCTTCTACGAGGAGGTGATGCTATGCACCGCCAAAAGCGGGGGCAAGACGCCGCTTCCGGTCACCCTGACCGAGGTCTCATCGTATTTCGACTCGCAGGTTCTGCGGCGGTCCGTGAACCTGTTCGTCAAGGGGCTGCGCTCCGGAGGCCATCTGGCGAGGCTCCTCACATCCATAGCCCAGGAGGTCCGGAGGATCCAGGACCTCCGGGCCGAGTTGACCTCATCCACACGGGCTTATACCGTTTTCCTGATGTTCATCCTGGTCGTCGTGATGCCGTTTTTGCTCTCCATCTCATCGCATTTCGTGGCCGTGTTCATCAAGATCAACTCGGAGAGCATCGCCTCCGATGATGCGGTCTCGGGCCTGCCCATATTCATGGGCAAGCTGTCGATAACCGTCGCTGACATGCAGGCGATCGCCATCGCGTCTATACTGCTCTCATCGTTCTTCGTCTCCATGCTGATCGGCATCATCGCCAAAGGGAAGGCGGCCTATGGCATAAAATATTTCCCGGTCCTCGTCATCGCCGCATCGCTCATGTATCTCCTCGCCAAAGCATTCATAGAGGGCTTTCTCTCGGGCTTCGCGATCTAAGCTGCGTTTCCTGCGCCCCCTCCGGGTGCCGGGGCGGATGTCCGGAATCAATGGAAAACCTTTATAAATTTGTTAGAGATTCACACCCAGGTGAAATAATGATTAAGAAAGGACAAGTTTCAACGGAATACCTAGTGATTTTGGCCATCGTCCTCGTCGTAGCCCTCGTCGTCGTCTACCTGATAGGAGGCTTCGCGGGCATGGGCGTGGGAACGATGGAGACCCAGAGCATGCAGGCCTGGGGCACGGCAGCTCCCCTGTCCATAACGAGCTGGAAGCAGACCGCTAGCTCTCTGGAACTCGAGATTCAGAACAACGATGTCGACCAGCTGACGCTCACCGCCATATCGATGGACGGTGCCTCGGTCCCCATGAGCACCAACACCACCGTGTTCACGAGCGGCGAGAAGAAGCTCATAACCGTGACGACCGCGACAACCTGCGGCGCTCCGGGCTCCTCATTCAGCCACTCGAATGTCATACTAACCTATGACAAGGGCAGCATAACCGGCAAGACAGAGACCGGAATAAGGCCCATAGTCGGGAAGTGCTCTTAGGCGCTATCCCAACTTCTCTTTTTTCTTCTATATCCCCAATCCTTCCAATCCCACCCAACATCCGGTTTTTTAAACCTGCAGCGGTTTTTCTCCCCCAGAGGCAATTCCATGATGAAAAAAGGCCAGGTTTCCACTGAGTATCTCGTGATTTTGGCTATCGTCCTAGTCGTCGCACTCGTCGTCGTCTACCTGATAGGCGGCTTCGCGGGCATGGGCGCGGGGACCATGGAGACCCAGAGCCAGCAGGCCTGGGGCACCGCCGCGCCGTTCTCCATAACGATACTCAAGCAGAGCGGCGCAATCCTCGAGATGGAGCTCCAGAACAACGATGTCGACCAATTGACCCTGACCAACATCTCCATGGACGGGGTCCAGGTCTTCTCGACCGCCACCGTGTTCACGAGCGGCGAGAAGAAGGTCATAACCGTGACGACCGCGACGGATTGCGGCCCGACCGGCACATCGTTTAGCCATTCGGATGTGGTATTGGTATATGACAAAGGCGCGATCAATGGCAAGACCGAGGTCGGAGCCCGCCCGCTGATAGGCAAGTGCTCCTAAAGGCCTGTGTTTCCATTTCCATTTTCCCGGACCATCAGCATCGTTTATAAATGCTCCACAAGAAATAAACATACAACTCGTTCTCCCGTGATTTTATGGAAGATAGTGTCAATAGCAAAGGTGTTCAGACAGGGACCACGACCGTGGGCCTCGTCTGCAAGGATGGGATCGTACTCGCCAGCGACAGGAGGGCCACGATGGGCTACCTGATAGCAAGCAAAGATATCGACAAGATATATTCGGTCAGCGACCGCATCGCCATGACGATAGCCGGGGGGGTAGGCGACGCGCAGACCCTGATACGGTGGATGACCGCGGAGCTCAAGCTATATGAACTCAAGCACGAGAAGCAAGCCACGGTCGAGGCCGCGGCCACGCTGCTCGCCAACATCCTCACACAGTATAAGTTCTACCCTTTCTACGTCCAGCTGCTGATAGGCGGGCTCGATGAGAAGCCCAGGCTGTTCTCGGTGGACATGCTCGGGGGCATAACCGAAGAGAAGATGACATCCACCGGGAGCGGATCCCCGGTGGCGTACGGTGTCCTCGAGGAGCTCTACGTCCCTGAGAAGGACATAACGGCCAACCTGCCGGTGGCCGCCAAAGCCGTGAGCGCGGCGATGAGGCGCGACGCGGCGACCGGCGAGAGGGTGGACCTCGTCGTGATATCCAAATTCGGCTTCAAGCGGATGGACAAAGAGGACGTCGCAAAGATCCTCAATGCCTGAATCATTTCCTTCTTCCCGTCTTTTGGGGGGTTCTGCGTATAAATAGGCTATTTCAGGGGTGTTTCTAGTGCACTATAAGGACATCGTCAAGAAAATCAGCGAGATCATGCCGCATGACTGCGAGGTGACAAAAGTGGAGCCGGAAGGGCTATCCACGGTCATCTACATCAAGAACATCAAGGCGTTCTATTCCAACGACCGGCTCATAAAGGAGCTCGCGAGCGCGCTCAAGAAGAAGGTCACGATCCGGGTGGACCCATCCTGCCTCACCAACATCGACGAGGCGAAGCAGGCGATCGAGGCTCTTGTGCCAAAAGAGGCGGATATCAAGAGCATCACCTTCGTCCCTGAGATGTGCGAGGTGCGGATAGAGGCGATAAAGCCCGGACTGGTGATCGGGAAGGGGGGATCCATCCTAAAGGAGATCATGCTCAGGACCAACTGGGCCCCCGTGACATTGCGCGCCCCGACCATGCCTTCTGCGACATTGGACGGCGTCCGGAAGATCAACGCCCTGGAGGCCGGCGAGAGGAAGAAGTTCCTGGTCAATATCGGCAAGAAGATATGCCAGCCGTCCCCGCAAGGCGACTGGGTCCGCGTGATGGCCTTAGGCGGGTTCCGCGAGGTGGGCCGCTCCTGCATGCTCGTCCAGACCCCCAACAGCAAGGTGCTGATCGACGTCGGTGTGAACCCTGCGACAGGGGATTCGACAAGGGCTTACCCGTATCTGAACATGATGGGGTTCTCGCTGGAAGATATCGACGCCGTCGTGGTGAGCCACGGCCACATGGACCATATGGGCTTCCTGCCATACCTCTTCGCCTACGGCTATGACGGGCCGGTCTACTGCACCCCCCCGACGCGGGACATCATGGTGCTCCTGCAGCAGGACTACCTGAACCTGTGCAAGAAGGCGTTCGACGTGGACCCCCCTTACACCAAGAAAGACATCTACAAGGAGCTCCGCAACGTCATAACCGTCGACTACGAAGAGGTCGTGGACATCACCCCGGAGATAAAGATGACGCTCTACAACGCCGGCCACATCCTAGGCAGCGCCAGCGTGCACCTCCATATCGGGGAAGGGGCCCACAACCTCGTCTACACGGGGGATATCAAATACGGCTTCACAAGGCTTTTCGATCCCGCGACGACGCACTTCCCGCGCCTGGAGACGCTCTTCGTGGAGAGCACCTACGGGGGCAGGAACGACATATCTGTCAATAGGTTCGAGACCGAAAAGAGGCTGTCCCAGTTAATCCGGGACACCGCCGCCAAAAGGGGCAAGGTGCTCATCCCTGTCTTCGCGGTCGGCCGGTCGCAGGAGATGCTCCTCGTCCTTGAGGAGCTGACACGGAGGGAGCCGGACCTGAACCTGCCGATATACATAGACGGCATGATCATGGAGGCCTCCGCCATCCACACCGCGTATCCGGAATACATGCGCGAGCAATTGCAGAGGAGGATACTCTCTGACCGGAGCCCCTTCGAATCCCCCGTGATCAAGGTGGCAAAGGGCCTGTCCCGGGAGGAGATAGTCAATGGAGAACCGGCGATAATCCTGGCCCCCTCCGGCATGCTGACCGGCGGGCCGTCATACGAATACCTGAAACTGATGGCTGATGATCCCAACAACTCGCTCCTCTTCGTAGGCTACCAGAGCGCCCTGTCGCTCGGAAGCAAGGTCCAGCGCGGGATGAGGGAGCTGCCCATCCTCGGGGACGACGGCAAGATGAAGACATTGAACATCAACATGAGGGTGGAGACCTGCGAAGGCTTCTCGGGGCACTCCGACCGGGCGCAGCTGATGGCATACCTCAAGAACCTGAGGCCGTGCCCGGAGAAGGTGCTGACCATGCACGGGGACTGGGGCAAGACGGAAGACCTCGCCCGCTCGGCCGGCATGATGCTCCGGAAAGAGACGCGGTCCATGGCCGACCTAGAGGCCGTCAGGCTCAAATAGCCCGTGCAAGGCCATCCCGGAAAACCCGTCCCCGCAAGCACGTTTAAAAGCCTTTCTTAGTTATACCCATCAATCCTTAGGTGGACGATATGGAACCATTGAGACTAGATGAAGAAGAAGACTGGGAAGACGAAGACACCGAAGAGGAAGAATGGGAAGAGGAAGAAGAGGACGAGTGATTCTCCAGATGCCCCGACCCATGCTGCCGATGATGATAGACGAGGAGGAAGAATGGGAAGAGGACGATTTCGAGGATGAGGACTGGGAAGAGGAAGAAAGCTAGCGAATCCCCCTTTTTCGGATATTTTTTAATCTAAGCGTCTGATTCTATTTTGTTATATTGGGCTCGTAGCTCAGTCCGCCTTTTAGAAAAAGGCGGCCCAAAACTGGTCGTTGAAAAACGCTCCGCGTTTTTGGCCGCTTTCGGATGAAAGGCGGGAGCAGCTTGGATAGAGCGGCAGCCTTCTAATGTTCCCGGTCTCGAGTTTCCGGTTTCGTCACGGAACCGGAACCAGAAAACCGGAAACAGCTGAAAGCTGTAGGTCAGGGGTTCAAATCCCCTCGGGCCCGTATTTTCATAAGCTCAGTGTCACGTGTCCTGGGTTCAGGCTCACGAAAGTTCGGGAACAAAGCGAAACCCTCATGTTTCACAACGGGCCCGTTTTTGTTTTTAAAACGCAGCGCAGAGGAGCGTCCGCTTCCTGCTATGCTTTAAATTACTTTTCTACGGAATCTGTCTGATACTACTTCAATGGGCTGCGGGGTATAGGGGCGTGAAAACATGGACATCAGGCAAATCAGCGATATGATAGATGATCTGGTCAACGACACCAGCATCCCCAAGAACATCCGGCGGGCATTGTCCGAGGCGAAAAGCCGCCTGGACAGCGCCGACGAGAACAACGTCAAGATAAGCGCGGCCATCTATGTCATCGAATCCATAACGGAGGATATCAATATGCCCGCGCACGCCCGGACGCAGATCTGGGCGATAATGAGCGCCCTGGAAACGCTCAATGAGCGGCCCTGATCATATGTCCGACCTTGCCGACCAGGGGATACGGCTGACGGTCGAGGCAGAGGACATCCTCAAGACCAACCGCTCGGAGGAGCTGGTCCGGAAAATAATGCTCCTCAACAAGCCCCTGGTCTCGAAAGAGGACCTGGAGTCCCTCCTGATCCCCGTCCCTCCGCTCGCTCCGGCGCCCCGGATCCCCACGCCGGCTCCGGAGGCGGAGATCGTCCCGCCCTCATCCTTCAATCCGATAGCCAGAGAGCACTCTCCGGACATCAAGATCAACCATATGCTCGATGTCACCGGCAAATCCCGCACGAAAGGCGAGGTGGACAATTTCATCGCGCATTTCCGCAACCGCTACGAGAGGATCTCCAGGATGCTGCGCCGTAGCGGGCCGGTCCCGAGCATGGATCTTGCGGAGGCCAAGCGCAGGATCAACGAGAAGGTCCGCATCATCGTCTTCGTCAGCGAAAAAAGGGAGACGAAGAAGGGCAACCTCCTTTTCGAGGTCGAGGATCTCACGGGGACTTTCAAGATCGTGATCTCGTCATCCAAGAACAACGAGAAGCTGTGCGAGAAGGCCAAGCATGTGCTCAGAGACGACATAATCGCCATCACCGGCAAGGTCCTGGAGCCCTATATCATCGCCGAGGATATAGAATGGCCCGAGCTGCCGATCATACGGGAGAAAAGGCGCTCGGAAGCGGATCTCGCCTCGGTCTATCTCTCCGACATCCATTTCGGGAGCCGCCACTTCCTGGGCAAATACCTCAAGTCCTTCACGGAATGGCTGCACGGCCGGGGCGGGTCCAAGGAGCTCGCCGGAAAGGTGAAATACGTCTGCATCGCCGGCGATGTGGTGGATGGGATCGGCATCTACCCGAACCAGGAGAAGGAGCTCGTCGTCAAGGACATCTACGACCAGTACAAGATGTTCGACGATTTCGTGGGCTCGGTCCCCGACCATGTGGAGGTCATCGTGGCCCCCGGCAACCACGACGCGGTGCGCAGGGGGGAGCCGCAACCCGCCATGGGCAAGGATCTTTTCTCATGCGATGTGACGCGCATAGGCAACCCGTCCACGCTGTCGATCGAGGGGATAAAGCACCTTATCTACCACGGCACGGCGATGGATTCCATGATCGCGAACATCCCCGGGGCCTCGTACATGCATCCCGAGAAGGTGATGGTGGAGTTCCTGAAAAGGCGCCACCTCTCCCCGATCTACGGGGGCAACCTGATCATACCCGAGAACATAGACTATATGGTCATCGAGGAGCCGCCCGACATCTTCCACTCCGGCCATGTGCACAAGAACGGGTACACCCAGTATCGCGGCACGCTGATCATCAATTCAGGCACGTTCCAGGACCGCACGGACTTCCAGGTCAAGCAGGGCCATGTGCCCACGCCCGCCCTGGTGCCAGTCTTCGAGATGAAGACCGGCCGGCTCCATACCCTGGATTTCAAGCCGTGAGCCGGAGGGGCCCTCATAATAACGTTTATAAATTTAGACCGCCAATCATGGCTAGAGAATCTTAATGGTGGTAAAATGGCCAAGTATCTTATAGCCAGACAACTCTCAGGGAAAAAGCTTGTCACCAATGAAGGCGACGACTTCGGAAGGCTTGTGGACATTGACGTCAATGAAGTGAGCGGCAAGATCGAGAGCCTCATAGTCGAACCGAACCCGGACAGCCAGACGGCCGGCAAGATGAAGAAAGACGACGGCATGGTCCACATCGCATACGAGAGCGTGCTTGCGGTGGGCGACTTCATAATCGTCGAGAAAAGGAACATGTCCTACTGATTTTTTTTCTTTATCCGGCCTTTCCCCTCTTTAACTCGTTTTATATTCTCTTTTGTGCAAACCAGTCCTTATGCAGTCGAATATCGCCGGGATCGATGAGGCCGGAAGGGGCCCTGTGATAGGCCCGCTGGTCATCTGCTTCGCCTCCTGCAGGCGCGATGACGAGAAGCTCCTCAAGAAGCTCGCATCCAAGGACTCCAAGCAGCTGACGCCCACCCAGCGGGAGGAGATATTCGCCAAGCTCAAGGCATTCTGCACCTTCAAGTGGCACGAGGTGAGCGCGAGCGACCTCAACGGCATGATGGACGAGATGTCCCTAAACGACATCGAGGCCAAGTTCATGGCCGACCTCATAAAGAAGATGGACGAGGCAGACGTGATGATCGATATGCCGGACCGCTACTCCTGGACGTTCCGGAAAAGGATGGAGCGCTTCGGGGCCAGGCGCTTCGAGGCCGAGCACAAGGCCGATGAGAAGTACCCCATCGTGGCCGCGGCATCGATCTGCGCCAAGATAACGCGCGACCGGAAGATCGAGGAGATAAAAAAAGCCACATGCGACTTCGGGAGCGGATACCCCGGGGATCCCAAGACCATCGCGGCGCTCAAGGACAAGGGCGCAAGGGCCCTCATCCAGCCGTTCATACGCTTGAAATGGAAGACATTGGAGAACATCAAGCAGACCAAGCTCTTCGACGGCGTCGCCCAGGAGGCCCCGGCCGATGGCTAAGGTCCGGGTCAAGAACGACGGCGTGGAGCTCGAGGTCCCCGACGGTGCCCTGATCCTGCCCTACCTCTGGGACAACACCGGATTCCCCCAGGCCTGCGATGACGGGAGCACGCCGATGTGCGCCTGCGTCATACTCAAAGGGGAGCACAATGCGAATCCCAAGTCCCAGCGGGAGACCGAGACCCTGCATAAGGCGGGGCTGCCCAACTCGTCCCGCAACCGCCTGGCATGCCTGCTCAGGGTGATGAAGGGAGATATCGAGATAGAATATTGAACCGCCGCCGCTTATCGATAAGCACGTCGCCCGCGCTAGGGAAAAACCAAAAATGAAAAATGAGGGCGTTCAGCCCTCTTCCATGCCGTTGCTCTCGACCTTCAGGAAGCCCGTCATGGCCCTGAACGTGGTCGAGTAGTACTCGCATTCATACTCGCTATCCACAATGATCGTGGCGCTCTTGCCGGTGGCTAGGATAGCGGTGTCGAATACCTGCTTGCCTTCGATGAAGCATGTGGCTGAGCGGGGATAGGCGCCGGTATTGACGAATGTTACCTTATCGCTCACCTTGCCGCTCAGGCTGGACGGGTCGTAAGAGAAGTCCTTGATGCTCACGGTGTATTCCTGCGGGACGTACACGGCGGGCGGCTCCTTCTCCACCGTGAACGTCACGGTCTTCTTCACCGAAGGCGAATACGGCGAGCGGTCGTTGTTGAGCAGCTCGACCGAGACCGTGTGCTCGCCAAGGGCCAGACCGCTCATCAGGTAATTCTTGTTGCTGAGCGTCTGGGGCGATCCGCCGTCTATGATGATCCGGAAGTGGCCCTCGCCGGCCTTCGCGGCCCCTCCGGGAGCCTTGAGGGTGAGGTACTGCGTGCTGATCGAAAGCGTGACATCGGATGTCTCTTCGGGGCTCAGGACGACTTCCCCCTGCGACGGGCTGGTTATCGATATGATAGGCGCCTTCGCCGGCGGGGGCGGAGGCGCGGTCTCGTTGGTGATATTCTGCTCCGGCGTCGGAGACGAGCACCCCGATATCATCAGGGAAACCAAAATCAGTCCTAATATAAGAGCTCTCATGGTCTTGTTTGCTCCGCTAGTCATTTTAAATCGTTGCGCCCGCCTTTCCAATGCATGATAAAGGGGGTCCTGTTCGATTTCGACGGCGTGATCGTCCGCTCCGAGCCTTTGCACCGCGAGACCTTCTTAGAGCTTCTTTCGCCCTACGGGATCACGGTTTCGGAGGAGCGGTGGTATCGGGAATTCGCAGGGACCGGCTCCAGGCACATCTTCGAGGTCCTAATCAGGGAGAACGGGCTCGGGCTGGATGTCGGCGGCCTGGTGGAGCGGAGGAAGAGGATCTACGAGGAGAGGGTACGGTCCGGCAGGCTCGAGGAGATGCCCGGCATCAAGGGGTTCCTGGGGGCCCTCAAGAGCCGCGGCATCAAGACGGCGATAGTCTCCGGGAGCCACAGGACGAACGTGCAGGCGGCCCTGGATACGCTTGGGATCGGCCCGTTCGAACTCATCGTGAGCGGGGATGATGTTTTGGAGAGGAAGCCTGATCCCGGCCCCTTCCTGCATGCAGCCAAATCGCTCGGGATAAAGCCGGCGGAGTGCCTGGCATTCGAGGATTCCGTCTCAGGCTGCGTTGCGGTGCGGAGGGCGGGGATGCGCCTCATCATCGTGGATTCCCCTGCGACGCGCCATGCCGGAAGAAGCGATCTGGTGATAAAGGATTTCAGCCCGGACGAATGCGAGAGGATATCCAAGGTGATCGGATGATCCGATCCGCCATTCAGGCGTATCCTGGATCCTGCCCGGATATCGATTCGATTATCGCTTGAACGCGCAATTTGACCTCCTCTATCGAAGGCCTCCGGGCCGGATTCATCGAGTGCATGCGCGTTATGAGGCCGTTCACGCTCTCAGGCAGGTAGTCGACCAGCAGCGCATGGAGCCCCGGCTCGTATTCCCTGACCCCCCTCATGACATATTCCGGATCCGCGCCCACGAAAAGCGGGTCGCCGCTAAGCATCTCGAACATGGTGGTCGCAAGGGAGAACACGTCGCTCTTTGGGCCCACGTCGCCTTTTTCCGCCTGCTCAGGAGACATATATGCGGGGGTGCCTCCCAATGCACCCCTCATCCCGTTTTCACCCCTGACCAATGCCAGTCCGAAATCGGACAGTTTGACGGATACCGCCCCCTCTTTGGTCGATACGAGCACGTTCTCGGGCTTCACGTCCTGATGGACTATGCCCTTGTGCGCCGCGGCTTCGAGCGCCTCTGCGATCTGCACTGTTATCTGCAGGGCTGTATGCAGGTCGAGCTGCTGGTGCCTTTCGATGAAATTGAGCAGGTCCTCCCCGTCCACGAACTCGATCACGATGTACCCTTTTCCATCCACCTCGCCGCTTCCCAGGCAGCCGACGATGCGCTCGTGCTGGACCATCCCCAAGACCTCGAGCTCATGGAGCAGCAGGTCTGTCGACCGGTTCTTCTCCCTCTTGGATCCGAAAGCGATCTTCACCGCGACCTCCTGGAGCGTATACAGGTCCAATGCGCGATATACCTCGCCCATCGCGCCGGAGCCGAGAAGCTCCTTCATCTCGTATCTTCCATCTATCGTCTTGCCGAGGTATCTGCCGTCGATGCATTCAAGGAGGTGATCGTCGTCTTCGTCTATCGACAGGCGCACACTCTCGATAACCTTGCCCTTGGCCGGCTTCGGCTTTGCCTGGGCGATGGCTTTGCGATGTCCGCCATCATGGAATGAATCGAGCTCTTTCCGCAGGCCAGCCCCTTCCTTAGCCCGCTTCTGCGGGATATGTGGCTGCCTCTGGGACAGATGTTTCATGTACTTATATCTGCACGGAAGATTATTTAAAGCAGGTGGTTAAATATGTTTTTACATGCACAGTTATCGGAAGCCCGGCTTTCGGGCATCTACTGGTCCCTGAGCCTTCCCCTCATCGCTTTGATGTCGGATTTAAGCTCCATGATGTCCTGGTACCGCTCTTCCGGGCTTTTAGCCATCGCCCGCTCCACTATCGCATCCAGCTCGTGGGGGAGCCCGGATGAAAGCGCGCTCGGCGCGGGCGGGGACATGGTCAATATCCTTTCCATCGTCCGAGCCGCTTCGTTGTCGGCTACGGGGCGTCCGGGCGCTTCCAAATCCAGCGTCCGCTCCCTCATGGCCTGCAGCATGAACGGGTGCTCCCCGGTCATCATGTAATAAAGGATCACGCCTACCGCATGCACGTCTATCCCCCTGGTGCAGGTCGAACCCATGCACTGCTCAGGGGCCATATATGCCGGAGTGCCCAGCACCGCGCCGGGGGATGCCAGATCCTCAGGCAACCATTCATACGCGGCTATACCGAAATCCGCGAGCTTGACGTTACCGGACCGGTCGAGCAGGATATTGTCGATCTTCAGGTCCCTGTGGACGATGCCCTTCCCGTGGGTGGCATCGAGCGCATCGCACAGCTGCTCTATTATCCCGATGGCTTCGTCAAAGCCCAGCCCCCTTGAGTTTATCTTATCTAAGAGGTCGGGGCCATCGACATATTCCATAACTATATAGCTCCTTCCGCTATGGACGCCGCTGTCGATATACCTGACCACGTTCTCATGGTCTATGCTTGAGAGCGCCTCGGATTCCCTCCTCATGAACTTGCCGCTATCCCCGGCATAAGAGGTGGGGTGGGCTATCTTGACGGCTACGATCCTTTCGGTATCCAGGTCCCTGGCAGAATAGACCTGCCCGATCCCGCCATGGTTCAGAAACGCGATGATCTCATATCTCCCCTTGATCACGGTCCCTTCGGCAAGCTCTCCCATGGCGCTGGCGTGCGTCGGGTTGTCTTCCCTCGGGCGGCGGTCCCTCCACTCGCCCGTCAAAACCATCGAATCGGTTATCTCTATTGTCCTCGGCCCTTCGGATGAAGGCTGGACATTCCTGAAGCTTGGCGCAGATGCTGATCCGGGATTGGTTGGGAAGATAAGGGTCGGGGCCTGCGTGAGGCTGGGCGATCTGGATGCATCCCTAGACGGGCGGACTTCACAGGAGAGCTGAGTCATGTTATAATATATGCATGAAAGTATATTTAAAGCAGGTGGTTACTTATGTTTTTGCATGCATCAAATGGAGTCTATGGCATCTGCCATCTCTTCCATGGAGCAAAACCGCTCCGTCGGGTCCTTCGACAGCGCCTTCATGATAGTGTCTTTAGCAGCCTTGGGGACATCCTTGCCAAAAAAAGGGGTCCGGTTGGGCGGGACTGTCATTATGTGCCTGAACCGTTCCCCCGACCTATCCAGGCTCGCCCGGTCGAAGGCGCTCTCCCCTGTCAGCATCTCGTAGAGAACGAGACCGAGGCCATAGACATCCACCCTTTGGTCGAAAGAGGAACAATGGCCAGCCAGGTATTGTTCGGGTGCCATATAGGCCCGCGTGCCCATTGTGATCCCTGATGGGTTCCTGTCCAAGTCCCCATCCGGATCGTCGATGAACCTCACCAGGTTGAAATCTATCACGACCGGCCTCGCTTCCCTTTCCAGGATGATGATGTTGTTCGGGTTCAGGTCAGCATGCACCATGCCCTTCCCATGGACCGCGCCTAGCGCATCGCAGAGCTGTAGGCCGATCGGGCGGGCCTCTTCGAAAGACATATGCCCCCCGCCCACCAGGGCCCGGTGCAGGTCCATGCCGCGGAGCAAGTCCATCACCAAAAACCTCCTGCCATCCTCCAGGCCGCCGCCCAGGTATCCGACGACGTTCTCATGGCGTATCCTGGATAAAGCGCTCGCTTCCCTCTCAAGAAGACGGTTGCAGTCGGCCCAATCGGCCGAAGCGCCATCCGCGATCTTGAGGGCCACATGGCTGATGGTGGCGGCGTCGAAAGCCTCATAGACCTCCCCGATGCCGCCGGTTCCGATCGGCCTGAGGATGGCGTACCTGCCTGAGACGAAATCCGCCCCATCGAGTTTATAGCCCATGCTATGGAAGTGACGGAGCTCAGGATCAGGCGGCCTAGGCTTCCGGCCTAGCGCGGGGTAAGAGCTTCTCCGCAAATGCATGTGATAATAAGTGTCAAGTCGTTATTTAAATCTTTGCCTCAGGCGCCGGCGCACTGCTCGACGACGGCCTGCATCTCCTCTAACGTGGGCCGATTCTCCGGCTTCTTATCCAGGGCCATCATGGTTATCGCATCCAGGGCAGGATGGACATTCCGGGCTACGGCCCCGGGCGGCTCCGGAATGAGGAACCTGGCGCGCGATATCATCTCGTCCGTATCCCCATCCAGGAACGGATCGGTGCCTGTGAGCATCTCATAAAGCATGACGCCGACCGCATGTATGTCGCTCTCAGGCCCCACACGCAGCCCGCCTGCCTGCTCCGGGGAGAGGTATGCCGGTGTTCCGGTCAGTACGCCCTCCATTACGACGTCTTCCTGGCCGCTGAGCTTGGCGATGCCGAAATCCAGCATCTTTATCCTCAATTCATCGCCACTGAAATAATACATGATATTATCCGGCTTCAGATCGCGGTAGACGATCCCGGCTTCATGGACCGCCTTGAGGCCTTTTAGCAGCTGGTCCATTATCGATAATGTCTCATCGAGGCTCAATCCTTCATCCCCTATCGCGCTCTTAAGCGTCGCCCCTTCCACATATTCCATGACGATATACGGGGTCGCGCCTTCGCTTCCATAATCTTTCATCCTGACGATGTTTTCATGGTCGAGCCGGGATAAAGCCATTATCTCGACGGCCATCCATTGGTTCGCCAATTCCGGGCTCATGGAATCGTCCCTGGCCATCTTGACCGCCACCGTCTCGCCGGTCGTATCGTCCTTGGCAAGGTACACCTCTGCCATCCCGCCCGAATTTATCCTGCCCGAGATCTGGTAGCCTTTGCCGGACATGCTCCCGCCGATGAGCTGCCCCTCGTATCTGCCCGTGGGGCTTATCGGGGGAACCTGCAGGTTCTGGGCCTGCATCTTTGGATCCCATTGTATTGAGATATGGATGTCTAAATCAGCGGCACCCCTCGCCGGCTCTCCGTCTATGAGCGGCGCAGGCATGGCCCTAGGCACAGGCCGGACTGGGGGTCCGTTCCGCATGCCCTGCGGGGTATTCCTCAATCTGGGACTGCCTGAATCCATGTTATATATTATGCAAAACCGTATATATAAGCCTTGTGTTTTGGGATGGTTTTGGCTGGGTTATAAAAAGCAGGGTTTTTATGGCTTCTCCCCGACAAATACATGTTTCGGAGTTTCCGCTCGAGATGTTGTTCATGATAAGGCTTGAGCTGGACCGGAAAAAGCGCTCACTGTGCGTGAAGGAGCCCGCTGACGTCTCCTCGCTGCAGAACGGCTTCTACGGCCAGATGAAAAGAGGGATCATATACCTATCCCCAGAGGAGGCGCTGTATGTCATGGACATACGGAACGGCCGGTGCTACGACGATGTGGGAAACGAGTTCCAGTTCAACGATGTGGCAACCCTCTTCCTCAAGAACAAGAAGCTCCTGGCCAGATACCTCACGTATAAGGATTACCGTGACAAGGGGCTGATACTCCGGAGCGTCGCTGAAGCAGAAGGGAGCTACGGGCGGAGCAACTCGATAAGATACGCGAGCGCGGATTTCACGTTGGATTCCTTCTCGTTCGAAGGCCTGTTCTTCCCCAACGACCTGATCACCCTCGTCGACGATGAGAAGACCGGCAAGGAGCTCTACGAACGCTACTGGATCGGCCAGTTCGGCACGTATAAGGCGGCGCACCGCGGGAGGATATCCAAGCTCGACATCTACGAGACCATCTTCCTCCTCAAGCACGGCGACCTGCGCCTCAAGGGCACCCGGATCGGCGATGTCGAGAAGGCGGCCAAGAAGAGGATCAAGTTCTTTTGCGACATGTACCTCGTCTACGAGGACTGGAGGAAGCGCGGATACGTGGTCAAGACCGGCTTCAAGTTCGGCACGCATTTCCGCATCTATTTCCCCGGGGCCTCCCCTGTGCGGAGCGAGGACGAGTGGATGCACTCCAAGCATGTGATCCATGTGTTTCCCCGCAAGCACAAGCTCATCATATCCGAATGGGCCCGGGCTATACGGGTGGCTCACAGCGTCAAGAAGACATTCATCCTGGCGATCCCGGGCAAGAAGACGCCTATCAAGATCGATCCGAAGAAGCCCCGGCTCGACTTCCTGCTTTACCACCGGAGGAAGGACGGCATAGAGACCCCCAAGGACGGCACCCCGCGCTATCTGATGTACTCGCTGACAGAGGATGAATACATCGGAGGGGAGGGTCTGGCCGAGGCCTTGGCCGAATGCGCCGGCATGGGGCTCGAGATGATGATGGCGATATCGGACAGGGAGAGCAGCGTCACATACTACGTGATAAAATCCATCGACCTGCCGGGAAGCGAATACGAATACTACGAGATAGAGTGGATCCAACCTTGAATCCACAATTCGCCAAAACATCGTTTTGTCGATAGAGTGGCTGCAACCGTGAGCGATATGGGAAATGTACGGAAAGCGGTGGCACAGGAAGATGCCATGGGATGCGGGATCGCATGCGTTGCATACGTCTGCGGATTGAGTTATCGGACTGCAAAACAGGGCATTTTCGAAAAGCCACAATACGCCGGAACGAAAGGATATGCCTGCCGTGACCTCGTACGCGCACTGGCGAAAGCGGACAACTCTTTCGGATGGAGCAGCATAAAACACGACATAGCGATCCCGATTAGTTCGATTGTATTCACCGCACGCTCCGAGCAGTATCCTGCGGGGCATTACCTGGTCAAAACGCGGATGGGCTGGATGGATCCGTGGATCAATTACCCTAGGCTGAAAGCCGTCCGCGGTGGATTTCGGAAAAGGCTTCCAGGCCGGGCGGCATATCTCGTTTATCCGAAGATGAGCATTGAAGGCGAAAATAAAAGGAGATGATATCATGGAAGTAAGAGCAAGCCACATACTTGTGGAACACGAATCGATGGCGAAAAAGCTTAAGGCGGAGATAGATGCGGGCGCTGATTTCGCGAAAATCGCGAAGAAGAGCTCCAAATGCCCCAGCGGGGAGAGCGGAGGGGACCTCGGCTTCTTCAGCAAGGGCCAGATGGTCAAGGAATTCGAGGACGCGGCATTCTCGCTCCCAGTAGGGGTGGTCTCCGCCCCGGTGAAGACCGAGTTCGGATACCATCTCATCATCGTGACGGCAAAGCGCTGATAAAACGCACCTTTTTATACTATTTGTTTCATATCTTGTATTGGTGTGTATATGGGGTGGGTAAAATTTATCTCGCTGTCACTATTCTTCATGCTCAGCCTGGGCTTCGCCGCGGTCATCGAATCCGGCGACGCCGGAGAGCAGTTCGTCAATGACACTTCCGAGGCCAAATGCAAGGAGCAAAACGTCCAGGCGGTATACCAGTGCCTGGGCAACGTCGTGAGGGTGGTCTCATCCGTCCCGGGCGAAGGGAGCACGTTCTACAAGCCTGAAGGCAAGGTCATCGGATGCCCGGTCGTGGCGCCAACCGATATGGGCGCCGAGTGCCTCCAGATGATGACCCCGAACTACTGCCCTGTGCAGGCCGAATGCGGCGTCTCTCCGGCCCCGGAGATATTCCCGGGCCAGAACGACACCCCGGAGCAGACGGGCGATGTGGATGCGTATATCGTGCCTGGAGAGGCAGCGAGCGACAACCTGACCGAGGAAACCGGCCCGAAGCCCCCCCAACCCGAGCCTTACATCCCAAAGAAGAGGAATTCTACGACTGCTAGCAACGAGATCGACATGTCCGGGACGACAAGCTCCGGCAACCTGGATTCTGCGCTGGGATACGTGGTTTATGTCTTGATAATCCTGGGCATAGGCACGTTGGGCCTCCTGTTCATGCTCTTCAAGAACAGCCTTGCCGAAGACGAGGCCTGAAGGAGGCGCGTGTTGCGGTTATATCCTTTTTGTTACAGATATCACTTATGGAAAGCATCTCGCAGCTAGTCTGGCTCTATGTGAAGCAGAGGCCGTTCCTAAAAGAGGTCATACGGCAGGGGGTCGTCAACCATTCAGCCTTGGCCAGGAAGATCTCCATCGAGGCCTTCGGTTCCACCAGGCGGCAGAACGCGGTCAAGATGGCCCTCATCCGGATGGGCGCGAAGATGGAAAAGGCTGAATCCGACCTGGAAGGCCGGGTGCTGGAGATCCTCCGAAAAAGCTCGATGGTGATCAAGAACAAGGTCGCCGTGATGATCGCCAAGCGCGAGGTCGAAGGCATCCAACCGCTGTCGAAAGTGAAATCCGGGCGCCACTTCACCTATATTATCGAGCAGAGGGAGCTCGATGGCACATCGCGCAAGCAGATGTATAAGGTCGAGGAGAACCTGAACCTGATCATAATCGAGAGCCCGGAGGATGTGGAAGAGGTGCCCGGTGTGATATCCCACATACTCGGCTCATTGGCCTCTGAAGGCGTGAACGTGGTGGAATTCATCTCCTGTTATACAGACACGCTCCTAATCGTCCGGCAGGCGGATACCGAGAGGGCGTACCGGATCCTCTCCGGGATAATGGGTTGAAAAAAACGGGCCCGTTGTGAAACCTGCGGGTTTCACTTCGTTCCCTAATGCCATCCAATTGCCGTGTTCACCGCGAGCGAAAGCGAGCGCAGTGAACAAAAACGGGCCCGGTGAGATTTGAACTCACGACCTTCGCCTTCCGCCTTTTCGGGAAAAAAACGGTCCAAAAACCGCCTTCACACCAAAAGATAGGAGAGCGTCGCTCTATCCAAGCTGAGCTACGAGCCCACTATCTTCGAGATATATGGCCATGAGTTTAAAAACCGTTTTCAGCATCTTCCAGCCATGATTCTAGAGCTCTCCGGACTCATCAGCCGTGCTGTGGAGCATACGCTGGAGGATCGGATAGCGGTCGCGTTCTCGGGCGGCCTGGATTCATCCGTGATCGCCACGATAGCCAAGAAGAACGCGCAGGTGGAGCTCTTCACCGCCGGCGCGGAAGGGAGCGAGGACCTTTCTTATGCGGAGAAAGCGGCCGCAGCGCTCGGCCTGCCGCTCCAACGCGTCTTGATCGATGAGATCATGGCGATGGACGCCTATGCCAGATGCCACTCCGTCCTGCCGATGGATTTTCTCAAGCTCGAGATAATGGTGCCCGTCTATCTCGTGGCAGAGGCGGCCTCATCCAAGGGCCACAAGGCCATGCTCTTCGGCTCTGCGGCCGAGGAGCTTTTCGCAGGATATGACAGATACTACCTTTACCGGCAGGAAGGCAAGGATGTGGCCAGGATCCTCAAAGAGGAGTTCCGCACCCTGCCCCAACGCGACATGGCCTGGGTGAAAAGGATATGCCGCTGTTTCGACATCGAAGCGAGGTTCCCCTTCCACAACAAGGACCTTGCCGATACGATGTTCTCCGTCCCCCTAGACGAGAGGATGGACGACCGCGAGATGAAAAAAGGGATACTTAGGGAAGCGGCAAAGGTCCTCGGCGCCCCTGAGATAGCGCTCAACCGGAAGAAGAAAGCGATGCAATACGGCTCGGGGGTCCACAAGATGCTCATGAGGAGGGTGGACGAGATCAACCGGCTATACCCGGGTTCATGACCTTCTTTTAGCGGCTTCGATGACGTTGCATAAAAGCATCGCGACCGTCATGGGGCCCACGCCGCCCGGCACAGGGCTGCAGTGAGCCTTCTTTATCACAGAAGAAAAATCCACATCCCCGACCGTCTTATCCCCGGCCTTGTTGGTGCCGACATCTACCACATAAGCGCCTTTCTTCACCATGTCCGCTTTCACAAGGCCGGCGGATCCAGCGGCGGATATGAGTATATCCGCCTTCCTGGTGTGCGCAGCCAGATCCGTCGTCTTGGAGTGGCATATGGTCACGGTCGCATCGCGTTCCAAAAGCATGAATGCGAGCGGCTTGCCGACCACGTTCCCCCTGCCTATGACCGTGGCGTTTTTCCCCCGGAAATCCACCCCATAATGCTCGAGCATCCTGATGATGCCGATCGGGGTGGCCGGCATGAACGTCTCTTTGACCCCGAGGAACATCCTGCCGATATTGGCCGATGTCCAGCCGTCCACATCCTTTTTCGGGTCTATCGCCTCGACCACGTGGCCGTAGTCGATGTGCCTGGGGATAGGGGACTGCACGATGAAGCCGTCCACGGAAGAATCGCCGTTCAGCTTCTGGACCAAGGCCAGAAGGTCCTTCTCGCTCGCTTCATCGCCAAGCCTCTCGAGCTTCGCTTCCACCCCCACCGATGCGGCCTTGCCGATCTTCTTTTTCACATACAGCTCGGATGCCGGGTCGTTCCCCACGAGGACGATGACAAGCCGGGGCTTCCTCTTCATCGCAAAAACCTCGGCTTTGGCTTTCTCGAGAATCGCGCCCGCAGGCTCGCGGCCTGAAAGGACGGTATAAGCGGTCATAGCGGTATTTTGCTAGGGTTCGCTTTTTATTCGCTCTCCCGCACCTTAGCGTGCCCTTTTAAAACAGTTTTCCGGCAAGATAATGCCTATTGGGCCTGTAGCTCAGCTCGGTTAGAGCGACGGTCTTATATGACACGTTCTAATACAAGTCACATACGACTGAGTGCCTAGGAAAGCCGTAGGTCCGGAGTTCAAGAGCCCTTTTGGCTCCTGTAAAACCCGATGGCAAAAGGGCATCATCCCAAAAGCCATGAGTACAGACAGGTCAAAATGGCCGGACAAATCTCCGCAGGCCCAATTCTCTTTTTTCCTGCCCTTGCGAGCCTCAGCCATGGCTCACGAGAATTGGGCAAGAAGTGGCCGAGCATCAGCTAGGACACGACAGGCCCAATTTTCCTTCTTTTATCGGGCTTGGCCTGGGCCAGCGCTCACGAAAATCGGGACTAAAGTGAAGGAGCGTAGCAATCTTCACGTCAGGCCCAAAAAATCAGACCTTTATCTTCCTTCTGTATTTGATGTAGGTCGCGTAATCGATGTATTTCTTCTTCGCGATATAGTCCTTGGTCAGGGGCGCCTTGTTGCGGCGGGCGTCGATCCGGTCCGTCACGGTTATGGAAAAAGAGTCGCTCCCCGCCCCAGACCCGAATGAGGTCAAAAGTATCCTAGCCCCGGGCTTCGCCTCATCGAGCACCGCGCTCAGGCCGAGCGGCGACGCTCCTGAATAGGTGTTCCCGACTATCGGCGAAAGGAGGCCGGGCTTGAGCTTTTCAGGCGGTATCCCGAGCTTCTTGGCCGCTTCTAGGGGGAACTTCCCGTTCGGCTGGTGGAACACGACAAAATCATAATCCGCGAGCTTGGTGCCGGTTTTCTCCAACAGGCCCTGCGTGGCGCTTATCACGTGCTTGAAATACGCCGGCTTGCCTGTGAACCTGCCCCCATGCGTCGGGTAATCCGCATGCTGCCTTCTCCAGAAGTCCGGGGTGTCGGTGGTGAAAGAGAACGTCGCTTCGACCTTCGCGATGGATTCATTGTCCGGGCCGGCGATATACGCGGCCCCCCCGGATGCGGCGGAGTATTCCAATGCGTCCCCGGGCCTTCCCTGGGCCGTATCAGCCCCTATGGCCATGCCATAGCTGATCATCTTGGCATCGACCATGGCCAAGACGATCTGCAGCCCTGCCGTCCCTGCCTTGCAGGCGAATTCCAGGTCTGCGCATGTGAGATTGGGCGTCGCCCCTATGGCCTCGGCGACGATTGTCCCTGTGGGTTTCACCGCATAAGGGTGCGATTCGCTTCCGACATATAATGCGCCCAGCTTTTTAGGGTCGATCCCAGCCCTTGATATGGCATGGCGCGCGGCCTCGACAGATATGGTGGTGGTGTCCTCATCGACGCCCCCCACCGCCTTCTCGAGAATGCCTAAGCCCTTCTCGATGCGTTCCGGCTCTTCGCCCCAGACCCTCGCGATCTCCGCGGTCTTTATGCGATAGACCGGGATATATGCGCCATAACCTACAATGCCTGCCATAGTAACATCTCTGTGCTTTAGGCTGATTTCCATGTTTTTCTTTTAAAACCTACTTTTTCTTCTTCTTCGCAGGCTGGGGCTTGAGGAATGTGTAAGCCAGATAGCCGATGACCAGAATGCCGCAGAACAGGACGATATAGGTGAGATTGATCTCGCTGGATTTGATGATCAGCGGCTCAGAATCCCCCATCACTTCCAGAAGATCGAATGTCGCGGACCGGCCGTCTATCGCGGCTTCCATATCCCCGGCATGGGCTTCAATGACCCCGCCAGGCATGTTCACGACATAGGTCAGATTGGCCCCGAAGCTCCTGATGGCATCCGACCCCTCCTTGTTCCTCGCCTTTTCGCTGAGGACTATCGGCCGGACCGGCCCGCCCACCTCCGTGATGGCCTCCGCCTCCAAGAACAGGTCGTCAAGGGCCTTGCCGAAGCGGTCCGTCGGGATGCTGTTCACGGTTAGGGTGTGTGTAGTCATGAGGATGCCGTATTCGGTGGAATACGTGTAGTAGGTCCCAGGTTCGAATGATTCGGAAAGGACGATCATGCGGGTCTCCGGGTCGACGCTGCATCTGCCTCCCGATCCCTGGCAGATCTCAGCCATCCTCTCGAAGGATCCCGGGGCGAGGGGTATCGCGACCACCGTCAGCTCGGCGCTTTTTATGATATCCGAGCTTCCGTCAGGCGAGACCGTCTGGACGTAAGTCTGCTCGAAAGCGGCGGCTGAAAGCAACGTACACAAGACCAGCAAAGCGAATCCGGTTTTCATGGATAGTCCTAATCCGGCAATAAATAAAAATAGGCGTCCGCTCCGCTCATCCGCGTTTCTTATAAGCCTTGACGATGTCCCGTATGCCCTCCCCCAGGGGCCGCGGGGCGAAGCCGAGGTCTGCCTTCGCTTTCCTGCAGTCGAACACCCGATCGTAAGAGAGCACCGAAATATGCTCCTGCGTAAGCTTGGGCTTCTTGCCCCTGACCCGCCCCCAGGAGCCCATCAGAGCGGCGATGAACATCGCTATCCCCCTATCCATGCTCTTTTTGGGAGCCTCCACGCCAAGCTCGCCTGCGGCGATATCGAATATCTCCTTCTGGGTGAGCGGCTCCCCGGCAAGGACATAGACGCCTTGGCCCTTCGAGACCGCCGCCTCGAACGCTTTGGCCACATCATCCACATGCACGAAGGGTATCCTGTTGTCCCCCTTCCCGATAAGGCTCATCTTGCCCTTTTCTATCTGGGACAGGACGCGGAAATAATCCTCGAACCTCGGGCCATAGATGGTCCCTATCCGGAATATCACATGGTCTTTCATCTTGGCGACCAATCTCTCCGCCTGATATTTCGTCCTGGCATATGCCGAATCCGGGGAGACCGGAGTCTCTTCGTCTGCCGGCTTCCCTTTGAGCTCCTTGCCATAGACCGATATGGAGCCCGCGAAGATGACCCTGCATCCCTTAGGCGCGGATTCCACAATGGCATTCGTCAATAGGACATTGCCCTCTTCCATCCTTTTCTTATCCAGGGTATCGACAGAGCCGGCGATATGGACTATCACCGAGGCGTCCTTTAGGATAACCTTCAACTGGTTTTCCGAGAAATCCGTCACTATCTCGCCTTTGAGCCCGGACGGCTTCCTGACGAGCGGTATCGCGCCTATCCTCTCCTGCACCGATGCCCCGAGCCTTCCGTTCGCGCCGGTGATGAATACCTTACCTGCCATGCTTCTTCTCCATCTCCGCGATCTTCCTATCAAGCCTCTTCTCCGCATCCAGCCTCTCGAACTTGTATTCGCTCATATCCATATATGACATGTGTTTCGAGAGCACCGGGTGCACACGCTCTATCTCCTTGAACATCCTTTGGGCGACCCGCCGGTAATCGATATGGCCCTGCCTTTGCGAGCGGAGCTCGCAGAAATGGAACGCCTCGCGCAGGTTCATGGTCATCTGCCACCTTATCCGGTATGCGAGCGGGACGACGTATTGCGCCTGGAGGGGGTGCTTTTTTGCGATGATCTCCCATGCGTTTTTCGCCTGCTCCATCGCGTCCTTGAATTCGGAATCATGGCCGGATTCGACGATCTCCTTGGGGAGCGTGTAGCCGTGCAGGCATCCTAAGGCCTGCCTCTGCTGGGTGAGGGCCCTATGCCTGTGGATGTCGCGGTAGCACCCGAAATTCGCGCAGATGTCGAATGTGTACCTGGCGCTTTCATAGGCCCTGCCCGGCTTCTGCCGGCGGTTCTTCCTCTCCCCCACATACGCCGACAGCACCTTGGCCCGCTCATCCTTTCCCATCTTTCCCGCGCGCTCGAGCAGCGATCTCATCGACATCCCGGAGTAGGGATAGAGCGCAGCGGCGATTACCCTCTCTTCAGCGTCTTCATCGAAATCCACAAGGACGACGTCATCCGCCTGCATCTCCTGCGGAAGCCCGGCCCCGTAAGCATCAAGCCTCGTCTCCCTGATGTAGCATTGCATCTCTTTTCCGTGCTCGGTGTCAGGGCGCTTGACGAATGAAGGTATGGTTGTCCTGAGCTCGGCCTGCATCGATTTGGCCAGATCCCTCATCTCAGCGAGCGGGTCGGCGTACATCTTGGTGATAAGATACTCATAGGCCCGGCCGTTCCCGAAGAACCCCATGTTCGTCTTTGTGGAGGCGGGCAGGAGCCCTCTTATGATATCGCATGTCTTGGAGCGGACCGTCGCTTCCAAGGCCCGGGGGCTGAGTTTCGCCTTCTCCTCCTCAGGCACCCTTTCCGAAGCGTATCTCGATATCTTGGGGATCAAAGAAGCATAGGTTTCGAAGAGCCTATCGCAGGTTTCCTTGTACAGCGGGCCGTATTCGGACGCCATGATGTCCGGCTCCTCGTAATACCTCCATCTCCCCCCCTCGTCCTTCTGGTCGAAATAGACGTACCTGGTGGATTTCTCCAGCGGCGAGAGGCCGATCCTCGCATCCTCCACCGCCTTGGTTGCTATGATCGAGATGTCCTCGAGCGCGATATGCGCCCCAGCGAGCTCGGCGACAGAATCGTCGCCATAACCGAGCAGGACCCGGTCGTAGAACGCCTCGGCCTTTTCGGTTGCGACCACGCTGTCGAATCCGGAGGTTCCATCAGCGCCTCCGACAAAACCGATCTCCTTATTCTTGATGAACTCATCCAGAAGCGTCCTCCTCAGGCTCTTCGTGCTCCTGCTGTAGCGGGAGAAAAGCGCGCCTTTGACGACCTCGGGCAGGTTTTTCAGGACGAAGACGGGCTTGTCCATGTTGCTGACGAAAGGGGAGAGCATCTTTCCCTCCTCCTCTGTGAATGCCTCCATGAGCACGTTTTGTCATATAGGTTTTTTATATTGTGGAGGGCCCCTTGGGGAAGGGGCTCGGGGCATTTATAAAATGTTGGTTTTAAAGACAACTAGTGGTTAAATGAGGCATAAGCTCGCCGCTGCGGCTTTATCGGCGTTTCTCGCCTTCTCGTGCGCGCCAAAAAGCGCGGAGATGCCAAAACCCCGGCCGGTTCCTATCTCCAAAGCGATCTCAAAGGAAAAACCTCTTCTCGAATCCATGTGGGATGGGGGGCACTGCAGCTACGACCCCAAGACAAACACCCTCACTTACGGGAGCATGGCTTCCGGAGGGGAAAAAACGCTGAAGCTGGATGCCAAAGCCGAAGCGAGCGAATCGCTGCTCTGCTCCGGCTCGTTCACCGTATTGCTCTCCAAGGATAAAGCGACCGTAGCGATCGGGGCGGTCGGAGTCCTTGATGGCAGGGAGATGCTAGGCCTCATCGGGGGCAGGCTCGTCGCTGCGAACTCATACGAGATCCTGCTAGGCAATGTTTTGCCTGCGGGCAGCCCTTCGGCATCGTTCTCCATAATCGATAATCACCTCTATCTTTTCTCAGAGGAACGGACGTTGAAGCTAGATATGGCCGAGCCGTTCCACGGCTGGGTTTATTAATTTCCGCCCGCTCAAGCTATTACAGGTGGAACTATGCCCGAACCAAGACAAAAAACGCAGGCCCAGCCCGCTAAAGTGGTCATGATCCCATTAGACCAGAAAGAGATTGAAGCCCGCGCAGGAAGAGCGTTCGATGCCGCGATAAGCCGTGTGCAAAAGCTTGTCGCGAAGCCGCCGGAGGCGGTTCTTCGGGACGAAAAAGAGAGGCTGGAGAAACTCCTCGAGGGGCAATTCCGAAAGGGCGGTTCGAATGGAAGAGGCCTGAATGTCAAGAGCGCCCTTCTGGATCTGAATAAACAGTTGAACGGCAACTCTTACTTATATCGCTGCGCCAGTTACACCAAAGACACCTCCTGGGTGGCTCTCAAATGGGATCCAAATCCCGAAACGCGGAAAATGGACTTCACTGCGACATTCGGTCCGATCCCCTCCATCGGGGAATATCCTGAGCTTCTAGAAAAGCTAAAAGACCAATTCGTCGAAAACGCGAAACTGCTGAGCGACCATAAGAACCGTCCGGTCGGGAAGCCGATGGCCCCGGTCCAGATCAAAGTGACGGGTATGCCTGAAGAGGTTATCAAGACTTTTTCTGGACAATTGGCGTTTCAACTGAACCCCCGGCTCTCTGCTCCAGCGCCCGGAAAACCGGCAGTCGCCATAAAGCCCGGTCCGGCCCAGCAGACAAATGAGCTATACCTGGCCATAACCTTCAAATACAATCCGATACAATCCACTGTGACGATAACCTATTCCTCCACCCTGCCGATCTATACCCGACGGGAATACGAAGACTCGATGAACTTTTCAAGACGACGGGGAGGATGACCTAAACCAAGGCCCGGAGCGCGCCGAGCAGCTGTGGCCTCCCGGCGATCACCTTGGCCACGGACGGGGCGAAGTCGCCATCCATTATCTGCGCGATGTCGCCAGCCCCGATCGTATTGAATATGTGGTTCAAATCGTCGTCGCTCACCTTCTCCATCACTTTGCGGAGCTTCAGCCGGTCCCCGAGCCGTTTTCCTGCCATCTTGCGCCAGGGCGACTCATAATGCTCCAAAAACACCTTGGCCGAGAAGTCCTTTCTCCTGAAGGCTTCAAGCGCGGCCTGTGCTGCCAGCACCCCGCTTTCCATCGCGATGGCGATCCCGCCCCCGTGTATCGGGTCCACCTGCTTCGCGGCGGTCCCTATGACCATGCAGTTGTCTTTCACGAAGCTGTCGATCGGCGCTCCGACAGATATCACCCCGCCGAAATCGAGCAGGGTGCTCGCGTCCTTGAGCTGCTTGTCCTTCGCGATGAACTCCTCGAGCAGCCTTTTCGGGTCGGCCCCTTTCTCATTTCCAGGCTTCTCCGCATTTGTGACGTTCCCGCCGATACCTATCCCGACATTGGCCTTCCGGTCAGATTTCGGGAATATCCAGCAGTTGTGCACTGCAAAGAATGGGCAGAAAGAGCCCGCGGACTCTATGTCATACACTTTTCCCTTGTAATATCTCCTCTCTAGTTTCCTGATCCCCATCACTATATAGTTGTCGACAATGAAGAAACCCCGATTCATCTCTCTGCCGCCTGTTGCATATTTTTCGAAGATATCTCCAAGCAACTTCAATTGTTTTCCTCTGATCCTGATCTCGTAGGCATTTTTCTTCCTGTTGCGTTTAACCGCCCCAACTATCCCAATGCCCGCAAGAAGCATCCATATGTCGAAGATCAGGGTCTTGGACATTGATACATATGAAACAACATCCATGCCTTCCGTCGATTTCCATTTCGATCCATCGCCCCTGAATAATCCTTTTAGCAAGGCAAGCTTCTGCGAATTCTCGAGGCTATGGACAAAGAAAGGCAGTTTTTTGTTCTCACAGCCTTCTCCGAACAGTGCTTTGAACAGTTTCCTTAGAATCATAGATGAAAATTGCACTTGATAGCAGGTTTTATGGTTCTTAACTTTTTTCTGTGTATGGATATATGGTTCGAATCCAAATGCCTCGGCGCCGATTGCATGTACTCTTTCAATTATCGAGGTATCCGTATTGCTGATTATTACACTTCCTCTGCTCACATTGCCTTCGGATATAAAATAGCCAAAGAATTCCAGCAGTTCATTCGTCAATTGCAGTTCGTTATTAAGCCTATGTTTTAATTTGTATTTGAACTCCGCTCCGAACTGGTTTTTCCCTTTTGGATATATAAATCCGCCCTCCTTAACCCATCCGTCTTTGACGAGTTCATCAATCTTTATATTTTTGCCCCCATTTTTTTCCTTTGGAAGAGGGAAAACCAGGTAATCGCCTTTCCTATGGTCGCCCCGCTTGCTTTTCAATATCTTTCCAGCTTTTTTCCAATGAAACCCTTGCTTTTTATTCCATACAAACACGAGGTGATCCGACGTTAGCCCAACGCTTTGATTCAACATGAACGGAGTTATCCTGATTATCTCTCCATCATAATCACGTACCGAGGTATCTGATACCGGCATCCAGCCGTGTAAAGTCAAGACCTCCTCTCCACGTTTAATCTCCGTTATGGGTTTTACTGTGTTTTTTGCGATTATTTCACTGTCGGGTGTCAGACAATACCCCCTCGGCGCCGCCTTGTTGCCGAAATACAGCTCAATGAGGTTTTCGTGGTCGTAGGGCTTCATCTCGTATTGGTAGCACGTATCGACATCATAGAGCGAATGGATGGTCTTGAAGCCCATCGCGCGCGCCATGAACGATTCCATCCCTTCGGCGGAAACGATTATCGGTGCCCGAACCTCATACGGCTCCCTCCCCCCGTGCGACAGTTTCACACCCGCAGGTTTTCCGTTCTCGGTTATCAGTTCCGTAGCCCTTGTATACGTCTTGACCTTCGCCCCTTTCTCCACAGCGAGTTCTGCCAGCCATTTGTCGAAGAATTTCCTCTCCAGCACCCAGCCCGAGGTCTTGCCGGTCTTCCAGGTGATGGATCTCCCGTTCGGGGCGATGATCCTCGCGCCTTCGATCTCCACGGACAGGCATTTTTTCGGAAGGTCAAGCCCCTCTTTTACTATCTCGTCATCGCTCAGGCCCTCCCCGCACCGTACAGGGACGCCGATCTCCTTCCTCTTGTCGATCACAAGGACATCCAGCCCGCCCCCTGCGGCGATGCGCGCGAACGTGGAGCCTGCAGGGCCCCCGCCGATAACGATAACATCATGGTCATACTTCATACAGACACCAGCGGTTTCGGTTCCCCATTCTCACTCTTTAACGCCCTTATGCATGCGGATCACGGATGCGGGGCAGACCTTCACGCAAAGCCCGCAGTCGATGCACCGCTCAGGGTAATGCTCCATCCTGGTCCCTACTGCTTCGATCGCGTTCTTCGGGCATACCGAGGAGCATCCGACGCAGAAGATGCACCCCTCGTGCTTGATGGTTATCATATGCTCATCTCTTAGAGGCCAGCATCTCGGAGAGCTGCTTTCCGAAGGCCGATGCGCTGCCCGGGCCATCGGCGGTCACGACATTCCCGTCGATCACGACCGGCTCTGTCACATATGTCGCTCCGCAGTCCCGGATCAGGTTGATCGCCTTCCGGTCCGGGAATACCGTCGCATCCTTCCCTTCGAGGACCCCCGCCTTGGCAAGCGCCATGGGCCCGAGGCATATCCCACCGATAAGCTTCCCCTTGGCTTTTGCCCCCACCAGGAGCCCTATCACCTGGTCGCTTTCAGCCAGAGCCGGGGATCCGGGCCCGCCGACCACCACGATGCAGTCGAAGAAGTCCGGATTGGCTTCGTAGACCGCCAAATCCGGCTGGATGACCATGCCTTTGCTCCCCGTGGCCTTCATCCTTGTGATGCTCGCCACCTTGACCGAGTGCTTGGCCTGCTCCAGGATCTCCTTCGGAACCGCCAATTCCTCATCCCGGAAGCCGGTCTGGGCGACTATAAATAGTACCTTTGCCATGCTGAGGTAACGCATCGAAGATTTAAATTGTTTGGCGAAAATAACATTCATGCAGCTCGTATCGCCCACCTTCTCAGATTTGATGGAGCCGAACATCCAGATCAAGCTGTTCCCTGACGGCGACAGCTATGTGCGGATAAACGACATATCGCTCTGCCAGGGCGAGGACGTGCATGTCTTCCATAGGCTGTACCCGAAGCAGAACACCGCCGTCTTCAACACCGCGCAGATGCTCCACACGTTGAAGAGGGTCGGAGCCAGGGTGACCATCGTCGCCCCCTACATGCCATACGCCCGGCAGGACAAGACTTTCCTTATGGGCGAATCCCTTTCAGCGCAGGTGCTATGCAAGCTTTTCGCTGATTTCGGGGCCGTCCGGCTGGTAACGATAGACTGCCATTTCCTGAAAAAAGAGGGCGAATCCGAGTACTCAAACCTGAAGATAACGAACCTCAGCGCAGGCAAGCTCCTGGTCGAGCATGCGAGGAAGAAGCTCGGCCTGGACGCGATGGAGGTCATCTCGCCTGATCAGGGCGCGAGCTACCTCGTATCAGAATACGGGGGAAAGAGCATGAACAAGGTGCGCGGGGAATACGAGAACAGCGTAGAAGCTTCCCGCTCGGTCCAGAAGGTCGAGAGGGGATTCGAGGTCTCAGGCAAGAACGTGCTTATATTGGATGATATGATTTCGACTGGGGGCACGATGCTGAAGGCCGTGGAGAATGTGAAGAAGGGCGGGGCGAAGAAGGTGCTCTGCGCCGCGACGCACGGGTTCTTCCTCAACGACTCGCTCGCGAAGCTTCGGAAAGCCTGCGACGGCGTCTTCACCACCAATTCGATACCCAATGATGCCGCCGAGGTGGATATAATCCCGCTCCTGAAATCAGCGGTGGAACAGCCGCCTGCCCCGTGACGGGGCCCCCATTGCGCCTATCCATCATTTGCCCTTGGCTATTGTTTCGTATTCTTTGGCGAGCTTCTGCGCCTGTTCGAGGGTTTTGGCTTCCGCGAATATGCGCACGTAGTTCTCTGTCCCTGATGCGCGGACGATCACCCAGGAGTCCTTGAGGTTGATCCTGACGCCGTCCACCGTGATATGCTCGAGCTTTTTGGATTTCGCGTGCGCGAGGACGCGGGCGACTATCTCCTTCTTCTTTTTCGCATCAGCATCGACCTTGAGCTTGACATTCTGGTATGATGGGACCTCCCCGAGCCAGTCCCCGAGCGACCTTTCGCAGAGCGCCTCCGCGAGTTTTGCCGCGGTCAGGAATCCGTCTTTGGCAAGAGACAGCTCAGGCCAGATGACCCCTCCCACCTCTTCCCCTCCCATCCAGGCCTTGCCTTTGCGCATCTCTTCTGAGAGGTATGGCGCGCCTATCGCGGTATAACGGACCTTCGCCCCGATCTTTTTGGCGACATCCTCGACAGCCCTGCTTGTGGCTACCGTGGTTATCACGTCTCCACCAACACCCGCCTTCCCGCCGCTCGCTTTCGTATTTTTCGCCTTCCACAAAATCGAGAGCGCGTAGACCTTGTCGCCTATGACATATCCTCCGTTCTCGTCGACGAATATCACACGGTCCCCGTCCCCGTCCCAGGCGATGCCCGCATCGGATCCGCTGGACTTCACGAGCGAAATAAGTTCCTTCACGTTCGCCTCGGTCGGTTCTGATGGGCGCCCGGGGAACCTCCCGTCCGGGTGCGAATTGACCGTCAATATCTCGCAGCCCAGCCTCTTCATGAGCAGGGGGGCGATAAGGCATGCGGTGCCGTTGCCGCAGTCGAGGACGAGTTTCGGCTTCTTGTTTTTTATCTTTACGGAATCGACATTCGCCGCTATCGCCTCGATATGCTCATCCGTCGCCATCTCATACGGGTTTATCTTCCCGACCTTGTCATACGGGACGAATTTGGGCATATCCAGCATCTTCTCTATCTCCGCCCCGCGCTCCCTGGAGACAGAGACCCCGTTCCCATCGACAACCTTCAGGGCGTTCCATTCAGGGGGGTTGTGCGACGCGCTCACGATGATGCATCCATCAGCCTTGAGCTTCTTGTTCATGAACTCCGCCGTAGGCGAGCTCGCGACCCCGATATCCACGACCTCGCAGCCTACCGAAGCGAGGCCTGATGCGACAGCGGAGCGCAGGACGTCACCGGTCAATCTGCAGTCCCGCGCGAGGATGATCTTCCCCCCTTTGAAGTATGAACCGATGGCCTGGGAGAGCATCAGGGCCAGTTCCGGCGTCAGTTCGTCGAACCTTCCCCTGACCCCGTTCGTGCCGAAATATGTCATGCATACGATATCCCGATTCAGGATTTTAAACCTCTCTTCGATAAGTGCATATATGGAAATCGAAGTGCTGCGCCTCTCGCATAGGCTTCCCAGGGATGAGCGCATATCCACGCATGTGGCCTTGGTGGCAAGGGCGTTCGGGGCAAAAATGATCGCATACGCCGGCCAGCACGATTCGGGCCTCGAAGACAGCGTAGTGCGCATCTGCGAGCGATGGGGAGGCAAATCCACCGGTTCCGATGCATCCTTCTCGATCAGCTACGTGAAGAGCGCCATACCGTTCATCAAGGCGAAGAAGCGCGAGGGGTTCGCGATAGTGCATCTGACGATGTATGGCCTGCCGGTCGACGGGGCGGCGGAAGCGATACGGGCGCGGGAACGGGTTTTGTTGGTTGTGGGTAGCGAGCACGTCCCCCCGGAGGTGTATCATCTCGCCGATTTCAACATCTCGGTGACGAACCAGCCGCACAGCGAGGTGGCGGCCCTCGCGATAACCTTGGACCGGCTCATGAAGGGCGCGGAGCTTGATAAGCGCGATTTCGGGGGCAAAGTCAGGATAATCCCGGCCGGATGCGGAAAAAACGTTGAAGAGGGATAGCTTTTTATTCCGTCTTTGCGACTTGGAAAGCGGGATACATATGCTCGAAGTCGTTTCATTGATGTTCAAGGGTGCGGAGATCAGGAAAGAGGCGGACGTGATCCCCGAATCAATCGAGGTGTCTGTCAGCGTGGATGGCGTGGAGCAGGACGGGGACGATGCCGTCATATTATACTGGTCCTATAATGTCGACTACCGCCCGAACGCCGCGAATGTGAAGATAAACGGGGAGGCGCGCTGCACCGCGACCCCGGATGCGATACGGAAGTTCATCAAGGAGTTCGAGGAGACCAAGCAGTTCCCGCTGGTCGACGGGGGCGCAGAGGTGCTGAACATGATCAATGCGAATGCCAGCATCAACGCCATATTCCTGATCCGGCCCTTCAACCTGATGCCCCCCTTCACCCCTCCCCTGATAGAAAGCAAGTGAGGCTCATTCGAATTTGATGCCTGCGTTTATCAGGAACCAGCCGAATTTCCTGTCCTTATATGTCAGGGCGGACTGGTCGTAGGCATTCAGCAGGTTGGGCTGCAGGATGCTCCCCGGGACCCCCAGTTGGTTGAGCGGGACGCCCATCCCGCCGGCAACCCCGAAGAACCAGCTCCAATTCGCGTTCGGCATCTTCCGCTCGTATGCGGCCCCGATCGCGAAGACCGGACTCGTCCTTGAAGTCATCTTGCCGGTATAATACGTCGGCCAAGAACCCGGGAACCTGGCCTTGCGCGCGACCTCGAGGCCCACCGTCCCCTCAGGCACCATCGGCATCCTCGTCATGGCACCTGCCTCGAGGAAGACGTCGAATTTATGCGATGATCCGGTGACGTAGTTGATTTTGTAGTAGTTGAGCCCGATCCCCCCGGTTATCCGTTTATACTCATCCAGGGTGGTGCAGGTCGCGTTGGCGCCGAGCTTCTGGCACACTTCGCGCAGCTCGTCTGGTTTCTTGAAGACGTTCTTGCTCGCATATACGCTCCTTCCGAGGTGGTTGAAGAACAGGTAGCCTGTATACCTCTCCGATGCCGCGGAATTGTCCAGTTTTATGTATTCCCCCGTGACATTGAATGTCGCCTGCTCGTAGCGGATATACCCGGTCTGGGCCCTCCCATATAGGATATTGGTTATTATCTCGAGGTTGTGCCTCTTGAGGATCTGGATTATCGCCCCGCCCTTGAGGTTCCTCTCAGGGTCCCAGTATCTGAATTCAGAAGGCCGTATCGGGATGTTCATGCCCGTCCTCAGCTTCCAGGCCCCGAGGAACGCGGTCCTCCGGTCTCCGAGGAAAGTGGCGTGGTAGTCCCCGCCCTCTTTCCTTAGGTCAAGCTGGACATATGGCGTCCTCTGCTTGGTCCACTGGTATCTGTCGGTGCTATCCCCGATCTCTATCCGGCCGACCGCTTCAGGTCGCAACCCGCCTCCTGCGACGAAGCGCACGAAGAACGTGGAATGCTCCGCCTTGGGGTCGGCGAGCAGGTGCTTGGCTATCACCACATCATAGCTCCGGGGGTTGATGTCGTCCTTGGATTCCTTGCCCATCATGCAGCCGAACGCCGCATCGACGATATTGCCTTCGAGGAGCTTCCTCGCTTCCCCCCCGGTGAGCTTCTCCTTGATGACGGGTTTTGGCATCGCGGCTTCCGCGATCCGGTTCTCAGGGCTCTGCTTCCGGCCCTTTGCCGGGGCTTTGGCGCGGGCCCTGAATCCCTCCCTTATCTTCTCCGGGGGCAGGAGCATGAAGGAGAGGCTATCTCCTGCCGCTTCCACCGCGCTGATCATGCTCTTGCGGTATCCCTTTGTGGCGAGGTATCTCCTGCCGGCGGATCCCCTGCGCAGGTTGATGAAGATGTCTATCACAGCGCTCGCATCCTTGTCCCTGACCTTGGCATCAGCCTTCGGGACATCATCGCGGGTGTTCATTATCCGGTAGACGGCGCCTTCGTCCCCATCCAGCTTCGTCTGGAGCCACCTCTTTATCTCCGCCTGGGGCCTCAGCATCCAGGTCATCTCCCCCGCATGGGCCGCCATCACGGAGGCGAAGCTCCTCCCATATACGTTCTCCAGCCGCCTCGTATTCGCCTTTAGGCCGAATTCCATATACGCATCGCGCAGCGCGGCCCCGATATCGGGGCTGGCGAGGAGGGTCATGGTGCGCTTATACGGCTTGTCGGTGATATGGGGATATCTATTGGAACCGACACCGAGGGTGAAGTCGATGTATTCCTTGTTCGGGTTGATCGTGGTCAAGGTATCCAATTCCCCCGTCTCTTTGAACGTCTCGGTTATCAAGGTCCGGGGCATCAGGTATCCGTAGCCGCCGAGTTCCAAGAACGCCTTGGCCGGCCTTCCGAAGACGAATATGGATTTCAGGCCGGCATATGTCTGCAGTTCGTCCGCGCCGGTCATCAGCTGCCCGCCCCCGAAGACATAGACCCCTAGCTTCCTGCCGTCGTATCCGTAGCCGATGGCGGCGCGGTAGATGTCGTTTTTCATCGCCTCTTCCAGGCCCGTCCGGAGCGTGGAGAGTATCGTGGCCTCGTTCTC
This sequence comes from Microcaldota archaeon, assembly GCA_043803165.1. GTDB lineage: Archaea > Micrarchaeota > Micrarchaeia > Anstonellales > Bilamarchaeaceae > Bilamarchaeum. The sequence continues at coordinate 36,470 of JAZDKI010000046.1, forward strand.
GGGATTCATCCTCATGTCCCTCATCGCATTATCGATAGCCTGGTAGACATTGGTCCAGCCAGGCACCTTCTCGAAGCCGACAAGGAAATTGTGCTTCTTGGCATAATAGAGCATCAGGGCGGAGGCGAAGAACTTATCCTTGTCGGAGATGTCTGTCTTCGGCGTGCCGTCCAGGTTGGTATATACGAGCTGTTCGATCCGTGAATACAGGAAATTCAGGCCGAAATAGAACCCGCTGTCCCTCGCCTTGTCTTCCTGCCAGACGTTGAAGCCCAGGAGGAGGTTGGTGTGCTTCTCGCTCATCTGCTTGGTCTCATCGAGAAGCGCGCTCGCAAATGACCAAGGGTCGATGGTGCTGTATGCGGCCACCCCCCCAAATCCGATCGTCTTGTATCTGCTCTGCCTCTTCTCGACCTGGAACTTCACGCCGACCACGGGCCCTCCCATGGCATAGCCACCGACGCCCCTCACCTCGGCCTGGTACATCACTTCGGGGTCGATCCTTATCCGCCTCCACATCACTTCCCCTGTGGCGCCGCGGAACTCGCTCTTCTTGATCCTGCTCGGGTTTGCCGCATCCACCTCGATACGCTCGTCCCCGCGGTATGCGACGAAATAGATATCCTTGGCCTTGCGCCCATGCTCGACGAGCACGCTCTTGGTGAAGGCGTAGCCGAGGGCCTGCTCGACGAATTTCGGATTCATGGAGCTTATATTGCGGATTATCTGCGATATCGCGAGCATGGAATGCTTGCCCACAGTGAAACCCATCGCCGCCCCGTTGAACCCGGCGAGCGGGTCCGTGCTCTTTAGCATGTCCTTGCCATCATCTGGGCTTCCAGGAGCGCCTTGTCGTTGCTCAATGCGGCGTAAAGGACGTTTCCGAGCTGCCTCACGCTATCGGTCCCGCAGGCCGCCTGGTAGTAGGAGCCATCGGAATGGATATACATGATCCTGGCTTGGGCCATCTCCTCCCTCTCCTGCAGCACCGCGGCCTCGCCGCCTCCTGCGGGTTTCGGACCCAAAAGCTCCGGGACGCGGTTGCCCTTGAAGTATACGAAAAGGCCGCCTTTCTTCTTGGCGAGGTCGATGAATGTCTCCATCGTGCCCCTCGCGTATTCCGCTGTCCTGGTCTTGACGCTCGTCGAGACTCCGCTCAGGTCGTCGGTTGTCGTGGCGGTGGCCTCGGTCTTCGCGCCTTCCACCGTGAGGTACATGGACCTCACCACGCCGGCCTTGAGGATCGGGAAATTCTTGAATGGGAGGTTAGCGACACGGAGCGTTCCGGCCCCGCTTGTCACAGTCGTGATGGTTTTGGCGTCGCCTTCGCCGCTCTCGCTTGTCCCGGCGCCAACCTTGACCTCGGCGTAGATCCCTCCGCTCACGCCCCTGCCTGCGATGAGCCCGGTCGCACCGCCTCCGCGCCTGATCGCGCCAGAGGCATCGGTCTCCGAGCCGTAGCTCCCAAGGACGTCTCCGGATGCGCTCAGCCAGAACATCTTCTTTTCGGCTTCCAGGGGCTTGCTCATGACGCCCATGATGACGCGCATCAGCACGGCCGAACCCATCACGTTTATCTTCTTGCCTGCAGGCACAGTGGGCCTGGCCATCCCTTCGGGGGGCGGGCTCAGCTCCTCACGGTTCATCCTCATCAGTTCGACCGCCCCGGAGCTCCAGCTCGCCCGGGTGCCGTAATTGACGGTGGTCCCGATGCCCACGCCTGTCGGGGATACGAGCGGAAGCATGGATTTGGGGAGCGAGAGCGAGAGGTACTGGGGCTTCACCTGCGACAGGTCCTGCCCGGAGTACCAAGGGCTCTTCAATTTGAACGGGTATGGCATGTCAGTGCCTCCGAAGCCCGACTGCGTAAGGCCCACCCTCGGGTACTGCTTGAACTCATCTTCTATATTGGTGTGCCGGAACGAGTCCTTGGCCTCCTTTATCTTGATGGCCAGGGCTGCGAACTTCTTCAGGTAGTGCTCCCTTATCACCGAGCTGCTGAAAGCGAGATCCGATGTTGACGAGTCGTATCTCATGCGGAGGCTTGTGATGAATGTCCTGAGGCCGTTCACCAACGTGCCTTCATCAGGCACGACGGACATCATCGGTTCCAATACGTCGAAGAGGAATGGCCCGATCAGGTACGGGTCCCTGCCGGATAGGGCGAGTATGCATTCCATCGTCGCGATCGATGCGGCGGGGCCGAAGACGTCCGAGCCTGATCTTTTCCCGATCATCCCCAGATATAAGGCGTCGATTATCGATATGCTGCTCTTCAGGTTAATCAGGCTCGTATCAGAGAAATCGCTTGCCGCGTCCAAGGGCCTGTTCGCGCGGAACGAGGAATACTGCTGGTGCATCCTCTCGAACTGCTCGCGTCCGGCTTTGACCAGCGCCTTGCCCGCGTCGCTTGTGAGGAATTTGGCGAGGGCTTCAAGGTCAGGTATCCCGTTGACCCGCACCTCATCTGGAAGATGCACTCCCAATGTCCTGGACATGTCCGATATCTTCCTTGCGAAAAGGTCGATGTTGATGTATTTTTTCAGCAGGTAGTCGGCCTCCTTGCCCTTGCCGAACGACCTGCGGTATTCCTCTATCGCCATCTTCAGTTGCGGGCCGATCTGATCATCCGGCTTGTCATATGTGAGGGCGGCCCTCAGCATGGCGAAGATGACCGGGAGCTTGGTCGATACCTTCTGCAGCTTCAGCATGAAAATCGGGGATTGGGCGGTATCGCTCTCGCGATACGCCTCGTGGAGCTTCATGATGAGGTCCTTCCGCCTATCCAGCCTGGATGATAGCTCCGGATAGGGGACGACCCGGCTCTCCTTTCCCCGGCCGAGGAACCAGAATTCCGCCCGATTGTCCAAGACCAGGCTGATAAGCTTCCTGCCGTATTCGCCTTCGAGGTCCTTCATCCTTTTCTCGAACCTCTCCTTCTCCGCGGCCTTCGCGTTCGCCGGAGGCCGTCCGCTCTGCGCGCGGTATATCGTCTGCATGGCAGACATCAGCCCGGCCTCCTCGCGGAAGAACGCGCGCTCCAAGGCCGGTATCGTCATGGCGTAAGCGCCCGGATACGCCTGGAATATCTCTTTCTGCGCATCCGCGGGCAGGGCCCCGACGAGCTTCAAAACGTCTCCTGCCTGCTTCAATGACAGCAAGGCATCCTTGTGCTTCACGATCGCGGCGACGAACGCTTTCCCGTAAAGCTTCTCCATCGCCTCGCGGTCTTCGCCCATCCTCTCCTCGCTGATCGCGAGGAAGCAGCGCTTGACTATCTCCGAGTAGAACCTGTTCTTGCCGAATCTGATATCTTCCGGGGTGATAACGCCCTTGAGGAGGCTTAGGTGCTCTTTCTGCGCCTGCACCGCCTTGACGAAGTCCGATCCATAGAGGGTGGAAGCCTCCTTCATCTTGCGCGTATCCTTCTTCTCGACCGCATCGTAGGTCTTGGTGAGGGCGTCCATGAGGTCCGCCCCCTCCAATTTCAGCAGGAACCTGTAGAAATCGGGGGAAGCCTTCTTCATGATCTTCTGTGCTATGGCCCCGATCAGGGGCTGCTTCTCCTTCTGGGCCCCGTACCAGCTGATAAGCGAGTTGATCGTGTTCGCATCCGTGCTTGTCCCCAGGAAGCCGAGGGTGCTCGTCATCGCGCCTGTCCGCAGGTCGGCCCCTGTCTCGGCCATATGGATCGCCGAGAAGACGAGCCTTACGGTCTTGCGCAGGTCGTCCAAAGTGATTATGCCTGCCTGGAGGTCCTTGAGCTTCCTGCTGTATGACTGGGCTTCTGCGAGGTCCTTGGACCTCTTGGCGGCGTCATGGATGGACATCGCCTCGTCCTGCCATTCCCGGGTCTTGGCCCTCAGGACGGCCCGTGCGGGCTCGAGCATCTCGTATGATCCGATGTCCCGCTCCAGCTTCCTCAAGGTCTTGACGATGCCCTTGCGCATGACCTCGATCGCCTTGAGCTCCTTATTGACATCGGCGGAAAGCGGCTTCGGCGTGTGCTCCCGCAATGACGCCTCGGTGAACCTCACCGTGTAAGCGTCCTGCGCGTCCATCAGCGCAAGGCCCCTTTCGGCTACGGCGAAGCGGGACCTTGCGATGGCGGATATAAGCTGGCCCGTCTTAGGGAGGAATATGAACCTGACAAGGGCCCTCGCGGAGGAGTCCTTGCCCGGATTGATGATCCTTTCCGCGACCTGATCCAAAGCAGCGGTCGCAGCCCATCTCAACGCGCCGCGGTCGCTTTCCACATGCGCGACGAGCTTCTCCCCATAGAGCTTGACGAGCCTCTCCCGGTCCGGTTTTTCAGCGCCGAGGCTTCTGTGTATATCCCTCACGGCTGATGCGAGGGAGAGGGCCGAGTATCCTACCTTCTCATCGGTATGGAGCGCTATCACGAACGGGTCGTGGGCCTTCAATGAGCGGCCTATCTCTTCGGCGGGCTTGAGTATCCAGTAGAGGTGCTGGATGTTCTTGTCCACATAGGAGACGAACTCCTCCGTGTATTTTTTCACGAGGCCCTCGCGTCCCCTCGTATACGCATCGAAAGCCTGGTATGCCTTGTAGAGCGTCGCGCCGGCATCGTCCCCGTATTTGTCGAGGACCGTCTTCGCGAATGCCGCTTCAGGGGTCTTCCCGGCCGCGCGGCTCTTGAGCTCATTTTGGATGATCCCCGGCATGCTCATCGTGAGGAAGCCGAGCTTGTCCCTGTTCTTCTTCATGTATTCGATGAGCTCAGGGGCTACGCCGGCCATCCCGACCCTGCCTGAGATGAGCACGAGATACGCCTCTGCGAGGGCTTTTTCGGTCGGCCCGGCGAACTTGAACGCCGATAATCCTTCGGCGGACTTGTCCCCGCGCTGCGCCCTCTGCCCTATCGCAGAAGCGAGCTGCTCCGGCTCCCGCACAAGCCATAAGAGCGATCCGATATTGTCCTTCACCAACGATACGAACTCCCTGCCATGCGTGCGGAGGAGCCGGTTCATATCCGGGACGGGCTTGCCGAATTCCACCACGACATCCCTGATGGACACTTCGAGGTTCCGGCTCTTGAGTATGTTGTCCAGGTCAGCGAAGTTGCTGTTGCTCCGTTTGTAAGCGGAATAGAGCTTCACGAAGCGGTCCCAGAACACGGGGTTGTGCTGGACGGCCTTCATCTCGATCGCGTCATCCACGATCGTGGCGAGGTTCCCGTTCAATATGTCGAGCAGGGCCTTCTCGGAAGCCGAGTTGCCGGTCCTGACGACGTCTTTTAGCAGGACGATCGCGCGGTCTGCCATCCCCCTTGCGACTATCGACAGGAGCGCGTCCACGACCTCCTTGCCGTTCTCCTTCCGGAGACCCTCCACCGCCGCGTTCCTCTTGATTTTGAGATCCTCAGCCTCGTCGGGCTTCCCTTCGGTGGCCCTCTTATAGAGCTCGCCCACCAGGGTCACGAAAGAGACCGGGGAGATCATGTCGGGCTTCCCTTGCCCCCGCTGGTGGGTCCGATAAGCATCGATCACGGCCTTGAGCCCTGAAGGGACATCCTGGACTATCCTTTCCTTGAAGAGCGGGACGACCGCCTTGATGAAGTCATCGCTTTTCTGGTTGTCCCTCCATATGCGCAGGAACTCCTCCCTCTTGCCCATATCCCCGCTAAGTATGAATCCCCGCATCGCGTTGATGCATCGGTCAGCCTGCAGCTTGGGCATCCGGGCCGCCAGCTGGGATACGAAGCCCTCGCCGTATGTGGCTACAAGCCTTTCGTATGCAGGCCTCTCGATGACCCGCCTTGCGGCATCTTCGAGCCCCACCCCCCGCGAGACCATCTTTCGGACAAGGTCGATATCGCTCCCTGTCTTGGCATACGCCTTCTTATCATCGGCCTCCTTGACCTTCGCCACCAGGCGGTCCACCACCTTCTGGCTCGCGATCGACGTCTCTAGGCCGGAGCGGACATCGGATATGGCGGAGAGGAAATCAGTGAAATGCGCAGGACGGAGCAGGGGGAGCGCGCCGACCCTGCCCAGCTTCCCCTTATAGGCGTCCCAGACCGGCTTGATCAGGGGGTGGCCTGGAAATCCCTTCTTCTCCCCGACGAGCCTCTCCAATTCCAGGTTGAGGCGGTCCCTGAACCTGATCTTCTGCCGGTCATCGGTCCATTTCCCCTCGAAAAGCTTGACGAACAGCTCCTTCTCCTTGGGGTCCCCTGAGAAGACATACTTCCTGAAAGCGGCAGTGGCCTTCTCCACGTTCTCATCGATCAACCTCTCCTCGGGGCTTTGAGCCTTCATCCTTGGCACTGCCATAGCGATATCTCCTCCGGGATTCTTTATATCACTTCCGCCGATGGCGATGCCCCCTGCGAAGACCCCGCCCGCCACCCACTTCCACACGCTGTGGAACCTCCGGAACACCCTGCGCCGGTCATCCTGGGCTACAGGCTGCGCTGGGTCTTGCTTCTCCTCTCTGACCTTGTCCTTTCGCCCGGCCATACTTATGTAATAATGTGGAGGAAGGTTTAAGAAGAACTGTCACTCTTGAAGGATTTTCGTGTATCCCCCTCAGATGGGCAACGCACGGTCCCCTTCCACCTGTCGCGGCGGGACCCTCCTATCCGGCGGGATCCGTTGCGGCGTGGACAATCCCGGCCCCTTCCAGGCTCCGACCGCCTTTTCCCGGTTGGATTTGGTTATCCTCCACTGGTAGACCGCCAGGGCGGAGAGCAGGCGCATATCCGCCAGCCCGTTGATGGGCAGGCTGTCCTGTTTCATTCCCAGCGTATCCCGGTATAGCATCCTCAGGTCCCCCCCGAGCTTCGCGTTCTGCGAGGCCGTGTGGTTCAGGTACGCCTGGACCGCAGTGGCGACATAGAGGCGGTTCCGGTTGCTCTGCGGGGAATTATCCGGCGAGAGCTGGACGCTCCGCCTGATGCCGCTGTATCTGGAGCCGCAGAAGAACATGAACGTCGCGTCGTCCTTGAGGTGCTCGAACGCCTTGGCGAAAGCGGATTCGATATCCCTCCTCCCCAATGCCCGCAGGGCATCTTCCAGCGATGCCGGCTTCACCCGGACACCCGGGATGTCAAGGTCGCTGGCGATCTTCACCAGCAGGACCGGGTTTCCGGTCTTCACCGCGCCGAACAGCATCGCATCGAGGTTCTTCCAGTTCTTGTCCGCGAAAAGCTGGAGGGCCGTCTTCGCCGTGACCGGCGCTGCCTGCGCGCCGAGCGCCGTTGCGATGAGCTCTGCGAGTTTCGCATGTCCCCTCTCGCTCAGGTGGAGCCCGTCGCGATAATCATAGATGGGCTTGAGCTTCGGCCCGAGCCTTCCAGGTTCGCCAAGGGGCGAGGTGTCAACCACGGTGAGGCCCTTGACCCTGGCCGGGAGGCTGAGCAGCCAGGTGTTTATCCTCTGGATGTTCGCCTGCGCGAGCTTGGCATTCTCCTCGCTCAGGTTCTTGTTGGTCGAGCAGGGCGTGATGGTCAGGACCACGACCTTATCGCTTCGTCTCAGCGCCTCTTTGAGCATATCCGCGAAGGCTTTCTGCGCCGTCCGATATGGGATGCTCTCGGCCTTGTTGACCCCGCCCTGGATGATCACGACATCATACCGCCTTGAGAGGATGTCCTTCTGGAACCTTGCCTGGATCTGCAGTATCGTCTGCCCGCTCCTGCCGTACTGGTCCACCTTAGAGCCCGGGGCGGTCTTGTCGAGGAGGACCCTGAGCGGAAGTATATACGTCCTGCTGGTGGTCAGGGATGTGATGGAATCGCCGATGACACCGATCCTCATGGGCTTGATGGTTGGCGCCTTGAGCCCCGGAGCGGGGATTTTCGAGGGAACCGCCTGCGTGCTCGTTCCTGGGAGAGGTATCGGGGCCGGGGCATTCCACTCGCTGATCCTCCCCTGCGGGATGCCGCTCTCTTTTTCCAGAGTCCATCTCCGGATGAACAGCGAGGAGAGCGTGATCATATCCGCGTTTATCGGGAGGGTGAGCTGGGTCCTGAGCAGGCCGAGCTTGTCGGCGCCGGTAAGATTCCGCTGGATGTTGCCGAGGGCGTATCCCGCGTCCTTTATCTTCCCGAGCTCTTTGCGGAACAAGGAGAAATGGGGGTCTGTGGCCACGATGCCATACAAGAAATACCTTATGAACATGTCTGCCCCGCGCATGACGTCCGCCTTTTCCTTCGGGGCCAGGGAGCTCCCCCGAATCGCCGAGAGCGAGCCTTTGCCCTGGACGAAAGCGTTGAGGTCGACCAACTCCCATAAGCGCCTTTTGCTCTTGTCCTTCTCGGTCCATTCATCGTAGGCCATCGTGGCCAGACGCAACCTGAACCTGGGGATCTTCCAAAGCGCGTCGAAAACAGCGTATGTCGCCGCAGCCTGCTTCTCGCTCCGGTCTATCCCTGCCGGCCTTGCGGCGGAGAGATACGCCTGGACATAAAGGCTGCTTTCATGGAGCGTCCTGGCGGATCTTGCCCGGGAATCCCTCGACGCCTCTTTGATGCGCGATTCTATCCAGGCCGGGGTGATGGCCGGGCCTTTGGGTCCGGCTCCCCTGCGCGCAGCCGCAGGGCGGGACGGTGCTGATATGGTGCGCCTAGGCTCAGGCCTGCGCGCTGATGCGTATGATCTCAGATGGCCGTATGTCGCGGTGGAAATCTCTCTTGCGAGCTTGGGGTTTTTCTGCAGCATGCCCATAGCCACGATGTTCCTGGCCTGCTTTATCCTCCTCTCGAGATCCGCCCAAGCCATGCCCTTGGATACCGCTATCGGGGAGTTGTATGTGCTGCCCTGAGCCTTGAATACGATATATCCGTTGACGATTTCCACTTTTGCCATGCCATCACCTGCCTGCGGTACTCTTCTTCTCAGCCTCGTCCAGAGGCAAGGCCCATTTCACTATGAAGTCCTTCAGCTTCGCAGCCAGGACCTCCATCTTATCGATGGTCAATTCCTCCGGGATCCTCTTCCTGTCGATGATGAGCTCAGGCGCCGCTTGCGCCCCCTGGCCCTTTATCCTGGCCGTATACCCTGTCACCTTCAGGTGCTCTGCCGCCTTCGCCGTCCCCAGCGTCCCGCTGAAAGTGGCGTAGACCCACCTCTTGGCGAGGGCGATGATGACCTGCTTCATCATCGGCTTCATGCCATCTTTCGAGTATTCCGCTATGGCTGCCTTGTCCGGTTCGGCAGCGCTTTCGGTCATCGCACGGTGATACGCCTTGAATATCAACGGGCGGTCTTTCGGGCTGTCGATCAGCTGGCCCACCGCGGTCTCGATGAAATTCGACAGTTCTGTCTGGGCGCTGAAGAACGCGCTGACCTTCGGGTCCAGGCCGGCCTCCTTGTGCTTGGCAGGCCCTGCCTTCGGAGGGGCCACCTGCTGTCCTTTTGCCCTCGTGGCCGCGCCTTCGCTCCGTGCCGGCACCCATCTCAGGCTCGCGGCGATCTCCTTCTCGGCAGCTGTGGGCATGGCCGCCCTCTTCCTCTCATTCATCTCTTCCCTTGCCCTGCTTTTGGCATCCTTGTAGGTCCTGGCCCTTCTCCGCTTCTTGATATCCTCCAGTTTGTCCACCCACAGGTTCTTGGCTTTCAGCGCCTCGATGAACTCCGGGCCGAAATGGGATGTCGTGCTGTCTGTCTTCGGGTCATACCTCTTCGGATTGTATATCTGGTCCGGGGTCATCTTGGCCAATGTCCCCTCCTGATCAAGCATGTATCTGAGGACGCCAGGGAGCCTGCCACGAACCTCCTCGCGTATCTCATTCTTCCCGCTCATGAGGAACGGCAGGATGCCCAAGCCCAGCTTGGTATCCGATCCCTTATCGACCATCTTGACTATCCTGGTCTGGGTCTCGGGATTCAGGGAGCGTATGCTCTCTATCAGCTTCGGCCCGAGGAATCCTTCTTTCCTGGCCTGCACGGCGACATTTGCGACGAGCGTCGTTTCGAGCAAGGCGATCTTGGCTTTCAATCCGGCTTCCTTGGCTTGGTCGCCTTTTGCCTCCGCCCTCAGCTTCTTCACTTCGTCCTCGAACTTCTTTCCGATGCCGGCCAAAAGCGCGGCGAGTTTCTTCGGATCGCCGTATATCTGCTCGCTTGCCTGGACCTTCAATGCGTTGAAAGCGGTGAGCGCGGCCGGATTATTAGCATACATCCTCAATATCGAGGCGAACGCCGATCCGGCATCCCCTTCCCTGGCCGCCCTCTTGTCGAGCACATCCAGCAGGGAGCCCACCTCCACTCCGGTATATACCGATGGGGCGGCTGAACCTATCTCTGAAGGTGGCAGGACCTTTAGGTAATGCCCATCTACGGTGAGCCTTTTCGCCACCGATTCGTAAACCTGCTTCTGCCTCTCGGTTAGCACCTTGGATTTTATCTCGGCCACCTTGCCAGGGAGCTCTTGCGCTATGGCATCGTAGAACGGCTTGCCTGCGGCCACCTTATCATATATCGCCTTGGCCTTGGAGGCATATCCGGCATCCAGCACCGCACGGATGGCGGCATCATCCTTTATCCCAGATGTCAGATCCGAAACATTCTTCTTTGCCAGTTCGCGTCCGATGAGCGCGAATGCGGCCGCTTCCGCACCCCTCTCGATTTCCGGGGCAGCCTTAGGGAACGAATCACGCATGGCGGTGATGAAATCCTTCCTGTCCTTGGCCATCGCGTCCCTTACCGTCGCGAGCCTCTTCCCCCCGAGCGATGATTCCAACGAGCGCTGGCGCTCCCCCTGTATCAGCGCGATCAAATCCGATCCCAGCTCTTCCTTGGCAATCGCATCGAGCGTCTTGTTCTCTTTTTTCATCCTATCTTTCAACCTGAGGACGACGCTTTGCCCTGAAAGGTCGTTGACGGTCTGCGCTATGCGCGACGACATCAGGTTGCCCTCATTGACCGAGCGCCAGAGGCTTACGAATATCTCAGGATTGTCGAGCAGGAACTTCGCGATGCCTTCGCCTCTTTTGAAATCCGAACCGCAGCTCCTCAGGAATCCCTCGATTATCATGTGCTTGGGCCTTATCGCGATCCCGCGCTTCTCCCAATCCGGGAGCCTGAGCGCATAAAGGTCGGCCATATTCAGCGGCTGCCCTTTCTCCTTGGTCGCGAGGCGGTCCTGCACATCCTTGAGGCTCATGCCCCAGCTGGAGAGCAGGTCGTTCAGTATCTTATTCTCGTGCTTATCCCTCGTTTTGCCAAGAAGCCTGTTCAGCTCCCCAAGCGAATATGACATGTGCCGCCCGTCCTTGAGGGCTTGGCCGATGAATCTCGGATCCACCCATATCATGTCGCTCGAGAGATCCTCGAACATTCCGCGGATAGCGTTATCCGGCTCCATTACGATCCAGCCCGGCATC
>JAZDKI010000047.1:0-9290 GCA_043803165.1 Microcaldota archaeon
GGATGCGGGAAGTCTGGGAGAACATTAAAATGACATATTCTTATTAGTGAACATGAAAGGTTTGCATATGGAAAATTCCTGGTTTTTGATCTCTAGCAAACTGAAAAAAATCAGATTCAATGGAGATACGGATATCCGGTATACAGAAGAATTTGTTGAGATGTTCATCCGTAAATTTACAAAAAGAGGGGATAGGATCTTGGATCCTTTTGCTGGTTTTGGCACAACGTTGTTTGTAGGCCAACGACTGGGACGGACAGTTGTTGGGATAGAATACGACGAAAACCAATACGGATACATCAACGACAGGATAAAAGAGCCCTGTAAGATCATTCATGGCGATTCCCTAAAACTCGGATCTTATAGATTGCCAAAGTTTGACTTTTCCATAACTTCTCCGCCGTATATGAGATCCTTTGATAAGGAAGATCCGTTTACAAATTATACAAAAATCGGGAGTTACTCGAAATATTTGAAAGATATTGGAAGGATATATCGGCAAATCAAAAAGGTAATGAAAAAAAATGCCACGATCATTATCGAAGTGTCGAATACGATTGGTGAGGGCCGCCCTATGACTCCGTTGGCTTGGGACATAGGGAGAGAGATTTCGAAAATATTCTTTTTCGAACAAGAAATAATTTATTGCTCGACGGAAGGCGATCATAGCCACGTTTTAGTGTTTAAGAACGAATAACCGCAAAGCAATCATTTTCATTAAAGATCAGTGTCCAAGTTCAAGCAGCATGGCAAGTACGCTTAGTCACAGTTTGTTTAAGCATCCATACCCGCCCGATTAGGAGAAGAGCTGCTCCCATCGTGGTTATTATTATTTGAGCTTAGGCACTAGCCTAACCTCTTTCATGGTCATGGCAGCAGATATTTAGAGTTGATGCAAAATTAACCTCGACAACGAGGGCAGATGTAGGCGTGCGACTTCAGGTCTGATCAGGGCGTTTGCTCCCTGCGCTTTTTTCTCATCAGAAAACGCGCAAATCGTCAGGATAGTGCCGGACCATCTGAAACCGCAACTCGGCGGTTTTGAAACGGATGGATTATAAGGCATGGCCCGGTTCTCCTTTGCGGTGTGATTCTCCGGAATCCCGCCAAAGAGGTGTAAACATGGTTAAAAAAAGCAGAGGCGGAAGGATGACCGCGGCAAAAGGACGGGCAGCAAAGAGCAAGGGCGGAAAAGGCATGGTAAAAAAGCGCCCGGCAGGAAAACGGATCATGACATCCTAGTTTCATCACGACTTTTTTTTCTTTGGGAACCGGGATCGCGCCCTCTGTCCGTAAAAAGCCGCTGAATACCATCAGAAAGCGGGCTTGCGGGAGGGCAGGGGCTTATTTAAACGCTCGCTGGGATGCATATCCATGTCTTCTACTCATATTGAGATTGGGACAATCGTAGTCGCTATCATCGTTCTCTGGCTGCTGCTCGTCTTCATCCAGAACCCGATCGCGCTGCTCATCAACTCGCTTATCGCCATAGTCATCATGTTCCTCCTAAACGCCATCTTCGGCCTGGGGATCCCCATCAACATCATCACCATACTGATAGTAGCTATTGGCGGCATCGTCGGCCTCCTGTTGATAATCATTCTGAGGTTGATGAAGGTAGCTTTCGTCTGAGGTGCTTGCCATGTTTGGATTGATCGGATTGCTGGTCGCGCTATTGATAGTCTACCTGATATTCAGGTTCCTGAAGAACCCCATGTATATAATCGGGAACTCGATAATGGGCATCCTGGTGTTCTTCATCCTGAATCTTTTCGGCGCCGGGATACCGATAAATATCTTCTCGGTCGGGATCGTCGCGATCGGAGGCATCCCGGGGGTAGTGCTGGTCTTGCTCATCCATTTCCTCGGACTGGGATTCTGAGGGATTTTTCTTTTTTATCGTTTGAAGCATTCAAGGCTCTTGCTTCTTGGCCGCGTGCCTGACGACCTTTCTCCGGTTCTCGACCTGCGCCCTGCCTTTCTCGAAGAGCTTCTTGCTTTTCATATGCCGATAATGGCTTGCCGGACCTTTCATGGTTTTCGACCTTTTTTCACTTCTTCTTGATGCGCCTCTCGTACAGCAATCCGCAGACCTGCCCGAGGGCAGAACCGAGGAATAATGTCACGATGGGGAATGGATAATCGAATCCTGCGAATTCCACGAGCGCTATCCCTATGGACACCCCGATTATCGAGCCTATCGCCCCGCCTGCCCATGCCGATCCGCCCGCCTTAGACGCTTGGAGAGCCTTGCTTTTCCGCAAGAAAATATAGGTTGCCCCCAGCACAAGCAGGAGGGCGATTATCGATATGATAAGCCAGTCCATGTCTTTGGATGATTGAAGAAAGAATAAATAAGGGATGTGTCAGGGGATGCGCGGGTCTTCAGTACCGTCTGTGCCCTTGCTGGCGGCCATGGCGGTGGTCGTCCCTTCCTTGCGGGCGTCCGCCCTGCTGGCTCGGGCGTCCTCCGAAGCCTCCGCCCCTTCCGCGGTGCTGCTTCTTGGGAAGCGGATCGATCTCCACGAATGTCGTGGCTTTTCCGCTCGCCCCCATCCTCGCCGTCCTGCCTATGCGGTGGGTGTGCATATCCTCGGTGTCTGCCTTGTCATAGTTTATGACGTGGTTGACATCGTCGATGTGCAATCCCCGCGCAGCGACGTCTGTCGCTATCAGGATCCTGAACTTGCCTTCCTGGAAGTCTTTGACGGCATGCTCGCGCTGGCTCTGGGATTTGCCCCCGTGCAGATAACGCGCTTCGACATTCTCCCCGTTGAGCTTCCGGCACACGTGCTCGACCCCGCGTTTGGAGGCGACAAAGACGATCGTCCGCGAGGTCGGCTCTTGGAGAAGTATGTCCTTGAGCTTCTGGAGCTTCTCTGCCCTTGAGAGGCTGATGAACTGCTCCTGGATCTTTTGGACCTTGCCTACTGAACCCACCTCGATCACCGCGGGCATGTTCATGTATTCAGAGGACATCTCCTTGATGCGCGCATCGATCGTGGCTGAGAAAAGCATCACCTGACGCTCCCGGCTCACCATCCCCATGATCCGGTCGATATCGTGCTTGAAGCCGATGTCTAACATGCGGTCCGCTTCATCCAAGACGATGATGTTGGTGTAATGGAGCTTCAGCGACCCTCGCTGCACGTGGTCCAGCAGGCGCCCGGGCGTCGCCACGAGTATGTCGAACCCGCGCCGGATGGCCGAGATCTGGTTTCCCATCCCCGCCCCGCCGTATATCGCGATGATATGCATCCCGTGGTTCTTGGCGATAGAGCGGAGCTCCTGGGTTATCTGGAGCGCCAGTTCGCGCGTCGGGGCCAGTATCAATCCCTTCTTTGTCTTGTCTTTGGAGATCACTTCTATCAGGCCGATGCCGAATGCGGCGGTCTTGCCTGTCCCGGTCTGGCTCCTAACGATGACGTCCTCACCCTGGAGGATCAGCGGTATCGCCTTCTCCTGGACCTCGGTCGCATCGATATATCCTATCTCATCGAGCGCGGAGCCTGTCCTAGCGCTGATGCTCATTTCCTTGAATTTCATCCTATATTTCACCTTTTTTTGAAAAATCGATTTCGATTATCTTCTTTCTTTTGGATGAGGATAACAAAAATCAGAATTTCTCAGATTTTATAACTTAATTATGCACGCCGAGGTTAATAATGGTTCGCTTTTCGCTTTGCAGGGTGATTTCACCGCTTTCAACCCTTCATCTTCTTCTTTCTCCGCAATCTCTGGTAGGACACAGCGAACCGGTGCGCCTCGTCCCTGCATCTCTGCAGGAGCTTGAGGCCCATATCGCTGCGGGGCAGGCTCAGGGGCTCCATGCGATTCGGCAGGTATATCTCCTCCTCTTTTTTCGCCAGCCCCGCCACAGGAAGCCTCACACCTGCGATGTCCATCCCGTCCATCGCGGCATGGATCTGGCCGGCGCCCCCGTCGATGAGGACTAGGTCCGGCATCGGAGCGCCTTCCCCCAGCAGGCGGGAATACCTGCGCGACACCACTTCTTTCATCATGGCGAAATCATCCTGGCCCTCCACGCTCTTGATCTTGAAGCGCCGGTAGCCCGCCTTGTTCGGCACTCCGTTGATGAACTGGACCATCGAGCCGACGGATTCCGAACCGAAGAGGGTGGAGATGTCGAAAGTCTCTATGATGATGGGGTGATGCTTTAGGCCAAGGGCATCCTTGAGCCTGATTATGGCCGGCTCTATCCTGCCATGGATGAGCGAGCTTGCCGCGATCTCCAAAACTTTCGCCTTATCACGCCCCGGCACGACGAACGCATCCGTCTTGAGCGCTTCGTTGATGGTTTCGAGCTCGATCGGATGAAGATTCGTATACACTTTATCGGGGACCTCGACATAATACTGGAGGCAGAAGGATATCTCAGGCTCCTCCTGCTCCTTTATCGCCATCGCATGGCTCTCTGTCTTTCCGATGACGCCCGCCCTGCTCCGGAGTATCTGGACATAGAGGGTCTTTCCGACCCGCTGGAAGAAGAGGAAGTCCTCATCCGTGTGCTGCCTCCCTTCCACCCGCTGGCGGTCCAGGAATATCCCGAGCGAGCCGATCTGGTCGCGCAACGACGCGGCTTTCTCGTAATCCTGCGAGCCCGAAGCCGCCGACATGCGCTCGGTGAGGGAGGAGATCAGCTCCTTGGCGCCAGCCTTGCCTTCAAGCACGGACGCGAGGGCGTCGGTGTTTTTGGAATAGTCGGATGCGGTTATCTTCCCGACGCACGGGGCGTCGCAGTTGCCCAGGTGGAACTGCAGGCACTCTTTTTTCGGCAGCTCCTTTCCGCAGATGCGTATCTTGAAAAGTTTCCGCAGATACCTGGCCGATATGGCCCTTTTCGACCCTTCAGTGAAGGGGCCGAAGACCCTCGCCCCTTTCATCTTCAGCTTCCCCTGCGAGTTCCTCCTCGCGACCATGAGCCGGGGGAACTCCTCGCCGGTTATCGCGAGATAGGAATAGTGCTTCGCGTCTTTTAGGAGCATGTTGTATCTGGGCTGGTAATTCTTGATGAGGTTAGATTCCAGGATGAGGGCTTCGTTCCCGTCTTTTGTGACTACGAAATCGACAGATTCGACAAGCGGGACCATGGCCCGCGCTTTCGATGTGTCCGTCTGGAAATGCTGGGACAATCGCGAGCGGATTGATATCGCCTTGCCGACATAGATGACCGAGCCCCGCTCATCCTTCATCAGGTAGACGCCAGGGAGGTCGGGATACTTCTCACGCTCGAAGCGCATCATTTCACACCCAATGCTTTTCGGAGATATGCGCCGGTATATGATCCCGACGCAGCTGCGACCTGTTCTGGACTGCCTTGGGCGACGATCCGCCCCCCTGCTTCCCCGCCTTCAGGGCCGAGGTCGATCACCCAGTCCGCGCTCTTTATGACATCCAGGTTGTGCTCGATCACGATCACGCTGTTGCCCTTGTCGACAAGCCTTTGTAGCACCTGCAATAGCCGGCTGACATCGTCGAAATGCAAGCCGGTCGTCGGCTCATCCAATAGGTACATCGTCATGCCGGTCGAGCGCTTGGAAAGCTCTGTGGCGAGCTTCACCCGCTGCGCCTCCCCTCCGGATAAGGTCGTCGCAGGCTGCCCGAGCTTGATATACCCCAGCCCGACGTCCTTGATCGTCCCCAGCTTGTTCTTGATGGCAGGGATATTGATGAAGAAATCGTATGCCTCGTCCACGCTCATATCCAGGATATCCGCTATGCTCTTTCCCCTGTAGAGTATCTCCAATGTCTGGGAATCGTATCTTTTCCCCTTGCACACCTCGCAGGGAACGTAGACATCGGCCAGGAAATGCATCGCGATCTTGATCAGGCCGTCGCCTTCGCAGTTCTCGCACCGCCCTTCATGGACGTTGAATGAGAACCGGCCCGGGCCGTATCCGCGGGCCTTGGCTTCGGGCGTCCTTGAATACAGGTCTCGGATAGGGGTGAACACCCCCACATATGTCGCAGGGTTCGAGCGTGGCGTCCTGCCTATCGGCGACTGGTCCACGGTTATTATCTTGTCGAGCAGGTTGAGCCCGCGCACCAGTTCATGCCTCCCGGCCTTGAGTTTCGAGCCGTTCAGGATGTTCGATAGCGTCGGATACAGCGTCTCCGTGATGAGCGATGATTTCCCGGAGCCTGAGACACCGGTGATGCAGGTCAGGACCTTGAGGGGAAATCCGACATAGACGCTTTTCAGGTTGTTCTCCGATGCGCCGACCAGTTCCACCATGCCCTGGGGCTTTCGCCTCGCTTTCGGGGCCGGAATGGAGCGCCTCCCGCAAAGATAGTCTCCGGTGAGCGAGCGGGGCTCGGATTCGATGTCTTTGACCGAACCCCTCGCCACGATCTCCCCGCCCAGCCGTCCTGCGCCGGGGCCCATGTCTATCACATGATCAGCCTCGCGCATGGTCTCCTCATCATGCTCCACGACCAGGAGGGTGTTGCCGAGGTCCCGCAGGCGCTTCAAGGTCGCGAGCAGTTTGGCGTTGTCCCTCTGGTGCAGGCCGATGGAAGGCTCATCGAGCACATAGACTATGCCTGTGAGGTTGGAGCCTATCTGGGTGGCGAGCCGTATGCGCTGGGACTCGCCGCCGGAAAGGGTGGCGCTCTCCCTGGCGAGGTTAAGGTAATCCAAGCCCACGTTCTCCAGGAATTCGAGCCGTGATGATATCTCTTTGAGGATCGGGCTCGAGATCTTTTTTTCGCTGTCGGTCAGTTTGGATGAAAGGAGATGGGCTTTGGCAACGGATATCGGAAGCTCGCAGATATCTATTATGCTCCGCCCGCCGAATAGCACGGCGAGCATCTCGTCCTTCAATCTCTTCCCCTTGCAGGCGGGGCAGGTCTTCTCAAGCATGAATTTGGCGATCTCCTCTTTCCTGGATTCTGAATGCGTCTGGTGGAATAGCCGCTCCAGCTGGGGGACCACGCCTTCGAATTCCCTCTCGTATTCGTGCTTCAGGCTTCCGTCCCTGCTCTCATAGGTGAACCTCATCTTCTCCTTGGTGCCGTATAGGAGGATGTCCAGCTTCTCCTTGGGGACTTTGGATACCGGCGCTTCGATATCGATGCCGTAGTTGACGGCGACCTCCTGGATCTGGTGCATCCTCCATCCGCCTTCCATCAGGCTCTTGTAGCAGGTTATCGCACCGCCCGCTATGGATCTCGAGCGGTTCGGGATGATCAGGTCGGGATCGAATTCCATCTTGAACCCAAGGCCGTGGCACTCAGGGCATGCGCCGAAGGGCGAATTGAACGAGAAGTCCCTCGGCTGGATCTCGCCCAATGAGATGTTGTGCTCGGGGCAGGCGTTCTTCCGCGAGTATACGGTCTCTTTCTTGCCCCTTCTCGCGATCATGATGCCGTTCCCTTCCTTGAGGGCGGATTCTATGGCTTCATGCAATCTGGCGCGGTTGTCTTCGCTGATTTGCACCTTGTCGATAAGCGCGGAGATGGAATGCTTCTTGTTCTTGTCGAGCTTCGGGATGTTTTCGCTGATATCCTCAGGCTCGTCATCCACATACACCTTGTAGAGGCCGGCTTTCTTCAATCTCTCGAATTCTTTCTCGAACCGCCCCTTCTCGCCCCGGGCTATCGGTGCGAGTATCTCGACCTTGTCGATTTTAGGTTCATCCCCGACCTTGTCTTTGCCGTCTTTTTTGGATGAAGCGAGCAGGCTGGCGGCTATCTCGTCGGAACCTTGCCTGGATATCGGCTTCTTGCATACCGGGCAGTGCGGGCGTCCGACGCGGGCGAAGAGAAGGCGGAGGTAGTCGTATATCTCTGTGACCGTGCCGACAGTGGAACGCGGGTTGCGGGAAGTCGTTTTTTGGTCTATCGATATCGCGGGCGAGAGCCCTTCGATGGAATCCACATCCGGCTTGTTCATCAGGCCCAGGAACTGCCGCGCATAAGGGGAGAGGGATTCGACGTATCTCCTCTGGCCCTCGGCGTATATCGTATCGAACGCCAGGGTGGATTTCCCTGAGCCTGAAAGGCCGGTGACGACGGTTATCTTTCCCCTTGGTATCTCTACGTCGATGTTCTTGAGGTTGTGCTCTCTCGCACCCTTCACGATTATCCTGTCTTCGATGGTTTCACCTAGAGGTCTGCGTATAGGTATTACGCCCAAGGTGATATTTATGGCTTATGGAGGCCCATTTCCGCAAGCGGACCAAGGGGTGATGCCGCTCGCGGATTGCGGCTTTCATGACCTCTCGCGGAAGTCCACGTCTATCCCGCCGCCGACTCCGAGCACGATGTTGTACACGATCGCCGCGAGGAACCCGAAGATGAACATCACGATGGCTGAGACCACCAGGCCGATGACGCCCATGACAAGGGTGATGATTATCCCGAGGAGCATCTGGACGACGTCCGCTCCGGCCGCCATACCGAGGATGCCGAGCAGGATCGAGACCAGCCCGTAGAAGAGCAGCAGGATGACGCCGATGACGAAGGACCAGATGGCCAGTAGCCTTCCCAATGATACCGCACCGATATGAGTCAAAGTAACTCTTTGCATAGAGACACCGGAATGAGAGAGACAGCGAAGGTATTAATCACTTCTGCCGCGTCAAGGTCGGATCGTGATTGTATCATCGAGAGGCATTTAGACAAGGCCTAAAACCGCCACCTAGCACATTGAAATTTTGTCTTAGTTCAGACTAATGGGTGTGTCTTACTGAAGGACGCCTAAGGGACAACAACCGTAATACTGCTATTCAAAGAAAAAAGTCGGGCGCGGGTTTTTTTCTGTGTTGCGAGATTTGTTTTTTTTTAAGGAACATATTGAAAGAAAATAGCAGGAGTAGGAAAGATTGCCTAACAGATACTCGTCGCAACGTATATATTTTGAATAATTGTGATTTTTTACTTCGTTAAGAAAAGTTAAATTTTCATGCCTTGTATTGACATACGCATTCTTGCCGCCTATTTTTATTATTATTCCAATCAATGAAGTATCACCAATGTCTTGGTAGTAAACTTTTCTAAATCCAACAACATCCAGCTTGTTTCTGTGATAGTCATTGTATTTACGTCCTATAGTTGTTTTTTGTATATCGAAATTTATGTCATTGCCGAGGTTATTTTTTAGAGTGTCTATCACAAATTGTAGAGGGCAGAGGTATGGCCAAATAGCGATACGAAGCTCGTAATTCTCTAAGAAAAAAAGGGTTCCTGAAAGTTCGGTTTCAGGGCAGGACGTGATTAACCCTGCATCAGAATGCATTTGGATATATTTTTGAGTTGCTGAATAAAAA
>JAZDKI010000048.1:0-20478 GCA_043803165.1 Microcaldota archaeon
GATAGCGTTTGATTCCTGGCCCGATAGACGCGGAATGGCGCTCCGGCTGATGCTAAATGGCCGGAAGGTTCGCCAAGTACTCCAAGGAAGAAGGGCAGGACGTGCGGCCATTCAAGCAAAAAAAAGCGACCGGCACGCGAAGGATGAAGGCGATGCTACGGCTATTGGAGCTATATGAAGATCTTTGTACTAATGGCAATCAATTGGAATATGAAAAGCTCATCCGGACTATCAAACGGAGAGGCCTGCGATTCGTCCCTCAAGATATCACGAATTTCAGTGTCGAGATGAAAAGGTTTGAAGCTGACTATAATTTCAATTTAAACGCGGGCCGCTTCCTCATGGCTCTGATCAATGCGAGCGAAAATGGCTTGTATCATATCATAACCAACCATCTGACCATGCACCTGCACGAAATTTTCCCCATAGACGGATTCAATATGGCCATAAACGATATCGGCTATCGAAACCGGAAATTCCATGATATCGAAGTATTCGGCGATGTCGGAAGTCTAAACCTGGATTCCATGGAAGGTGGTAGGATAGCGGTCCATGGGAATTTAGGGAGCATTTACGGAGGGAACCAACGCAGCGGCCAAATCTCGATCGATGGTGATCTGATCGATATGTTCGTTGATTTCGCTGAAGCTGGAATCGTTTGTATAGGCGGGAGCATCCATCTGCTCAGGGTCCATTTCATGAGCCCCGCGATGGTTTTCCATAAAGGCAATCTCATTTACGCAAATAAGCGGCTGCTCGATACGGAGAATTATTCTATCAACAAACACGGCAGGCATCACCAGGGATATAACATGATCGAACCGGTGGCAAACGGGTCCTGAAATGAAGATGCCGGCCGATCCCATTTTGCCAACCCAAATCCGGATTTTTCTCGGCCACAAATGATTTCTTAAATTCCTTCTTCCAATTCAAGGGCATGGATCCCTTACACTCAATCATCGCGAAGCACGTCCTCAAGAACGCCTTCGATTACGGAAAGGCGAACGCCGGCGCGGTCGTCGGGAAGGTCATCGCCGAATGCCCGGACTGCAAAAAGGACATGAAGGCCACGATGGCCAAGATTAATGCCGAGATATCACGGGTGGCGAAGCTCAGCAAGGCCGAGATAGAGCGCGAGATGTCGCATTTCGAATACGCTGAAAAGAAGGAGGAGAAGAAAGGCTTCGATATCGAAGGGGCCGAGATGGGCAAGGTGGTCGTCAGATACCCGCCTGAACCCAACGGCTGGCCCCACATAGGCCATGCCAAGGCTTTTTGCCTCTCCTGGACGATCGCCCAGCAATACAAGGGGAAGGCGATGCTGAGATGGGATGACACGAATCCCGAAGCGGAAAAGGCGGAGTTCCTCGATGCCATCCGCGACGGCATCAAGTGGCTCGGCCTCACTTACGACGAGGAAAAATACTGCAGCGACTATATCCAGCAGATGTATTCCTACTGTGAAAAACTGATAAAGCAGGGCGATGCCTACTCGTGCCATTGCTCACAGGATGATATCGCCAAAGGCAGGGAAGAGATGAGGCGCTGCGATTGCGCAAAAAAGGACGTCTCGACGCATCTAGCTGAATGGAAAAAGATGCTTGACGGCTCCATAAAAGAAGGCGGAGCCACGATCCGCCTCAAAGGCGATATGTCTTCGCAGAACACCGTCATGAGGGATCCGGCCCTCTTCCGCATAATCACCGCGCCCCACTACCGCCAGGGGAATAAATACCGTGTATGGCCCACCTACGACTTCCAGGGCTCTGTCATGGATTCGATCCTGGGAATCACTGCCCCGATACGCTCGAAGGAATATGAATTGCGGGACGAGCTTTACGCATACCTGCTCAAAAAGCTCGATTTGCGCATCCCGAAAATGATCACGATCTCGCGTCTCGCTATCAAAAACGCCCCAATCTCGAAACGTCTGCTTCGTCCTTTAGTCGAAACCGGAAAGCTCTGGGGCTGGGACGACCCTAGGCTCCCGACGCTCGCGGGCCTGAAGCGAAGGGGGATAACCCCGGAAGCCATCCGCTCGTTCGTCCTATCATTCGGCATCTCAAAAGTGGAGAGCGAGCCGGACTGGGAGGCGTTGCTTTCCGAGAACCGCAAGGTCCTGGACCCGATATCCAAGCATTTTTTCTTCGTACCGGACCCTGTGGAGCTCAAGGTGCACGGGCTGGAGCACCAGGAGATCGAGCTCAAGTCGCACCCTAAAAGCGATCTGGGCATGCGCGCGATAGCTGTCTCAGGCACAGTCACCATCCCTAAGGCCGACGCCAAGGGGATCAAGGAAGGGGAGGTCTTCCGCCTGAAAGATCTCTGCAACGTCAAGCTCCTCAAATCCGAGAAGGGAAAAATGACCGGACAGCTAATCCCCGAGGGGGAGCCTGCCCAGAGAAAGATCCAATGGGTGGGCACGGACAGGCTCGCCTGCGAGATCCTGGTCCCCAAAGACCTGTTGGACGAGAAAGGGGAATTCAACAAAAAAAGCCTGGAAAAGATAGACGGCTTCTGCGAGGCAGGATGCGCGAACCTGGAGATCGGCACAATAGTCCAGTTCGAGCGCTTCGGCTTCTGCAGGCTGGATAAGAAGGAGAACGGCAGGTACGTTTTCATTTTTTCCTACTGAAAACCCCGGAAAGCCCCCGCCTTCATTTATAAATCTTGCACGATTATCCCAAATCGGTGACCTCATGGCAGAAAAAGGGATAGATACGCGCAAAGTCCTCATGGCCTCGTTCCTCATAATCGGCATCGGCATCGTATTGTCGATAATCTCGATCATACTCCAGTTGCTATCCCTCACATTGACCGAGCAGATGGGAGACACGATAAGCCTAATCGCAAGCGTCTACCTGCTATTGATGTTCCCGGTGTTCTTCGTGCTGTTCTTCTGGACAGGGATAAGGGCCGCAAAATCATACGGATTCGATGCCGTCGGCGCAGGGATCGTGGCCGCATTCTCATTTTTCGTCATCGGCCTGGTCGAGCGGCTGCTCAACCTGCTGCTCGCCGTGATAGTAGTCAAAGGCCCGCTGGATGCGGTAGGCTTCGGATCGACCGAGATGATAGTCGCATCATCCATCTTCGGCGGCCTGATGGGCTTATCGGGAGTAGCCCTATCGACAGTCTGCGGGTTCGGCATGCTGATCTTCGGCACCGCGATAAACTTCGTTGTCGGCGGGGTCGGCGCCATCTTCGCTTTGGGCCGGCAATGAATTTTTCCATTCTCTTTTCCGTCAAATGTCTGATTTTTCCGCGAACTATGAGCCTCATTTAAAATCGTTGCGCAAGAATACATCCTGCTCGGCCGGTTCTGGCGGGATTCGCCGGGCGCCTCCGCTTTCGGAGGCATCATCGGTGGTATCATGACGATCAGCAAGATCAGGAAACGAGACGGATCCATAGTCGGCTTTGACAAGGAGAAGATCACAAACGCGATATTCAAGGCGGCGGAGTCCGTGGGGGGGAGCGACCGCAAGGAATCCGAACGCGTCGCGGAGAAGGTCATCGAATACATCAACGCGAAATTCAAGGACGATTTCGTGCCTACGGTCGAAGAGGTCCAGGATCTGGCGGAAAAGGCATTGATCGAGACCGGCCATGCGACGACGGCCAAGTCATACATCCTATACCGCCACAGGAAGAACGTCGAGCGCGAGATGAAAAAGGCGCTCGGCGTCCAGGACGACCTGAAGCTACCGTTGAATTCCATCCAGGTGCTGGAGAAAAGATACCTCCAGAAAGACGAGAACGCGAAGATAATCGAGACCCCGAGCCAATTGTTCAGGCGGGTGGCGCACCACCTCGCGTCCAACGAGGCCGGCTACGGCGCGGACGAAGCGACGGTGAAATACTACGAGGACGCTTTTTTCGAGATCATGACCAATTTCGAGTTCCTGCCCAATTCACCGACCCTGATGAACGCGGGGAGCGAGCTCGGGCAACTGGCCGCATGCTTCGTGCTCCCGATAAAAGACGATATAGAGGCCATATTCGAATCCGTCAAGCACCAGGCCATCATCCACAAGACCGGGGGAGGCACCGGGTTCTGCTTCTCCTACCTGCGACCCAAGGGCGATTTCGTCAAAAGCACGGCCGGGATAGCATCAGGCCCGAT
Source organism: Microcaldota archaeon (assembly GCA_043803165.1). Lineage (GTDB taxonomy): Archaea > Micrarchaeota > Micrarchaeia > Anstonellales > Bilamarchaeaceae > Bilamarchaeum. The sequence continues at coordinate 4,127 of JAZDKI010000048.1, forward strand.
ATCCTTCATGAGCGCCTTCGACAATGCCACCAACGTGATCAAGCAGGGCGGCAAGAGGAGGGGCGCCAACATGGCGACCATGCACATATGGCACCCGGATATCGAGGAATTCATCACCATGAAGCAGACCCCCGGGGTCATGGAGAATTTCAATGTCAGCGTGATGGCTGACGACAAGTTCATGCGCGCGGTGGAATCCAACGGGGATTTCGAGATGCTCAATCCCAGGAACGGGGCCGTGATGCGGAAGGTGAACGCACGGAGCCTCTTCAAGCTCATCGCCTACAGCGCCTGGAAATCGGCGGAGCCCGGCCTATTGTTCATCGACGAGATAAACCGGCACAATCCAACCCCACAAGACCCCATCCATGCCACCAATCCATGTGGCGAAGTCCCAATGCCGGACTACGAGTCCTGCAACCTGGGGAGCATAAACCTCGTCCGCTTCGTGGAGCTCGACTGGAGCAGGACCGATTGGAAGAAGAAGGTCAACTGGAGCAGGCTCCGCTATGTCGTGAGGGTCGCATTCCAGTTCCTGGACAACGTCATCGACATGAACAAGTATCCCATCCCTCAGATAAGGGAGCAGACCCTGAAGAACCGGCGCATAGGCCTGGGCGTCATGGGATTCGCCCGTATGCTCTTCAAGATGGGGATCCGCTACGATTCCGAAGCGGGATATGCGGTCGGCGAGGAGATAATGAAGTTCATAGAGGATGAATCGCGGAAGATGAGCCACGAGCTGGGGAGGGCCAGGGGATCGTTCCCTGCGTTCAAGGACAGCCCGCTCTCGGAGCATTACGACGCCATGAGGAACGCGACATGCACCTCCATAGCGCCGACCGGGACGATCTCCATGATAGCGGACAGCAGCAGCGGCATAGAGCCCGTCTTCGCACTCTCATTCCTAAAGACGGTCCGCGCCGGCCAGTACTACTATTGCGACGACATCTTCGAGCAGGTGCTCAAAGTCCGCGGATTGTACAGCCAGGAGCTGATGCAGAAGGTGATGGAGGAAGGCACCATCCACGCCATGGCGGAGATCCCCGATGATGTCAAGAACGTCTTCCGGATCGCGCACGACATGACCCCTGATGCCCATGTCAGGATGCAGGCGGCGTTCCAGAAGAACGTGGACCTGGCGGTAAGCAAGACGATAAACATGCCGGCCGACGCCACCGTCGAGGATGTCGAAGCCGTATATCTCCAGGCGTGGAAGATGGGCTGCAAGGGGATAACGATCTACCGCGACAGCTCGCGCCACGAGCAGGTCCTGCACGTGGGCAAGAAGGTGAAGACGAAAGGGATAGAGGAGGACAAGTTCAAGATCCTCCAGGCCCAGGTCGCGACCGCGAAGTGAAGCATCAGCAGCTTGAGCGAGATCTATCTCTTGAATCTCGCCAGTTCGCGTAAAAGCCTATCCTTGAACTTCGGATCAGCATCGAGCAAACGGGCCGCTTCCTTCGGGCTCAGGGCGCGCTGCAGATATCCGGGTTCCGCCATCAGCATCCTGCCCATAGCCTTCGGATCAAGGACCCTGGTGATAGGGATAGCCGGATCCGGCCTCCGATCGAAGCCCCTCTTGATGATTTTCGCCATGGCGGCATTTATCCTCATCAACTCGTCAGGTTGAGACGACCCATCCACCCTCTGATTGAAATAGCCATTCCTATATTGGTGCCATTCTTTTCGCGTCGTGAAATCTTCGAGCGCCATCCTGTTTAGCTTGGCGAAGGTATCCAGGTCTATCGCATGCACCTGGGCGAGAAGGGATGGTTCATCAAGCATCATCTTCACATATTCTGATTGGACCCGGTCTATGACGGGATGCCTTTGCCCTCCGTTTATGAGCCTCCTGTGCCTTTCGAAATCCGCCTTGACGAATTCTGCGTTCGGCCGATCCTTTGAATCCTCTGAAGCGAGGCAAATGGTCCTGGATAGGACATGGGCAGCGTTCAAGTCGGTCACCGAACGCACATGTATCATCTGGGCTCCTGTGCCTGTGAGCATGATGCCTAGCGCACCATCAAGTTCAGCGTCCTTAAGCGAACGGTACCTTAATTCGATACCGATCCTCTCCAGCACCCGTATCACACGATCGCGCGTGGTCCCGGGAAGGCATCCGTCTCCGATCGAAGGGGTATAAGCGACTATCCGGTCTCCTTCTTGCTTGAATACGAAAGCGTTCTCTGCCGATCCTTCGACAAAACCGCCATGGCGGTTGAATGCCAATATCTCACCGAACCCGAACATCAGCCCGAGGTTGATATTCAGGAGCGAATTGAGGTAATTTCCCCCGGCCTTGAAGCTCGAAGGCATCACGACATCCGAGATCCGCTCGTATGGAGCGACCATCACGTCCAGACCTTCCTTGTAGGCATCGTCGTTGAGATAGAAACCCCACGGAAGCGTAGCGCAGGCGAAACCTCCGGCTTTATATCTGATCGTGAATATGGCGCCATCCTTCCCGACCATGACCGAAGCGACCTTCAACCCGTCTTCAGCTCCGATACGGACATGGGGCCTCAAATATCCGGAATTGATCATCTCCAGCCATAGAGGATAGTAATCCGTAGAGACGAGCCTGCCTGTATACGCTAGGACCTGGAAGATGGTAATCATCTCTTTGAGATCCAAGGAAAGATTCTCCCCGTCTTTCCCCATGACATCGAGCGAGAGGCCCACCGATATGACCTCTTTCCTTCCATCGGAGTATCCCAATTCTAATGGATAGGACATCCCGACACCTGACCGATAGCATCTTTCCGCAAGCTCGTAGAAGTTCCTGGGTGTCATTGACATCGGCAGCGTCATCCTGACAAGGTCCTCATCTCGGGAGAAGTGCTCGATCACCACTTTCGCCAGTTTTGGATGCAGTACGGTGTATGTATGTTCGAGCCGTGCCGCATTAGACCATGGCTCAGGCATCACGACACCCCATCTCGAATAGTAGAATCTCATCCCTTCGAATCCGCCCTGGCCGTAATGATTGTCCTGGCTGAAGGTGCTCTGGGCGCCGGCTTCGGGAGGCACGAATCCGCCCGCCCTGGAATGATATATCATGGAGACATCGGAATCCAGCGGGAAACCTTCGGCCTGATGAAGACCACCGGACGCATTATCGAAGGTGTAGATGATCCGCCGTTCGCTCTTGAGTTCCTTCTTCCCCCGAATCAGATATCCCGAAACATCAGCGTTTGAGTCAACCATCATTTCCACCTTAAAGAATTCGCAATCGAATATGCGCCCAAAGCCATTTAAAAGTAGCCAAAAGTATACTCCGATGATGGATTTGCGCGATCCGTTTCGCGAAGATTTTTATTCTATCACTGATTATTAGCGTCATAAGAGAGGTGCGAATCATGAAAGTGACCCTCAGTGTCATCAAAGCGGATATCGGCGGGATACCCGGCCACCAGACGGTGCATCCGGATGTGGTGAAGGCCGTGAAGGAGAGACTGGCCCAGGAGAAGAAGAAAGGCACGCTCATCGATTTCTTCGTAGGCTGGTGCGGGGACGACATCAACCTGATCATGACGCACACGAAAGGCGTGGACAGCAAGGAGATACACCAGCTCGCATGGGACGCGTTCGTCGCCGGGACCGCTGTAGCCAAAAGACTCAAGCTCTACGGGGCAGGACAAGACCTCCTGAAAGACGCCTTCTCCGGGAACATCCGCGGGATGGGCCCCGGCGTCGCAGAGCTCGAATTCGTCGAGCGCGGCAGCGAGCCGGTCATAGTGTTCATGATGGACAAGACGGATCCCGGCGCGTTCAACCTTCCGGTATACCGCATGTTCGCAGATCCATTCAACACCCCCGGATTGGTGATAGATCCGAACATGCAGGGAGGATTCAGGTTCGAGGTGCTCGACACGATCGAGGGCAGGACGATAACCTTCAAGACGCCCGAAGAGATGTACGCGATGCTCGCTTTCGTGGGTTCGCGCTCGAGATACGTGATAAAGCGCGTCTTCCCCGGCCCCAGCAACAAGGTGCCCGAATCCGAGGCCATCTGCGCCGTCTCTACTGAAAAGCTTTCCCAGGTAGCCGGAACATATGTCGGCAAGGACGACCCGGTCGGGATCGTCCGCTGCCAGGGCGGGCTTCCGTCTGTCGGCGAGGCGCTGGAGCCATTCTCATTCCCGCACCTGGTCTCAGGCTGGATGCGCGGCTCCCATCAGGGTCCATTGATGCCATGCAGCATGCCGAACGCGATCCCGACACGGCTTGACGGGCCTCCGAGGGTGGTCGCATTGGGCTTCCAGCTGGCTAACGGAACTCTGGTCGGGCCTGAAGACATCTTCAGGGACGTCTCATATGATTATACCCGCGCGAAAGCCAACAAGATCGCGGAATACATGCGCAGGCACGGGCCGTTCGAACCGCACAGGCTCCCTGAAGAGGACCTTGAATACACCAACCTCCCGAAACTGCAGGAGAAGTTCAAGGACAGGTTCAAGAAGGTATGAAGACCAATGAGATCGCGGTGCTTGCGGCGTTCGCGATCCTTCTTATCCTCATCATTTTTTTCATCACAGCCAAAGGCGAGAAGAGGCGGGTGACATTGATCAATGCAGAGGGGGCACGGTTCCCGATCGATGTCGAGATCGCCAACAATTCGTTGACCCGGGCCAAGGGGTTGATGGGCAGGCAAACGCTAGGCGAGAATGAGGGGATGCTATTCATCTTCGATAAATCCGGCATCTATCCCTTCTGGATGCTCAACACCACGATCCCCTTGGATGCCGTATATATAGCCGAGAACGGCTCGATAGTCGATATCATCGAGATGGAGCCCTGTGGGCTGAACATCACAAAGTGCAGACTCTACACGCCTAAAGCCGAAGCCAGATACGTGCTGGAAGTGAACCGAGGCTTCTCAGCAAGGCTTGGCGTATCGGTGGCTAAAGGCCGCCTCGTGGTGGAAACGATAAAATAATCATTAAAAACCATTTTTATTAACATTTTTAAATTGTTCGATAGGCATATATACTCTTGAATGCATATTACTGTGGTGGAACGCATGAGGCCTCTGAGGAAAAGTGAGGAGCCCAGGGATTCCACGGGTTGCCGTGAACCTGCCAGAAAAAGGTTCGGCAGATGGTTCGCCGCCCCGGTTCTTGCTGCAGGCATGGCGCTCTCCGGTGGCTGCGAGATACCTCATACCGCCGAGCACTCATCTACCGGTTCTAATCATACGCTCCCGCAATGCGAGACCATACGTAACAGCCGCACCGTGAATCGTATCTCGGTACAAGAACAGGAACGCATCTATTGCGAGGGCATCCTGTCGGTAGAGGTATCTACTTTCGCACCTTCTCTCAACAACGGCCTCACCCGCCAGTCCGTATGGGTGGGGGACCGGAAGGTCTCGCTGCTCAGCTCCTCGCCGCCAAGCGCCCAGAACCCGGATCTGTTCCCAGGGATTGTCCAGATGATCCCTGAAGGCACCGATCACAGCCTCTCGCCAGGTTCGTCGATATCTGTCTTCGATGGCGCCCATTCGCTCAGGCTGGATGAGATAGATTCCCATGGCGCTTATATCACGATCAATCCCGGCACCAGCCCCATCGTCGAGCACTTCCTCCTCAGGTTCGACTACCTGTGGTATTTCTTCCCTCTCGGGGACGGCACCGTCCTCGTGGCCGACCTCTATGGCACATGGAGGACCGATAACCCGCAGAAATCCCTTGCCTACATAAGTGTTTTCCGCGCTCTCGCCAGCGAGAACGGTCTCGGCATGGTGGGTTCCTCAGAGCTCAACGACGAGACCGCGTTCTTCATGGCAAACAAATCCCGCTTTACTACCGCTGACGGCGTATTCGATGTCGATGCGGCATGGGTCGGCACCAGGCTGGCCGGCTGGACGCTTAGCAGGGCCGATGGTGATGACAGATGAAATCCCTTGGAAAAAACAAAGGCCCCGGAGAACCGGGGGTGGACCGTGAACCTGCCCGGAAGAGGTTCTCCAGATGGTTCGCGCCGGTCTTGGCTGCCTGCTCGATATGCCTGTCATCCGGATGCTTCCCCCGGGGAGAGGTCTATGGGAAAACCGATTCCGGATCCTTCGATGCCGGACACCGCGATGCAGGACGCAACGACGCCGGAGCCCATGATGCCGGGATTGCCGATGCATCTGTCCCTCCAGAATGCCAAACGGAGCATGCCGACAGGGTGCTGCCATCGGCCATCCAGCACACCGAGATGACCCTTTGCGCCTCCGGTCTCGAAACGGAGGTCTCCTCATTCGAACCCCCCCTCGATGGGGCGTACGGACGGAACATCGTAAGGTTCCTCCAAGGAGAGAAAATCCTGCTATTCTGCGGCAGCGATATCGTGGCCGTGGCGGACGAGACGAGCGACAACCGGGTCCGAGCCGGAGAATCCGCCGATATCATCGGCTACCACGTACATATGGGCGAGGTGGCCGATCAGATGGTCTATTCCCTCGAGACGCTATCCATCTCATCGCCCGCGGTCAGGATCGCGATAAAGGACACCCATTATGCGGTGGACGGATTGACCGGCCCTACGGATCTATCTGCAGAGCATGACGGCTGGTACGCATTGAATGTGCTTGCGGGGAGATGGGTCTACCTGAAGCTCTACGGGATCTCTTTTGCCGAACCGGAAAGCCCGGTAGCCGATATCGGCGCGGTCACCATGCCGGTGGTCCTCTACCAAGGCACGAAAATCGAGGGTCCCTCGGGCGGATTCGTTTTCCAATCAACCTTCGCCGACGGCAAGCTCACAGGCTGGACATTGACAAGAGACGATTAAATAGGAGAACGCCAGGGGCAGGGGGATGGTGATGTTTGACCCCTGAGCGTTATCCTTTCAATAAAGAAAGGATCGTGAGTTCGCGGACTGGGCAGAAATATCTTTCCCCCTTATTGTGTCGCAAAGTATATTATGGCGATAATCATTTATAAATGTTAGCCCAGCCATCTAACCTATGGCTCTCATCCTCATAGGGACCGGAGTGGCATTCGACCTCACATTGTCCGGGATAGAAGCGCTACGCTCATGCAAAGAAGCGTTCATAGAGACATACACGAACCCGATCGAGCGCGAGCGGATCGCCACGCTTGAGGGATTGGTGGACAAGCGGATCGTGAAGCTCGAGCGGGGGCATCTGGAAAGCCCATATCTGGTCGAGAAGGCTAAAACCGAAGATATATGCATCCTCGCATCAGGCGACCCTTTGACCGCTACAACCCATATCACGCTCGTTTTAGAGGCCAAGCAAAAAGGAATACCCGTCCGGGTGATCCACAACTCCTCGATACATTCGGTGGCCCCTGCGCGCGCCGGCCTCCAGATATACCGGTTCGGCAAGACGGCCAGCCTGGTGAACCCGAGGCCCAACTACAAGCCGACATCCTCATTGGACATCGTGCGCGAAAACCTGTCCCGGAACCTCCATACATTGGTCCTTCTTGATACGGAGCCTCAACCCATGGAAGCGAAGGCCGCGCTCGATATGCTAGCGAAATCGGGCATCGAAAATGTGGTCGTCCTATCCCGGGTTGGGGAAAAAGATGAGAAAATAAACTATGGAAAAATCGATGATTTGAAGAAAAAATCGTTGGGCAGGCCTCCGTTCTGCGTCATCGTGCCTGCCAGGCTGCATGATCTCGAGGAGGAGTATCTCTCCGGCCTCTGATCAGCACTTGCAGTTCCTGCAACACTTGGCTTTCCTGCTCTTTACGCTCTTGGCCTTCTTCGAAGGCTTCGAGCCCCAGGAATGCAGCGGGCCGCTGACTTTGCCGACGACCTTGCTTACCAAGCTGTTTATGGTTCCTATCATTGAATCCCACCTCTGGTTGATCGATATTATTGTTATCTATAATGGTATGATATGTATTTAAACCTATGTTTTCATAGTCTATATCATGAAAATCAGCTGTTCCAGGCCTATCGAAGGAAGGAGGGTCCCCCTATGCAGGACCGACGAGGCCGCGATCAGCAGGGTGTCGACCAAAGACGGGCGGGAGCTCGTAGAGAGGCTGCAGCAATTCTCAGCATCGACCGAATCCCAGTCCACCACATCCTTCGAACTCGCATACCCGGACAATCACTCCGTCCATATCTGCCCGAGACGATCGGTCTACCACGTGATGAAAGCGCTCGCATTGGATGCTGCACGTTCCCTTTTCCCGGATAACTTCCTCCACCTCCACGAAATCCGTTTCTTCAGGGAGGGAGATCAGAGGTTCTCTGCGTCGTACTCTGATTTCATCCCGGATGAGACTGGAGTGATGGGCCGCCGTAAGGAGGCCATGGACGCGTACTATCGTTCTGATGACCATGCGGTCCGGCTCTTGATAAGAGAAGGCTCCGAACGGATCGAACGGGGGCTTAATCCGGATCTCGCCCCAGCCATCGCGAGGACCGCTGAAGCCGGGATCCGTGTCCCCCATCCGGAGGCGAACTATCACCTTCATGCCGGAAAAACGATCTTCTTCGAGGTGGGTGGCATCGATATCCATCCTGCTGCCCGATCAGCCAGAGGATCAGGCAATATCGAAGCCTTGGGGCTCCTCGCGATGCTTTATTCGAGCTATCTCCGGGTTTTAGCCGATGACGCCCTCACATCGGCCTCGGTAAATCCGGTGCTGAAACCCTGTTATGAGTCATTCCGGGATGAAGGATTCGGTGAGCTGAAGAGGGTCTTCCATCTGATCTTTATGGATAGCGACCGATTCGATTTTTTGCTTCAAAAGGGATATGACGCCATCAAATTGCATTTTTCCATGTGGATGGAACGAGCATCCAAGATAGCCCAAGGATCAGGCCTGCCTAAATTTCCATTCGCCCTGGATGCGGCAACTAGCGAAGACATGGACCGCATCCTCCGGGAACAATATTAGAAAAGCGTCGTCTGCCCGCCGAGTTCGAGGAAGTTGCTGAACCTTATCCCGACCCTTCTCACCATCAGGCCGTTCTCATCGAGGAACTCTTTTACCAGGGCCTCCTTCTCTCTTTTGATGATCTCTTCAAAGCTGCGCGGATTGCGGAAAGAGGCGGATTTGGTATGCGTCTTGAGGTCCTCGGTCACGAATATCAGCCCCATCGTCCGATAAAGCTTCTTCATCTCGAGCAGCCTCTCTTTCGCCTCCCCTTCGAGCTCGTCGAGCTTGGCGAGTATCATATACGGGTCCCGGGTCATCTCCTTCAATGTCCCTATCCTGCTCACCTCCTCCTGCCCCTTCTCTTCGCCTAGGCCGCCTCCGAACCTGCCCTGGCCGATGTCAAAGAGCCACGCCCCGCTCTTCCTCCCGAAGACCTCCACAAGCCTCATCGGGTCCAGGCGCGAGATGTCGCGGACCTTGATCGCGCCCAGCTCATGCAACGCCTCTGCTGTCTTAGGGCCGATCTCCGGGACCTTTCCGACATCGGATTCACCGATAAGCCGTTTCTCCCCTTCTTCATCAATAATGAGAAGCCCGTCCGGTTTCGATCTCGAAGCTGCCATCTTAGCGCCGAGCATAGACGGCGCCACGCCCACGCTGCAGGCGAGATTGAACCCTTCCATTATCCTTTCCTTTAGCATCTTCGCCTTATTGGCGGCTTCCCCATCATCGACGTTCCATTCATCGATGCTGGCCTGTACGACCTTCTTGAAGATCCCCCTTATCGTCCGGTCGATCCCTGATGACACTTCCTCGTACAATCCATGGTCCACAGGCACGAATATCGTATCGGCGCTCGGAGCGCGCTTCTTGGCGAAGGCTATCGGCATCCCTGAGCGTATTCCTATCTCCCTTCCGGGATAATTCACCGTGCTGACGACCCCTGAATCAGGCGTCCTTCCGCTATAGACGCAGACGACGATTATCTTGCCCTTGGCCATCGGCCTCCGCTTCTCCTCTATCTGGGCGAAGAAATAGTCCATATCGATATGCAGGAACACGTTTTCTCTCTGCCTGATAGGGATTAATTATGTTGCGCATCCAAGCTTATCCTGATGCAAAATCCGTTCAGCGCCTTCTTTTCCCTTTTCAAGAAAAAGGGGCGCACCATATTCGATGCCTTCAAGGACAATATGGGCAATTTCGAGATATCCTACCCGAAGGGCTGGCATTTCGACCGCGACATAGCCGTCGTCGATGGCAAGTACAGCGTCTCTTTCCAATCCGGCAAGGGCAGGTTCACGGTATCGGTCGATCCCAATCTCCCGAAGGGATTTGATTTCGCCGGATATGCCCATGCGGAGCATGAGGGGCCCTGCTCAGGGATCTGCGCGTCATTGGAAAAATCGCGCTTTCGGGGAAAGCCGTCTTTCAAGCGCGATTACGTTTATCTATCAGGAGGCGAGAGATACTTCGCCGGGGACCTGATATTCAAATCCGGTGATATCGTCTTCTCCCTGAATTGGAGCGCGCCTGAGCAAGACAGGGAGGGGATGTCCGCAATCTTCTCCAAGATGGTCGACTCCCTATCGACAAAAAAAGGTGGCTCCTAAGATGGAATCCGGCGCTCCGAAGGCTTTCGTCGACAGATACTGCCCGCTCGTGGATGATGCGGACGCCTTTTTGGCGAGTTTAGGCCGGTACCTTCCAAAATCCTTCCGTGTGAACACCCTCAAATCCTCGTCAGCCCTTGTAGCCGAGCGGTTCAAGGGCTATGGCATCGGCCTCACCCGGATGCCCTATTATGAAGACGCATTTATCTCAGACGACCCTAATGTCGGCTCCACCTTGGAGCATTTCACCGGAGCGATATACATGCAGGAGCTGGTGTCCATGCTGCCCCCGCTCATTGTCCGCGAAGAGCTCAAGGAGGCGCGTTTTGTCCTAGACGCGTGCGCGGCGCCCGGATCCAAGACCACCCAGATTTCGGCCCTGATGCAAAACCGGAGGACCATCGTGGCAAATGACATCGATTACAGCCGCATCCGCGCCTTGAAATTCAACCTCGAGAAGACCGGCGCCCTGAATGTCGTAGTGACGAACCAGGACCTTAGGATGTTCCCGTCCCTGCAGTTCGACCTTGTGATCCTCGACGCCCCTTGCTCATCTGAAGGCACGATCCGGAAGAACTTCGACCTTTTCCGCACCTGGTCCGAGAAATCCGTCCGCGGATGCGCAGGGCTCCAGAAGACCCTGATCACGAAGGCTTTCGACCTCCTCGCCCCAAACGGCGTCATGATATACTCCACATGCACATTTGCGCCTGAAGAGAACGAGTGCATCCTCCAGCATCTCATCCAGGAACGGGAAGCGAAACTCGAAACCATCGCTTTCGACGGCCTCAAAACCTCAAAACCGCTCAAGGACTGGTCCGGGACGACATTCGATCCGGAAGTGGGCAAGGCCCTTCGGATCTGGCCGCACCACAACGATACCGGGGGATTCTTCCTGGCGAGGGTGAGGAAATGAGGGACGATGACGAAGATTTCGACGGGGGTTCGAAAAGAGGGCGGGAAAGGCCCCGGGATAAGACACCTCCCCTAGAAAAGCTCAAACCGATGGTCATCGATTATTTGAATTCGCGCTTCGGGCTCGACGAAGGCATTTTCGAAGGCTACGGATTTTATCTCGCATCGAAAGGCCGGGTCTATCTTGGCCCGAAAAGGACGATAGACCGGCCCAGGATCGTCACTGTCGGCCTTCTGATCGCAAGGGTGACCGATGCCGTGAAGCCGAGCACCAACCTGCTCCAGGCGATGGGCCGCCTGATCAAGAAAAACAGGATCGAACTCACCAAAGAGCAGACCCTCTCATACGCCAAAGGCGAGGATGTCATGTTCAAGGAAGCCCCCAAGGGGGCGACCGAGGGATATGTCCTCCTCTCGTACCTGGAAAATCCCCTCGGCTGCGGCCACCTGAAAAACAAGACGATCAAGAACATGCTGCCGAAGGCCAAGCGGTTAGAAATAAAACATCTATGAGCGAGTTGAGATCATGACCGACTGCATCTTTTGCAAGATAGCCCAAGGAGAGATCCCCTGCAGCAGGATCTGGGAGGACGAGCGGTTCATCGCTTTTTTGGACATAAACCCTGTGAATCCGGGCCATACCCTCCTAATCCCAAAGACACATACCGACAACGTGTTCGACATCGACGAGGAGAACTATTCGAACCTGTTTCTCGCCGCGAAGCTGCTCTCGAAGCCGCTGCAAAAAGCATTGGGCGCCAAGCGCGTGGGCATCATTATCGAGGGCTTCCTCGTCCACCATGCGCATATCCACCTCATACCACTCAACCATGGGAATGAGCTTGATTTCTCGCGCGCAAGAAAGGCTTCGCCCGAAGAGCTTGCCGAGACCGCTAGAAAAATCAAGCAACACCTTTAAATTTTTTCACTAGGAATGACGTTAACTCATTATCTACAGGTGAAAACATGGACAAGAAGGACTATCTGAAGACCCCGATAGAGCACATAGACATCAAGAAGATCAATTCCGTGGAGATCATCGAAGCGATGAAGAAGATGTCCTTCACTTCGCGCGACCTCGGCCGCGCCTCCGAGATATACGACATGATGCTGAGAGAGAAGGAATGCGCGATAATCCTGACTCTCGCCGGCAGCACGAGCGCAGGCGGATGCATGAACCTGTATGCCGACCTTGTGAAGAATAACATGGTCGATGCCATCGTCGCGACCGGCGCTTCGATAGTAGACATGGACTTCTTCGAAGCCCTCGGCTATAAGCACTACAAAGGGACCCCGTATGTCAATGACAGGGAACTCCGCGAGCGCTATATCGACAGGATATACGATACTTATATCGACGAGGAGGAGCTCCAGGACTGCGACAAGACGATAGGAGTGATCGCGGATTCGCTCGAGCCCAGGCCGTACTCGTCGCGCGAATTCATCAAGGAGATGGGGAAATACCTGGTGAAGAACGGGAAGAAGAAAAACTCGCTCGTCCAGACGGCATACGAGAACAACGTCCCTATCTTCTGCCCTGCATTCTCGGATTCCAGCGCAGGCTTCGGCCTCGTCCTCCACCAGCACAGGCACCCCGAGAAGCATGTCTCCATCGATTCCGTCAAGGACTTCTATGAAGTGACCAAGATCAAGATGGCCGCTCCGACATCGGGATTGCTCATGATCGGAGGCGGGGTTCCCAAGAACTTCGCCCAGGACACCGTCGTCTGCGCAGAGGTTTTAGGCAAAGAGGTCCCGATGCACAAATACGCCGTCCAGATAACGGTCGCAGATGTGCGCGACGGCGCATGCTCGAGCTCGACTTTGAAGGAAGCCTCATCCTGGGGCAAGGTCGACACGACATACGAGCAGATGGTGTATGCCGAAGCGACATCGGTCCTGCCTCTTCTTGCCAGCTATGCCTATCACAAGGGCAACTGGAAGACCAGGAAGAAGTGGGAATTCGCTAAGATGTTCGACTAGCTCACGCATATAAACTTTCTTTGTTTTCTCCAGAATATGATAAGGCTCAATACCTCCGTCCCGGGCCCGAAATCGCTGCGCATCCTCAAAAAACTCAAGCAAAAGAACGGCGGATGGTCCATATCCTACCCCCTCGTATTCTCAGGCAAAGGACACGGCCCGTATTGCGAGGATATCGACGGCAATATGTTCCTGGATTTCGCGAGCCAGATCGCATCGAATCCCCTTGGCTACAACCATCCAGATCTTCTCGAGACCCTCAAGGGGTATGAAGGCCGGTTCCCGATAAAGTTCGCCGGCCAGGACTTCACGGTGAGCGAGCATCTCCGTATGGTCGAAGAGCTGACAGATATCTCGCCAAGGGGCTTCGACAGCGCGTTTCTCATAAATTCCGGTGCAGAAGCGGTAGAGAACGCGATAAAGATATGCATGAGGAAAAAACCCGGGACCAAATTCGGCATCTCGATGGAACGGGGATGGCATGGACGAACATTGGGCGCCCTCTCGCTGACCAATTCCAACCAGGTCCATAAAAGGGGATATATGCGCCTGCCGATGCTTCGGCTCCCTTATGACGAGAGCGCACCGGAGCGGTTTGAGAAGATGTTGAGGATCGAGGCGGCCCCGGAGGAGATCGGATTCCTTCTCATCGAACATGTCCAGGGCGAAGGGGGATATAACATCGCCCCGAAGAAGATGGTGGAAGGGCTTAGGAGGATCGCCTCGGAAAACGGCATCCCTTATATCTCGGACGAAATCCAGTCCGGCATGGGGAGGACCGGAAAATGGTGGGCTTTCGAGCATTTCGGCATCGCTCCGGACGTTTTTACCTCGGGAAAAGCGCTGCAGGTCGGCGCCGTCGTAGCTTCTTCGAAGATGTTCCCGCACGAACCTGGCGCCATATCGAGCACATGGGGCGGCGGGCACACCCTCGATCTTGCCCTCGGCATGAAGACCATCGAGATAATCAAAAAGGACAAGCTTCTCTCTAAAAATGCCAGGATGGGCAAGTATCTTCTCGGGGAGCTCGGAACGATCAAAGGCATCTCGAACCGCAGGGGCCTTGGGATGATGCTCGCATTCGACATGCCATCGCCAGCTGCAAGGGACCGCCTTATCGCCGAATGCGCCACGCGGGGCCTGCTGATACTCGGCTGCGGGATAAAATCCGTGCGCCTTGTGCCCCCGTATGTCATCAACGAGGAGGACGCCGATGCCGCCATATCGGTGATCGACGCATCGATCAAACGGACCTCGGCCAAGGGCTTCACGCACCACGGGGCGATATGCGATTTCGTCCATTGCGGAAAGCACCATGCATAGGTCATTGGATGAAGAACACGGTCGAGATCTGCGCCAACTGCGGAAAGATAGCCAAAGTCCAGAAGGAAGACTTCCTCTGCGAGTGCGGGTCGCATGTCTCCGTCGTCATCCCGCGCAAGATGTTCGAAGTGATGGTGAAGCAGGGACTCGCAAAGGGTTGAGAAAGCTATTTATTCCATCCGTTCGATAGGTTCGCATGGATGACACAATCGAGATATGCTCCGGTTGTGGCAAGATGCCCCGGGTGATAGACAATCTGCAGGGCCAGTTCACCTGCACCAGATGCGGGGGAAGGGTCACTACGCAGGTCAGCGCTGAAGACTACGAGAAGGTCGTGACCGAGCTCGACCAGAAGTTCCATATGACGAGCCAGAAACAGCGCATCGAAGCCGCCGCATCCTGCCCGGTAGAGTTGTCTGTACGGAAAAAGGCATCCAAGAAAAAACCTGCCAGGAAAGCGCCCGTGAAAAAGACGGCTGCGAAAAAGAAGCCGGCAAAAAAGGGCAGGAAAAAGCGCTGAATCGGAGCAAAAACAATCTGCTTTCAAATGCTCCAAAATCATCTTTGAATTTCTAATACTTTTGTAGACCACAAAACTTATTTAAACAAAACTGAACATACTAACTCACTATGTCTTCTGATAAAATCATCACGTTGGATCTCAAGGCTCAGAAGCCCAGAAGGGAGTATAAGCGGGCACTTGGCGAGAAATCCCTTCAGGAGGATCTCTTCACGCTCCAAAAGATTTTCTGCGGGGGTTTCTCTGCGGCTTCAGGATATGGAGACTTGAAGAGAGGACGGTATTACGTCCGCTTGGATGCCGATTCGAGCGAGCTCGCCTTGGCCGAATTCTGCCTCCAGCATCTCAACGGGAAGCCGATACCGACTGGCCGCGATCCTACGAGCGACGGGAGGGTCCTGCTGGAGATGTTCAAGGCCGCAGAGGAGAAGGGGATCGTCAAGGTCGAGTACCATCCAGCTGGGGACCATCTCCCCGAACAGAAATGATAATTCTACGTATATCTTAGAATTTCTAACAAAGTTGGTAATCACTATGTCAAAACGGATTGTCATCGACGAAAGCGCTCCTCTTGAGATGAGGCAGAAGCTGCATAAGGCGCTCGCCCGTTCCGGGAGCGAGGCCATCCCGAGAAAATTCGCCCGGCACTTCCTTCCGCCTGATGAATCCGGATTCATCGCATACAAGGGGGTGGCAGCGCCGAAAAAGAAGAAGGGCCGATTCAGCGATGACGGACCCCTATACCATAATGAGAAGATAAGCGAATCCGCGGTGGACCGCGTTCTCGCAAACGGGCTCAGCGAGCATCCGACCCGGAATCCGGATAAGAAGCTGATGGTGATCCTCAATTCCGGGTTCGGAAGAGACGATCTCCTCGCGTATCTCTCAAAAATGCGTTTTGATACGCCCGTATGGGACGCGTTTGTCGCTGCCGAAGCCAGAGGATTCGTGAAGATGGTCCCTTTGGGCCGTATCCACGAAGATACCAGGGCAAACGAGCGGATAGTGGACTGGATTCTTGAAAATGGATTGACCGATGGCAATAGCATGGATTTCGATGCGTTAAGGCGAAGATACGGGGTAACGTTTAATGCCGGTTTCTCAAAAGTGGACCTGGTGGCATATTTAGCTAAGATGTCC
>JAZDKI010000049.1:0-20129 GCA_043803165.1 Microcaldota archaeon
GTTCGGTCGGACGGATACTTTGGTCTGAACTCAGACCAAACCAAAAGGCGCAAAGTAGGATTTGAGACCTGTTCTGAATGCACCCCGAAAGGTGCACTCAGAGCAGATCAGAGTGCAGGGGAAGAGATTCGAACTCTCGAACGGACTAACCGACCAGGCCCTGAACCTGGCACCTTTGACCACTCGGTAACCCCTGCGTGAAAACATATGTCGCATACTAGCAGGGGATTTGATGGTCGGAATGCCGACCAGCTACAACCCCTGCTTGAAATTCTTTAGGAAAGTTTGATCAAAACTTCCCCTTCATTCCGGACGTTCGATACGAGAAACCGCCTGTCCAAAACGAGCAAGGATAATCAGCACCCATCGGAATAAAAAACATCACTCTTCGGGCGCATCGGATTTCCCGAACTCTATAGGCTGCCTGGTGAAGACCCTTGAACCTGAGGGCACGTTCCGGTTCACGACGACGCCGGAGTGTATCCAGCAGTCGGAGCCGATGAGTTTGCCCGGCATGGTGCAGGATAATACGCCGAATTTCGTCTTGTCGCCTATCACGGCGCCGAGCTTCTTGCGCCCCGAGTTCGTCCAGCCCCTTTCCGTCATCACATTGACATGCTCGCCGTCGAATCTGAAATTGGCGATCTGCGTGCCGGAGCCGAAATTCACGTCCTCCCCGACCACGCTGTCGCCGATGTATGTGAGGTGCTTGGCGTTCACCTTGTCCATGAGTATGCTGCTTTTCACCGACGTCCCCGGGCCGATAGAGCAGTTCGCCCCGATCGAGTTGAAGCCCCGCAGCGTCGCGTTCGGGCCGATGATTGTATCCTTTCCGATATATGCTATGCCTTCTATGTAGCTGTTGATGATCTTCGCGCCACTCTCCATGATGACTTTTCCATCTATAGTGGAATTCGAGATATTGCCGCTCCGCGCCTCCATCTTGGAAAGGAGATATTCGTTGGCTGATAGGAGATCCCATGGGTAGCCGATGTCGCGCCAGTAGCCTTCGCTCACGACGCCTTTGGCCCCGACCAGCACCCCCACCAATTCGTGCTCGCCCCGCTCGGATCTACCGATGGAGCGCAATTCGCTGAAGACTGTCGGCTCCATGCAGTAGATTGACATATTAGCGAGGTCGCTTTTAGGATGCGCGGCCTTCTCCTCGAAGAGGCTTATCTTCCCGTTCGAGAGCTCAGCCACGCCGTAGCAATGCGGGTTCGGCACCTTTGTCAGGCCGACGCTGATCCCCCCCGTATGCGCGTCGATCACTGATTTTATCACGCTGGCTTCTGTCACGATGTCCCCGGCCAGGACCAGGAACGTGTCCTGGATCTCTTTCTCGGCGCAGAGAAGCGCCGCCCCGGTGCCGTTCTCTTTCCCCTGTTCGATGAACCGGATCTTCATGCCGAGATCGACCGATGAGAGGTAGGCTATCAGCTTCTCTTTCATGTGCCTTACGATCACGACCGCTTCGGTGACGCCCGCTTTCTTGGCTTCAAGGAGAAGGTGGTGGATTATCGGCTTGCCTGCGACGACCAGCAGGGGCTTCGGCCGGGTCTCGCTGAGCGGGCGGAGCCTGATGCCATCGCCCGCAGCAAGTATCACAGCCTTCATCCAATCGTCCTCCCAGCTTGATTCTACGCCTGTGTTTAATACGGTTTTGTTATATAATCACAAGCATTTATAAATTATAACAAACATATTCTACCATATGTTCCAATCAAAAAAGCTCGCGCACGGGGACGGAGAGAGAAGGCCGGGGATCGTGAAAAGGCTAGCGTTCTCGCATGCCTTGAAGGAGAAACCCCGGGATCAGGCTCCGGCATCCCGCTGATGTAAGGTTTTTTAACAGGCGTATCATCAAATATGATATGCTCGCACGTGAAAAGGTAGACGAGATTTTATCCGGATACAAGAAGTTCAAGATAGCGACTATTTGTTCCCACTCTTCCCTCCAGATATTCAAGGGGGCGCGGGAAGAGGGGATAAAGACGATAGGCATCGTGCAACGTGACAAGCGCAAGCTCTACGAATCGTTCCCCCTCGGAAGGCCGGACGAATTCATCGAGGTGGACGATTACTCGGACATCCCGATCGAGTACCTGGTGGAGAACGAGGCGATCGTGATACCGCACGGCTCTTTCGTGGAATACGTAGGGGAGGGCTTCGACGACATGGAAATCCCCGTCTACGGCAACCGGGCGAGCCTGATCTGGGAGCGGAGCAGGGAGAAGATGTTCCAGTGGCTGAAAAAAGCCAAGATAAAGACCCCCAAGACATACCAGCCCGGCGAGATAGACGGCCCCGTGATGGTGAAGTTCCCGGGGGCAAAGGGCGGGCGGGGGTACCTCGTCGTCAAATCCGAGGAGGAATTCGAGAAGAAGGTCGGCAACGACAAGGAGTGCATGATACAGGAGTTCCTGATCGGCGTCCGCGCCTATCCGCATTTTTTCTTCAGCCCGTTCAAGAACCACGGCTATGAGACCAGGGACGGCGAATTGGAGCTGCTCGGCGTTGATAGGCGGGTGGAGAGCAGCGCTGATGAGATCGCCCGCGCCGTGTCCCTGGGCATGGAGCCCAAGATGGCATTCACGGTGATCGGCAACGAGCCCCTAGTCCTGCGGGAGTCCCTGCTTTACGATTACATGGAGATCGGCAAGAGGATAAGCGAGACGTCCTTCGACCTCTTCGGGGGATTGAAGGGGCCTTTCTGCGTGGAGACGATAATCGACGAGGATTTGGAGATATACGCTTTCGAGGTGAGCGCGAGGATAGTCGCCGGGACGAACGTTTTCCCCGAAGGCTCGCCCTACTCGGTCTACTACTACAAGGAGCCGATGAGCGCCGGGAGGAGGATAGCCCGGGAGCTCAAGATAGCGGCCAAGAAGAAGAGACTGCACGAGGTCGTGTATTAGCTCTTGCGGAAATGAGGTCAGTTCTCGGATATAAAGACGGGATTTTTTTATTAGCTCATGGGGGATGAATTTCAATTTTACCTGGATAAATTAGTTATCAATCGTTCTCCAGGTAATGATTCGATTAGGGCATATGGAATACGAGGCATGCTGAGAGAACATATTGGGGGCAGTCTGAAGGATTTGGCTCGGGTAAGTGGTTCGAAATATCGGAATATTCTCAATTGGCTAGGCGATATGGAAGGAGATGTCGGAATTCCAGTGGGGGAGCTACTTCGATTGGCAAAGATTTTAGGAATCGAACAAAGACATCTCCAGGAAAAAAATCTCGTTTTCGGAAACATGAATTCGAAGAAGTGTGTTTTGCCAAGAAGGATGAATGGTGAGTTGGCATACCTGCTCGGCTACATCATGGGGGATGGCCACCTCTCAAATCCGAAAGACTTCATATCGAATGGTTCGAAGTATAATGCCGAGATAAGAATCACCACTGCGGATGAAAGCCACCTAAAGTACTTACAATGCATTTTTTCCAGGCACTTTGCATATGTTCCGCCGTTATATAGGGAAGGAAATTTCTACCGCCTAGTAGGTCGATCTAAAACGATACATCGGTTCCTATCGATTATTTGTGGGATTCCGACAGGAAATAAAAAAGACAAGACATGCATTCCTTTCAGTATTACTAGCTCGGAGATGCATCGGTTCTTCTTGGCTGGTTTTTTCGATTCAGACGGTTCAGTAGTTTGTAAAAATGGAAGAATAATCTCTTTGAGGCTAAAACAACATAATAGGACGATATTGGAGGATTGCCAATGTATCTTAAAGAATGCAGGAATAATAAATCCGGGGTTGTATGCTGACTTTGGCATCCGAAAAGGGACAAAGACAGAAGCGTATGTGATTGCGATTCAGAATAAACGCGATATTGAACGATTTATTAAAATATTTCCATCGTTGAAAATACAAGAACGGGGGTTCGGTCAATGGAAGAAGTTAAGATGCCTTCCCATATCGCCATCATCCCGGACGGAAGATAGCGGTTCTTTACAGAACCGCTGACCGGAAACCGGAGATGGGCCGCGCAGAAGGGCATCAGCAGGCAGGAGGGCTATGCCATCGGGATAAGGAAGATCGGCGATGTGCTCAAATGGTGCAAGGCTGCGGATGTGCGCATGCTCACGATGTGGGGCTTCTCGACCGACAACTTCAAGCGCGATCGGGACGAAGTAGGCGGGCTCTTCGAACTGTTCAAGAAGAACCTGAAGGATGCTATCGACAGCGACGACCGGAACAAGGACGAACTCCGGGTGAGGTTCTTCGGCAGGGTGAATCTGTTCCCTTCTGAGATACAGCACATGATAAGGAAGGCCGAGGAGCTGACCGCCTCGGGAAACAGGAAGTACCAGCTGAACCTTCTGCTCTCTTATGGGGGACGGGAGGAGATAGTCGACGCGGTCAACGGCATCATCCGCGAAGGCATCCGGCAGGTCGATGAGTTGGCGATAAGCGACCATCTTTATACAAAAGGATTGCCCGATCCGGATTTGATGATACGCACATCAGGCGAGCAGAGGCTGTCGGGTTTGATGCCCTGGCAGACCTGCTACAGCGAATTCTATTTCTGCAAGAAGCTATGGCCGGATTTCTCCAAGAAGGATTTCGATGCGGCTTTGAAGGAATACGCGAGAAGGAAGAGAAGATACGGGAAATGATCAGGATCTCTGGAGAGCCTTGATCCCGTGGGGGGGCGTCAGCGTCCTTCCGGTCAAAGAGGCGGACAATGCCTTCATGCGCCTCGCGCGCTTTGCCGAGTCATAAAGGTATTCCATGTATTTGTGGCTCAGGCCCATCAGGGCATCCCTCAGAGGGGCTTTCTGGTCCCTGCCCACATTACTCCCCAGGAGCATGTCTTCGAGCCTCATCGCGGTGTCTTGATTTCCGAACACCTTGAGGTCGCCTGCTGCCCGCTCGCGGACCTTCGGGTCAGGGGACATCAAGTCCACAAGCGCGCGGTTTTCGTCAAATGCTCTAATCCCCTCGGTTAGCGGGGGCGTCTGGGATGCTAACTGGACCACGTTTGTATACCGAAGGCAAGATTTATATTGGTTGGCGATGGGACGATGCGGTCTTTTTTAGCGGAGGAACATAGCGGAGACGCCCGCCATGCGGTCGAATCCATTATAAAAACTATGGATTAATTTGGACTTCAAGCCGCAGTAGCTCAGTTGGGAGAGCACACCGCTGAAGCTTTTTTAGGACGAGTTTTTGACAAACTTTTTCCTAAAAAGTTTGAAACGGTGGGGTCGCTTGTTCAAATCAGGCCTGCGGCATTTTCCTCAAAGGAAAATGATGCCGTCTTGGACGGATTGCCGTCCAAGCACGCGGCAATTTTCTTTTAATTGATTTTCCCTAGCGGGAAAATGATAAACGGACGAATAGGGTGGGAGTATGGGGTACAGAAGAAGGAAAACGCCAGAACCAGCCAGCGCCAAAAGGCTCGTCATACCTGAAGGATACGTGCCGCTATTGGACATCCGCAAGACGGAGCGCGCGATACCTGAGATAAAGGGATTCTTCCAGGACAGGCTGTCGGAGAACCTGAACCTGGAGCGGACCTCGGCCCCCCTTTTCGTGCAGGCAGGCACGGGCGTGAACGACGACCTGAACGGTGTGGAGAGGAAGGTCTCATTTCGGGCCAAATGCGGCAGGGTGGACCTCGAGATCGTCAATTCGCTCGCCAAATGGAAGAGGATGGCGCTGGCCAGGCACGGGCACAAGCACGGCGAAGGCATCTGGACCGACATGAACGCGATAAGGCCGGATGAGGACCTGGACAACACGCACTCGAATTATGTCGACCAGTGGGACTGGGAGCGCGTGATAGCGCCGCAGGAGCGCAACAAGGAGTTCCTCGAGTGGATTGTGAGGAGGATATACGATGCGATATGGAAGACCGAGAGGATGGTGTTCCAGAAATACGATATCGCCCAGGTTCTGCCGCCAGACATCCATTTCGTCACCAGCGGGGAGCTGCAGAAAGAGATGCCGGAACTCACCCCGAAGGAGAGGGAGGACCGGATCGCCGGGCAGAAGCGCGCCGTCTTTGTGATGGAGATAGGCTGGCCTCTTGAAGATGGCGTGCGCCATGACGGCCGGGCTCCGGACTACGATGACTGGAAGCTGAACGGGGATATCCTCGTCTGGAATCCGGTGCTGAAAAGCGCTTTCGAACTGTCTTCGATGGGCATCCGCGTGGATGACAGGTCGCTCTTCGAACAGTGCATGCGCACCGACCAGATGCAAAGGCTCACATTGAAGTTCCACAGGATGGTCATGGAGAACCGCCTCCCGCTTTCCATAGGCGGGGGCATAGGCCAATCCAGGCTCTCCATGTTCCTGCTCCGGAAGGCCCATATCGGCGAGGTGCAGGCAAGCATCTGGCCAGATGAGATGCTCGCTGAATTGGACAGGGCCGGGATTGCGCTGCTCTGAAGACTATGATCCGCGGATGATATCGAGGAGCTTCGGGTATCTCGTGAAGCCCGAGCCCTCGTTGATATGCCCCGCCCCGTGCTCCACGAGCAGTTTTGCGTCCAGAAGTTTCGCGAGGCGCTCGCCTTCAGCGAGAGGGATGAACGGGTCGTCATCTGAATTGATGACGATAAACCGCTGCGCCTTCGACTCTATCTTCTCCCAATCGAATCCTTCCGCAACAAAATCGCGGATCTGCGGGATGCCGAGGTCCTTCGCGAATCCCGCAACCAAAACCACCGAATCAACCCGTTCGTCCGGCCCGAGCGTTTCGAGCAATCGCAATATCGTCGGGCAGCCGAGGCTGTGGCCGACCAAAACCCATTTGTCCTTTGGATCGAAACGCGGGACGTTCTCGCGGACGCCCGCGAGCCATTTTTCGAGTCGGGGTTCGTTGGTGTCAGGAAAGTCCGGAGAGAGGGCGGTTGCCCCCCGCTTCCGCAGCTCGTCCTGGAGATATCCGCTCCAGCAGCTCCGGCCGTCCCCGCCCCAGCAGTGGAAAAGGAAAACTTTCATCTTTTGGATAAGACAGCGAGGGATAAAAAATAGTGGTGGGGATTATCGCGCAGGTGGATGCATGTCAGCGATGACCGAACAAGAGAAAACGACCGCAGCGCAGATGGCTCTCCAGAATCTAGGCGTGCCGACATCTGCCGCAATTGAATTTGTGCAGTTTGCTAAGGATTGGACGAAACTCAGTCCGGAAAAGCAGTCAGAAGCGCTAAGCAAGATACGGGATGCTGTGAAAGGGACAAACACGTATGTCCTTTCAAAAAGCCAATTCGAATCCATGAATAAAGAGCTCGGCCTCAAATTGGGCACAGACAAAGGAACCCCGACCCTGCAAGACAAGCAGAAGAACAATGCGGCGTCTTACAAAGCAGAGGGGACGGCATTCCAGCCGGGACAGAAGTTCACCCTGACCACCGATAATCCGCGGATTGTCACCTGGTTGGCCCAGAACAATATTGAGAAGAAATCAACAACCGCACCACCCAGAGAGTCGAGAAGGGGTGGAGCTGCCGCAGATACGCTATGAGCTTGATCATAAGCCGATTTTGCCTCAGAGCAGCTTCAGCTTTCCGAAGATCGCATCCAGCTCGGATTCGTCCCAGGGGCCAGCCGCGAAGCAGGTGATGCTCCCGGGCTCGACCTGCGTGTGCCCGGCGTCCCGGATCAGCTCGCAGGGGATCCCCATCGCTTTGCCTTTGTTGTAGAATTCGAGCAGTTCCTCTTCGCTATTCACTTTCAGCACTACCTTCTTCTGGCCTTCGGCTTCCCAGGCCCGGGCGACTTCCGGGTGCGCTTTAGCCACCTTCTTGTATGCCGAGAGCGAGGCATGGGATGATTGGGCGGCGAGCTTGCCTTTCCCCATGCCCAGATCGGCTCGGATCACTATCGTCTGCTTGTACACAAAAAGGATAAGGAAAGGAAAGGTTAAAATCAGCGGAGTAGCCGCATGCATGCCGATGCCGCCAGCGATTCCTCGGTCAGCGGGCAATCCGGCTTGGCCTGCGATGACGCCGACGAGGGCTTCGGCTCTCGCACCTCGGCGAGCCCGATCAGGCCTTTGGAGGCGAGCATCCCGGCGAGCTTCCCTAGGTTCGATGCGACGGAATCGGCCATATCGGCATTCTCTCCGTCCCCTCTCGTGCTTATCACGTATCTGGAAAAGGTCGCAAGGCCGCCACGTCCGCTCCCGGGCTTGCTTTGCAGTGACAGCTGGAAGCCGAACCCGGATACAATAGCGTCCAGTGCCCGGTCCAGCTTGCGGTCGAAGGTAGGCATATCGAGCCGCGCGATGACCCTGAGGCGTCCTGGTTCTGATCGGACGATAGACACCTCCGCGCCGAAGCGCTCACAGAGGCGCTTTTGGGCAGCCTCGAATGTCTCGGGTTTCTGCGGAGGGCTTCGGTCGACGCGCTCGAAATACTTGGAGAACGCTATCCGCAGGTCCTCTTCATCCATCCGGCGGTGGCCCTCTTTGATCAGCTTGTATTGCCGGAACGGCGCTTCGGAGCGCAACGCTACGCATGACGATCCTCGTATCAGCGATTTCATTTGATGGTCACCTGTGGGATTTGACCATGACGAAAACTTATAAAGCTCTGTCACAGAAATCAAGCCATGCTTCCAGAGACAGAGATAGTTTTGCGCATGGTGGCTTCTGCCGCGATCGGCCTGCTGATAGGTTTCTCCAGGCGAAGGAAGGCCGCCGGGACAAGGACGTTCGCCCTCTTCTGCCTGGGATGCACGATATTCACCATCATCTCGATCAGCGATATCTTCGCAGGGACCGTCACCGACCAGACACGCATCTTAGGGCAGGTCGTGAGCGGCATAGGCTTCCTTGGTTTGGGGGTGATCTGGAAGCAAGGAGCGAAACCCACCGGTTTGACTACGGCGGCGGCCATATGGGTCACTGCAGCGGTCGGGATGCTCGTAGGCCTCGGGTTGTGGGTGGAGGTGATCGTGGGCACGGTCCTCACCTTGATCATCATCCTCTCAAGAGGGCTGCTGATAGATGCCGGGATCGATGAATAATCCTTCTCTAAATCCTTTTCCATACAATATCACGTCAGCATGTCAACCGTAGTCGAGCTGGTCAAGGAACGCTTCGGGGAGCTCACCCAGATACAGAAAAGCGCCATCCCCCACGTGCTGGCCGGCGAGAATGTCCTTATCCTGGCTCCGACCGGCTCCGGCAAGACAGAGAGCGCGCTCCTTCCCATCCTCGAGAAGATAAAGGAGAAAGAACTGGCTCGCGGGGCTGGAAAGGGAGGCGGGATAACGGATGCAGGGGCAGAAGGGGCTTCGGCAGGCGCTTCGGGAGGGATAGGGACGGAAGCGGTTGGGGGCCCGGACGATCCTGAAGGCATCTACGCCCTTTACATCACCCCGCTGCGTGCGCTATCGCGCGATTTGAAAGGCCGCTTCACCTGGTGGTGCGACCGGCTCGGCATCAGCCATGACATCAGGACCGGGGACACCACGCTCGCCGAGAGGGCCAAGCATCGGAGGAAGCCCCCGAGGATACTGCTCACGACGGTCGAATCCCTCCAGGCGCTGATGCTCGGGAGGGTGATGAGGAGGCATTTATCTTCTGTGGAGTTCGTGATCGTGGACGAGGTGCACGACATATTGGATAACAAGAGGGGGGCCCAGCTGTCGTTGGGTTTGGAGAGGTTTTCCGAGATCGCCAAGTTCCAGAGGATAGGCCTGAGCGCGACGGTGGCCAACGAGCGCGAGGCGGCGAAGCTCCTTTTCGGCGAACGGGAGTTCGCGCTCTGCGAGAGCGGGAAGAACCGCGAGATGGACCTGTCTGTCGAGCACCTGGGGGGCGAGAAGCGCCTGGAGCGCATCAAGGTGCTTTCGGAAAAGGACCGCTCGCTCATCTTCGTCAATACAAGGAGCTATGCAGAGGAACTCGGCGCTTCGCTGAAAAAGATGGGTGCGCCCGTCGGGGTCCACCATGGTTCGCTTGGAAAGGAGATCCGGCGCTCAACCGAGGACGATTTCAAATCCGGGAAGCTCAATTCCATCCTATGCACCTCATCGCTGGAGCTGGGGATCGATGTCGGGGACGTCTCATTGGTGATGCAGTACGGCTCCCCGCATCAGGTGTTCAGGCTGATACAGAGGGTCGGCCGCTCGGGCCACAGCCTCCGGAAAGTCCCCAAGGGCATAATCTTCCCGAACGATTTCGACGACATGCTTGAAAGCGAGGTGATAGTGGCCCTTGCCAGGAACGGGCGGATGGAGGACAAGCGCGTGGAGCGGGGCGCGCTCGATGTGATCGCGCATCAATTAGTGGGCGTCTGCCTGGATTTCGGCAGGATAGACCTTGAGAAGGCGCATTCCATCCTCTCGCGCTCCTACGCCTACGGCATCACGAAGGACAAATTGAGGCTGATCGCCCTCCAGCTCTATGGGGAGGGGCTCTTGTTCTATGACGAGCGCTCTGACGGGGGAGTCACGATCAAGGCCAAGGCGCGGGCACGGAGCTATTTCGGGACGTACCTCAGCACGATCCCGAAGGCAAAAAGGTTCCTGATGAAGGACATCACCACGAATCGGGCGATATCGAGCCTGGACGAGGAGTTCGTGGTGAGCCTCTCAGACGGAGCGAGCTTCCTTTCGCACGGGATGCCATGGCGTGTCGTCGATATCACAGAGGGCGAAGTGCTCGCAGAGCCGACATCCGCGACAGACATCATGGTCCCATCCTGGACAGGCGAGGACATCCCGGTCTCCTTTGATATCGCCCAGGAGGTCGGGCGGATGCGCAATGCAAAAAGGGACATCCGGCCGCTTCCTGACGAGAAGACCGTTGTGATCGAGTGCGTAAGCGACATCGTCATCTTGCACATGTGCTTCGGCACCAGGATAAACGAGAGCATCGCAAGGGTGTTCTCGAAAAGGCTGTCGAAAAAGATCGGCGAGAGCGTGATCGCTATCGCCGACCCCTACCGGGTGATGGCCAAGCTCCCGTTCCCGCTCAAAAGCGATGTCATCGAGCAGTCGTTTCGGGAGCTCCGGGATGTCCGCTCGCAGCTGGAGGAGGCGCTGGAAAACTCATCATTATTGCGGTCGAAGTTCCTTCATGTGGGCAGGTTGTTCGGCCTGCTTTCCGAAGACGCGGCATTGAGCGGAAGGTTCGTCCATGCGATGAGGCACTCGGTCGTATACGAGGAGGCCGTCCGCTCGATATTCTTCCGCTACTTCGATGTCGAAGGGGCGGAAAAGATGCTCTCGGCGATAAAGACCGGGAAGGTCAAGCTGGCGGTGGAGAGCAGGCAGAAGGCGAGCTTCTTCGGGAGCATCGGCCTGGAGAGGGTCTCCGGGGCGGAAGCGATAGGCGGATTCGAGCCAAGGGAGCGCATGATAGAGGCGTTCCGGGAGAACGCGCTATCCAAGACGCTCCAATTGAGATGCCTTAATTGCGATGCGACAAGGTTCATGCACCTGGCAGGGGCCCCTGAGACGGTCAAGTGCCATAAGTGCGGCGAGGCTTCTATGGCATACCTGGGAAGGGAAGGCGCATCGGGCCATGATCTGGAGCATTCCGCAGGATTGATCCGGGCTTATGGCAGGAAGGCTCTGATCGCCCTATCCACCTACGGAGTCGGCCCATCCACAGCGGACCGGGTGCTGAAAAGGCTGCACCGGAGCGAGGATGCGTTCTACCTGGATTTGATCGAGGTCCAGAAGCTGTTCATAAAGAACAAGAAGTACTGGAAGCTCGAGTGAGATTGCGTGCTGCATTTGCCAAATCCGTCATTCAAGTTCGGCATAGACCGCTGAGATATCCAGCCCCTTGAGGCTCTGCTCCACAAGCGCCTTGTCCTTTATCTGCGGGAGGGTATCCTCGTAGGTCGGCCGCTCCTCCTTGAAGAACACGCCGATCGGGAGCTTCTCGTAATTCGTCTTCACCTGCTCGAATGCCTTCTCCAGGGCCAGCATCCTGTCTGCGGGATTGTGCCCGGCCCCTTCGAGCTTGTAGCACCTTTTTGTGAAGAAGTCGTAGGTGTTCAGTTTGTTGAAGGTGACGCACGGCTGGAAGACGTCCACGAAGGCGAATCCGCGGTGGGATATCGCCTGCTTGAAAATCTCCTTGGTATGCGCCATGTCCCCGGCGAACGCCCTCGCCACGAAGGTCGCCCCGCTTATGATGGCCGTCGCCACCGGATTGAACTGGGTCTCCACGACCCCGTATGGGGTTGTCTTGGTCTTCATGCCGGGCTGCGATGTGGGCGATGCCTGCCCCGTCGTCAGGCCGTATAGCTGGTTGTCATGGACGATGTATGTCAGGTCGTAGTTCCTCCTCATGATGTGCAGGAAATGGCCGGAGCCGATGCCATACCCGTCGCCGTCTCCCCCGACATCGATGACGGTGAGCCGGTCGTTCGCCAGTTTTATGCCGGATGCGACAGGCAGGCCCCTCCCGTGCAGGGTCTCGAAGCCGTATGTATCCACATAATGGGGAAGCTTGCTGCTGCACCCGATGCCGGAGACGATGACGGCCTGATGGCGCTCGATCCCGAGGTCTGCCATCGCGCCTTTGAGGGCCCCTACAAGGGCGAAATTCCCGCACCCCGGGCACCATTGCGACTTCTCTTTGACATTATAATCTGCGACCACGACCATAGCATCACCTAAAGATCATGCCTCTGCGGGCTGTAATATTCCAGGTCTTCCTTCTCTATGACCTCTATCCTCTGATCCCCCTTGTAGCCGGCGGCCTTGAGCTTTGCCACCTCTTCTGCTATCTGCTCCGCGAAGAACTGCCTGCCGTCGTATTTGAGCATGTGGAAATCCAGCTTGACATTGGCGTATTCCTTCAGGATGCCGGCGAACTGCGCCGTGGAATTGTTCTCGACCATGAATGTCACGCCGGAATTGCGCAGCGCCTTCTTCACCGCGCGCGGATTGAGCGGGTATACATGCGTGAAATGGACAAGCCTCGCCTTGATGCCGTTTTTCTCCATGAGCGGGAGCGCGTCGAGGGCCGGGAGCTTCATCGAGCCCCATGTGACGATCGTCACCTCGTTGCCTTGCGCGTGGCCGAATATCTCCGGGGCGTCCATCTCCTTCAGGATTTTCTTCATCTTCGCCGCGCGCTTGCCCACCTGCCTGGCGCGCATCTGGTAGCTCTCGCTGCTGAAGCCGGTCTCATCGTGCTCGTAGCTGGTGCATACGTGCATGCCCCCAGGGGTGCCGGGGATCGCCCGCTCGGATACCCCGTCCTCGGTCAATGCGTAGCGCTTCCATCTTGAAAAGGGCGGAAGATCAGGGAGCGATTTTGCCGTCTTTCCCCGCTCGATCTTCACCTTGGACTGGTCGAACCTATCGGTGGAGAAGACCGTCTCTGAGAGGAACTTGTCGGAAAGCACGATGACCGGGATCTGGTATTTCTCGGCCAGATTATGCGCCTTTGCCGTAAGGAAGAAGCAATCCTGCACATCTCCCGGGGCGAGTATCACCCTAGGGAAATCCCCCTGAGAGGCATGTAGCGCGAACCGGAGGTCGCCCTGCTCTGTCCAGGTGGGCATGCCGGTGCTCGGCCCTATGCGCTGGGATATCACGACAACGAGGGGCGTCTCTGATATGCCTGCCATCCCGAGGGCTTCGGTCATGAGCGCGAACCCCCCTCCGGATGTCGCGACCATGGAGCGGACGCCTGCGAAAGATGCGCCGATCGCATAATTTATCGCAGCGATCTCGTCCTCGGTCTGCTTGGCGATTATGCTGAACTGCCGCTCTTTCTCTATCAGGTAATGGAGTATGCTGGATGCCGGGGTCATCGGATACGCGGCGAAGAACTTCATCCCGCCCCGGATCGCCCCGATGCTTATCGCCTCGTTGCCTGTGATGATAGGCCTCCTCTTATCCGAGAGGGGCGTTATCTGCGCAAACGAGTGCCCGCTGGATTTGAAGAAATCATATCCGGCTTTGGCCACCCCGATATTCGTCTTTATCACGTCCTCCCCTTTCCTTGCGAGCTCCTCGCGGATGAGCTGCTCCAGGATGCCGAAGGGGTAGCCGACGGCAGCCAATGCAGCCCCAAGGGCCGCGGTGTTCTTCATCTGCTCCGTCCCTCCGCCCTCTGAGACGAGTTTGGATAGGGGAAGCGGGCGCATGGAGATATCGGGGCGCACCTTGAATGCGCTCGGGTCGATGAGCTGGTCGTATATGATCATGCCGCCCTGGACCATGCTGTCCTTATGATAGAATATGGCGTCCCGGTTCAGCGCGATCACCAGATCGCAGCTCTGGCGCGGGGAGTTGACCGGCTTGTCGCTTATGCGGACCTGGACGGTGTTATGGCCCCCCCGTATAAGGGACGGATACTCCGGATACCCTATCGCGTGGTAGCCCCCGCGCGTCAAGCATTTCACCATCAGGCGGCTGGTTATCATGACGCCTGCTCCGGCCTGGCCGGCGACCTTAAAGACAAAATCCATACATTCACTCCTGGAACTGGTTGGGATTTCTGGATACTCTGGGGATTCTATTTTAAAAGTATCGAACGCCGTATCGGCAGTCGTCGTTTTCCCTAAATAAGGCACTTTTATATACCTTTTGTAACATATATAGATCTGATGACGTTCCAAGAGGTCTATCCATGAGCATTTTCGATAGAAGCCGGAAGGAAGCGGCGGAAAAGAGCAAGCCGCCCAGGCTGAGGATCCCCTCAGATGCGATGGCTGCGCCGGAGCCGAGCAGCAAGCCGCCCGGGCAGAAGGATCCCTCCGGAGCTGTGGCTGCACCGGTGGCCAAGGATACGACCCCGCAGGCTGCGGAAACCAAGGCAGCGCCTAGCGCGCCGCCTGCAGGCAGGGAAGACGCAAACGCTTACCAAAAAGAGCTGCTGGAGAGGCAGGCATTCGAGAAGGCCGAACACATAGTCCTCGCCGACACCGTCTTGCGGATAAGGCTCGGCCGGCTCGTCACATCGGATATCATATTCCGGGAAGCCGGGGGCTCGGACCATGAGATGGACTGTGTCTGGGGGCTCGGCAGGGATACCGGCCTCAAGGCGGTCGGTTCCGGGGCCAAGGAAACCCCGGACGACCTGTTCAGGACCCAGATCGTGAGCGCCAGGAAGAGGCTTTCCGAGCTTTCGCTCGCTCTGAATAAGGGACCTTACGCCGATTTGGAAGGGGAGATGGGCGAGGACGGGGCGTATGCCAAAAAAGGCGAGATGGCGATAAAAAAGCTCGCTGGGCAGATTTTTTCTGGCCTGAAAACCAATGACCTGCGCGGCCATATAGACCGGGTGATAGACATGAGGCCTTCTTCCAGCGATATGGAGGTGGAGCATTTCAATCCGCGCAACACCACCCATGATATCGGGTTCTCGCTCTCGAATGATACCCTGATCCAGGATGAATTGCAGACGGCCGGGGCGATCATGAAGCCGGAGAGGGCTTTCATGGACACATTGGCAGGCTCATTGACCCATGTGCTCGTCCATCCGATGGAGCCATACATCCTCGCGGTCTCCTTGCTCCGGATGAGGGGATTTGCGGCATACCCGGCCATGGCGATGCTCGATGGCGAGAAGAACCCGCTGATAGCGGTTTTCGGATCTACGAAAACTGATCCGCTGATCACAACGTTCACTATGGGCAGGCACCACCCTCCGGCCAAGGCGATAGATATCATGAGCGATGTCGCGATGATGGGCGCCCTGCACGGGATGCGCGCGGAGATGAGGGTGCGCCACCTGATAGATTTCATCCAGGAGAGCCACAAGTCTGGAAGGGCTTTCGACGAGGAGGTTTTCGAGAACCAGTTGGAGCGGATAGCCCGCTCGCTTTTCGAATCCTCCAAAAGATGGGACGGGAAGGACAACGAGTTCATCCAGGTGACGCTGGCCGCATTGAAGCTCAAGATGGTCGAGTTCCTTCTTGAGATCGACGCCGTGGAGTATGCGGGGCCGGATCATGCCTGCCCGTGCATCGGACAGGGCGAGGGGGGATTCGTCTACAGCGCAATGCTGAAAAAGGATGAGAATGCGCCTGGGGATCTATTGTTCAAGTGGACGAGCCCCATCGCGCCGGTCCTCGGCGAGGACGGCTACCACTACGCCAGGCAATTCGAATCCATCAGCCAGGGGCATCTCAATACCCTCAATGTCCTATACTCGACCATGTACGCGAAGGCCAAGCGAGAGAAGCCCATCGATGAGAAGGCCGGATAGATAGGCATTATAACCATTGAAGCCTTAGTGGATGCTTATAGTGAATGACCTATAAGATAGTCTTAGAAGGTCATGCCTCGACTGATGCATCCAATCAGGATGCATCGGCAGGGGATGGCTGACTAAGGTAAAAATTTCGGTCAGACGCAGCAAGGGCCCGTGTGGCAACCTGGATAACCGGCGGGGCTTCGGATGCTCTGGACCTATCGCGGTCCATCCGCTGGGGACACCCCGAGATAAGGGTTCAAATCCCTTCGGGCCCGAATTTTCATCAGTTCAGTGTTTCGTGTCCTGGGTTCTGCCTCACGAAAATTCGGGAATGACCATGTTCCATGGACATTGTGTTCCTAGTTCGGAGCGCCGAACGAGTGCACGAAGAATCCCATCGTAGCCTCTTTGGTCTGGCGTATGCCGGGTTTATGATGATGCTCGAGCGCTTCTAAGGCGGTGATGCGCGTGCCCTTATCGTAAGAGTCACTTTCTTGTTGACAGCAGTGCAGTCATACAGGCTACTTTCAATATATGCCGAAATCTCATTCACATATACACCGAAATGTTCCACTCCTGAGGCGCATTCGCCTTCTGCCTTAACGAATTCCACGTTAACCGGCCCCGTTAAGTCTGAATAGCTTACTTCAAGCCTGACTTTTTGATTTTCGACCGGACAGATGAAGCCGTAGGGAGGATAGGAAACGCCGAAGCTCTGGTCGATGCTGCCGACATTTACGGTGACACCCGCATTCGTCACGCTCTCGCCTTCGCCAAGCGTATTCACTGAAAGAACGTAAGTCGCATCCTGGGAATCGCTTGCAGGTATGCATTCCGATGCATCACAGCCAGCCGGGGAGATGGTTATCCCGGCCCGTGACGGACCCTGGGTTGAGACCATCCTATTGAATTTCAGGCCGAACGCGGCTTTGCTGCCATCCATTATCAACGAATAATGTCCAGATTCGCCTTCTCTCAAGGGGAAGCCGAACCTGTGGCATTCCGGATTGACAAGGGATACCTCCGGCTGGCCAGAGCTTGAAAATCCATCGGCTTTGAGGGTTATCCCGAAGAAATCGAAGGCGACCGATTCCCCGTCTGCGATTTCCCGAGTCATCTCTCCTGAAGTGCAGGTCAGCTTCGGTCCGGGTTGGAACTGGCACGGTGCCTCTGTCCCCCCATCTCTGCTCGATCCGGGCATCTCGCCGCAACCCGGGGATAATACTAAGGCCCCACCTAGAAGCATTGACTGCAGAAACCTCTTGATTTTCGACTGATGCCTGACCTCGCCACTGGTAGGCTTCGCCCTTTTTACATCCGGATACGCGGGCTTGGACGTTTTTGGCGCATTAAACATGTTGTAAATATTGTTTACAAACGTTTAAATATTATTCTACTTCGATAGACGGCTAAAGATTCTGCCCGGAACAAATTCGGAATGAAGAGAAAGATGCAGATTTCACGACGGGCCCGATTTTCATTTGTTCTCAGTTTCCAGTTCCCGGTTTGGGCTCACGGAAATCGGGACGGAAGTGGACGGGTCGCACTTGAACGGCGAACCGTTCACAATCGCGATGCATTGCATCGCGGTGCCCCATTGTTCTCTGAACAATAGGAAGGCGCAAATTGTTCGAAGCGTCGAACAATTACGCGCCGTCCACAACTGGCCCGACCCCTCTAATCATAGTTTCGTCAGTATCTCGCAGCCGTCGGCTGTGACCAGGACCGTATGCTCGGCCTGGGAGACCAGGCCATGGCTGACTTCACGGAGCACCGGATATCCCCTGATGAAATGGTTCTGCAGCAGTTCGCGCAACGCCGCGCTGACAAGGAGCTTGGAAGAGAAGCTCTTCCTCACCCACCGCTCGGCGAAGGGGAGCATCCCGTAGTTCGCCACGACATGCTCGACGATCTTCCTTGACTGCCTCATCCTGACGGCTGAGGGCATGTAGATGGAGAATATCTCGACCTGCTCCAGGTCCTCCACGTATCCGCTCCCGGTCGTCGCGAAAGGCTCGACCGCGAAGATGTCCCCTTCATGGAACTGGTAGGGGTCGTTGGTCTTGATGTTAGGGATCTCCACCCCGGCATGCAGTTCGTTGGATTTTATCATATGGCCGGAGAGGTTCGATATAGGCAGGAAGCCGTATCCTTTTATCGTCTGCTCGATCAAGGCGCCCACATCGCCCACGGCGACTCCAGGGCGGATCATCTTTATCGCCTTATCGAGCGCCTCTTCGGAAGCGGTCACCAGCTTCGTGTTGCCCCCGTCGAGGTCCACGGTATAAGCGGTATCAGAAAGCGCCCCGTCCAGCTGGATGCCGAGGTCGATCTTCACGAGATCCTTCTCGCCCAAAGACGCCTGCGACTCGAATTCCGGGGTGTAATGCGCGGCGATATCATCGATCGATATGTTGACTGGGAACGCCGGCTTCCCGCCCTCTTCGGCGATCATCTGCTCGACCGTCTCTGCGATATCCAGGAGCGATTCGCCCACCATGATGAGGCGCTTGCTCTCTTCCCTTATCTTGGCCGCCATCCTTCCGGAGAGCCTGAAGCGTTCCAATTCGTCCTGATCCATCGTGATTACCCCTCTTTATATGGTTTCATTCGTCGGAAATAAAAACCTGATACACGGATTTCATAGATATCGGCCATGCAAAGCGTTTATAAATAGTGTTTAGGAGTATATTATTATGATGCTTCGTTTCTCACAGACCTCTCGGGCCTTGCGGGGAAAAGACAACAGAAAAACCCAGGGCCCCTCCACGGATGACCAGGTCGAGCCGTGGATGATACCGCTCATAGAACGGAGGAGACGGCCGGATGACGGCCGCTATCAGCCCGAGATAGAGGAGGAGCGCGGACCTGTCACGATACCGATATTTCCGCAGAAGAAGGAGGATTCGGAGCGCGGCGTGGTCATCATCCCGCTGGGATAGATGTGGCCGGATTCAGATAAATAAAAAAAGAAGGATCGCGAGTTGATGTTCATGGAAGAGACTAAACAAGGCGAGGAAAGATCCGATGCTCCTGGGATAATCATCTACTCCAGCCCCTCGTGCCAGTACTGCAACATGGCCAAGACCTATCTTCTGGAGCGCAAGCTCGCCTTCACGGACATCGACGTGTCCAAGGACCAGGAGAAGGCGCGCGAGATGGTCAAAAAAAGCGGGCAGGCCGCGGTCCCGGTCCTGGAGATCAACGGCAGGATAGTCGTAGGCTTCGACCGGCAGCTCATCGACGACGCGCTGAAGCGGAGGAAGCCGCTGACCCGCGACGAGTTCCTGGGCAACCTGATCTTCGATCCCTTCGGCACGCTATAAAATCAGTATATCACGACGACAGGCTCGTAGTATTTCCGAACGTTGCCCCCGTAGGCGCGGTTCTCCAGCATGCGCTTTAGCTCCGCGTCAGCGTCCTCTTTGCCCCGGTTCAGCCAGCCGAGCTTCATGTTCAGCCGGATTATCCTCCCAGGTATCAGGTGCCTTGTCGATTTGGGCGGGAAGGGCGTGTGCGCTTTGGCGGCCTTGACGATCTCGTCCTTGGTGTACGCGCGCCGATAGAAGACGGAGCGGTTTGCCGAGAGGTTGCCTTTCATCTCCTCGTCGGGGATGTAGCCGACGGATCCTTTTTCCAGGAGGGAGAAGACGTAGTTCTGCTCTTCGACCATCTCCATGAGCTTGTAGTTCCCGGGGTTGATCAGGTAGCTCTCCCCCTTATGGACCAGCATGAACGGCGCTTTGAGGCTGTCGACGGCTTTCTTTCCGGCCTCGAAGTCCACCTTCTCATGCTTGAGGCTGTCTAGGTGGAATATCTCGTCCGGCTTCAGTGAAACTACAGGATACCATGTGCCGACCGTTATTTCGTCGCTCTGGTAATCGACGGCTTGGCAGGTCGCATGGGGGCACTCGATTATCTCTAGCACTTTGAGCCGGTGGTTGCCGTCCAGGACTACGCCGGTGCTCCGATCTACGATAAGA
>JAZDKI010000050.1:0-22248 GCA_043803165.1 Microcaldota archaeon
GGCTTTCTGCTGCCGGGATCGGTGTCGATGACATCGCTAAAGAGCTGGAATCCTGCCGGGGAAAGCTCGCCGGATCGCATGTGGATTCCCTGATCGCGGCGGCCCGGAAGGGGAATGACCTGACCGCCTCCCGGAATATGCACCGGGAATTCGTCGTGGGATTCAAGAAAAGGCTCGAGGAATGCGGATACGGCCTGTGCAACCGCGCCAGATGCTCATAGTGGTTTTTAGTGTCTTTTTAGTAACATTTAAAAACACTTTCATACACATTAATCAACATGACCAGCAACATCCTCGGCGATAAAGAGTTTTTGCAGACATCAGAATTCCTGCTTAAAAGCGCAGTCGCAAGGCACGCCAGCCCTGCCGAACTCAAGACACTCCAGGACATGGTGGATCTGGGCAAGAGACCCCACACCCCCGAGGAGATAACGGCGGTGCTAGAGGCTTTCCAGAAGAATGTCGCCGAAGAGCTCGCCCGGGCCGTGAAGGAATTGAGGCAGAAGCCTACCTGGATCCCAAAGGGTTACTGCGATATCCATGATTATAGGGTTCCCCCGAGGCCAAAGCCGACTATCGAAAAGAAAAGATGCCGCGCCTGATCTTCATTTCCTGATTATTTTTTCCTGCCGTTAACCAGTGCCGCCGTATTCGCTGCGAAATCCTGCTCGCGGTCCGATTGCCCCACTTTTTCAAGCAGCCCCTCCAGAAGGGGGGCTGCCGTGACAGGGTAAACCTCCTGGCGCCTCGCCCATGAGGGGCCCGCTTCCTTCATCATCTTCGCCTTGTCTGCCAAGGTCCCTACCAATGACCGGACTGTCGGCTTCTCATCCGTTCTTGGTACTGCCTGAAGTGCTGGTTTCATGAAAAAAGGATTGTTTTTCGCCTATTTAAGGCTTGCGCGATAGGTGTTACTTCCGGAACAATAAATGCTCCAGATAGAACATCAATCCATCTTAACGGCGACGGGCTTCTTCTCTTCTTCGAGGACTTTGAAGTATTCCTTGTCCCGAAAGCCCATCATGGAAGCGAAGGCCATGTCCGGCACCGAGTGTATCCTGGTGTTGAACAAAAGCACCGAGTCGTTGTAGAATTCCCTCCGGTCCGCTATCTGGTTCTCCATCGCGGAAAGCTGCTTCTGCAGCTCCAGGAAATTCGAGCTGGCTTCCAGTTTCGGGTAGTTCTCAGCCACGGCGAAGACCGTCTTCAAGGCTGAACTCAGGCCTTCGCTGGCTTTCGCCTTCTCGCCCGGGGTCTTTGCCTCCATCATGGATGTGCGCAGCCGTGCCAGTTCCGTCAGGACGCCCTTCTCGTGCTTCATGTAGCCCTTCACGCATTCGACCAGGTTTGGTATCAGGTCCGTCCTCTGCTTCAATAGGACGTCGATATTGGCCCAGGCCTTATCGATGTTGTTCCGGAGCGAGATCAGCCCGTTATAGACCGAGAACACGTAGAAGAGGGCGAGCGCCCCCAAGACCACGAAGATGAATCCACAGCATATCGCGAGTTCAAAACCTACCATGCGAACGCAACCCCTAAGCTCCCCAGTATCGCGAGCAGGCCGACGGCGGAGAATATGAAGCCGAAGACCAGCATCGCGAGCATTGACCATTTCATGCTATCTTTCACTTTCTTCTCTCCTGAATCTGAGATGTACATTATCTGCTCCACGGCGCCCTTTTTCACAAAAAGGTTCTCATGGGCGGTAGCGCTGCTCGCCCCGGGCTTCGGCTCTGCGTTGCCGAAGACATAGAGCGGGTCCCCTTCGGCGATGAAGTGTTCGGTTATCCGGAGCTTGCTCCCGGAATGGCCCATGAAGGCGCTTTTGGCTGCCGGATCATTGTTGATGAATGCGAGGGCCTTCTCATCCATCTTCTTGTTGAAGGTCATCCCGAGGATGTTCATCTCTGAGATGTGGCCTTCGCAACGGTAGTCTGAGGGTATCTCCACCTCGCCGTCCTTCGGATCGACCAGCATCTTCCCCGTCTCGTCTTCCAGATAGAAAGGGATCGATGACGCCTTGTTGAATATCGTCCGCCATCCGCTGTGCTTCCCGGCCTGGTGGTAGTATTCGCCGTGGACGCGCCAGTAGACGCATTTGGTTTTCGATATCGGGCTGTCCATGTCGTTATCCATCCTGGCCTTGCCGAAGAGTTCTACCAGCCCTACGGCGGCCGAGCGGACTTTGGAGGTAGGCGTATTGGATATCTTCTGGTAAAGCTGGTACCTCTGGACGCCCCCTAAAAGCAGGGCGATGCCCATGATGAAGAATATGCCTGCCCCGCAGCAGCATCCTCCGCCCTCTTCGTTCATAGCAAACCAAACCCCGATAAGATATTAAAATGTGAGGTCATTTCGCGAAAACCGCAAGCGTGAGGAATATCAGGCCGAAGGCGATCAGGCCGGCCCCTAAGGCAAGATACCCCATCGACTCGAGGAAGGACCAGCCTTTGACCAGCATCTCCCCCTTATCGCCAAAGACAAGGATCTTCTCGGGGCCTTTCCTGATGACCAGGTTCTCATGGGGGAGCTCGCTGTCCTCCTCTTCGCGCGTCTCCGCACGGCCGAGCACATAGATGGGGTCGCCCTCGGAGATATAGGTTTCTATGAACCGGAATGTCTTCCCTTCATGCTTGTATATCGCTTTTCTGGTTTCGGGGTCGCTTTCGATGTATGCGAGGGCCCGCTCATCCAATCTGTCGTCCAGGGTGAAGCCGAGCAGATTGGTCTTTGAGATGCGCCCCTGGAACACGTTGTCGGGGGGAAGCATCGTATCCCCTCCGGAAGGCTCCACGCGCATCCGCCCGGTATCATCCTCCAGATAGAACGGGTCCGCGCTCGTCTTGGTGAAGATGGACCCATACTTGTTCTTCCCCTTCCAATAGGCAGCGCTGACCCTCCAATAGACGCATCTCGCCTTCGAGATGGGGCTTTCGAGTGGATTGTCCGCCCTCGCTTTGCCGGAAAGCTCGACAAGGCCGATCGCGGCGGAGCGGACCTTGGATGTGGGCGTGTTGCAGATCCTCTGGTAGAGGAGATACTTCAGGACCCCGTGGACGAGCGAAGCCAACCCGATGGATATGAAAAATAAGGGTGCGATGATGAAAATCCCGGCGAAGGCCATATCCATATACGATATTTTGCTACAAAGATGATTTAAGGTTTATGAAACCCATCGGGCCCGGTGATAGGGTGTTTTGCCGATGATAGGATCATCAGAAGGCCGCGTGGATCAGCTATTTTCTTCGCCCGTAGAAAAAAGTCCCAGCCAAAGTTTATAAACGATATATGCGATTCCTGCTTCAAGCGAGAGGTTTTGCTATGAAGAACGTCATGTGGTTCAAGGAGCTCAGCAAGAAGAATCTGGCAGAGGCAGGCGGGAAGGGCGCCAACCTCGGCGAGATGATGGGGAACGGATTCCCGATCCCGAACGGGTTCGTGGTGACGGCCGGCTCGTATTACAAGCACCTGGAGGCCAACAACCTCCGGGAGCCCATCAAGAGGATACTCGATAAGCTGGACGTCAACGACAACGAGGCCCTGAATCTGGCTTCGGAGCAGATAAAGGAGATGATAATCAGGGGCACCATGCCCGTCGATGTCCACAACGACATCGTCTCATCATACAAGCAGCTGAACGAGATGGTCGGCAGGCAGGTGTATGTCGCTGTCAGGAGCAGCGCGACGGCTGAAGACCTCCCGACGGCGAGCTTCGCCGGCCAGCAGTCGACATACCTCAACGTCTTCGGGCCTGAAGACGTAGTCGCTTCCGTCAAGGACTGCTGGGCGTCATTGTTCGAGCCCAGGGCCATCTTCTACCGGGTCGAGAACAAGTTCGAGCATATGAAGGTGGGCCTGGCTGCCGTCGTGCAGATGATGGTGCAGAGCGAGAAGGCGGGCGTCGTCTTCACGGTGGACCCGCTCTACCAGGACCCGGACATCCTATCGATCGAGACGGCCTACGGCTTGGGCGAGGTTGTCGTCAGCGGGCAGGTGACGCCTGACACATACCGGGTGGACAAGAGGGAGTTTTCGATAATAGATAAAAGCGTCGCGAAACAGCCCTGGATGCTCATAAAGATCGACGGCAAGAACAAGAGGGTCGAAATCAAGGATGACGCCCAGGGAAGGCAGAAGCTGACGGATCTGGAGATAAAGGACCTTGCCAAGGTCTGCAAGAGGATCGAGGACCACTACGGGTATCCGCAGGACCTCGAATACGCATTCGAGAAGGACAACCTCTACATCGTCCAGTCCAGGCCCATAACGACGCTCACCGACAAGAAGGGGTTGGAGAAGGGGACCGGGGGCGAACTGGTGGGGCAGGGGGAGCCGAGTTCCAGGAAAGAGCTGCCCAGGGCTGTGGCCCCGGGGGTAGGGGGGGCGAAGATCATCGTCAAAGGCTTGGGCGCATCCCCAGGCATGGGCATGGGCAAGGTCAGGATAGTGAAAACCTCCAAAGAGATAAAGAACATGGAGCGGGGGGACATCCTCGTCACAGAGATGACAACGCCTGATTTCGTGCCGGGCATGAAGAAGGCCGCGGCGATAATCACGGACACGGGCGGGATGACGAGCCATGCGGCTATCGTCAGCAGGGAGCTCGGCGTTCCCTGCATAGTGGGGACCGGCAATGCCACCACGACGCTCAAGGACGGCATGGATGTCAGCGTCGACGGAAGCCACGGCATAGTCTATGAAGGGCTTGTCTCGGCCCCTGAGGCCGCGGCAAAGGCTGGCGGAGCAGGCGCTGGGGCCGGAGGGGCGGCGATGGCAGGCACATACGTGCCTGTGACCGGCACCAAGGTGTATGTCAACCTGGCGGATGTCGACCAGGCGGAGAAGGTATCCAGGCTTCCCTGCGACGGCGTAGGATTGCTGAGGGCCGAGTTCATGATGGCGGGGATCGGCAAGCACCCGAGGCTGATGCTCGAAGAAGGCAGGAGGCAGGAATACGTCGACAAATTAGCCGATGATATGAGGAAGTTCGCCGCGGCGTTCTACCCGAGGCCGGTGGTCTACCGCGCGAGCGACTTCAAGACGAATGAATACCGCAACCTCGAAGGGGGCGAGCGGTTCGAGCCCCACGAGGAGAACCCCATGATGGGCTACCGCGGGGCGGCGAGGTATATCCAGGAGCCGGAACTCTTCAAGATGGAGCTCGAAGCCATCAAGAAGTGCAGGGAGGAGTTCCACCTGACCAACCTATGGCTGATGATCCCGTTCGTCCGGAGGATCGGCGAATTGCGCGCCATCAAGGATATCATGGACGACGTGAATCTCTTCCGCACCAGGGACTTCAAGCTCTGGATCATGGTGGAAGTGCCCAGCACGGTGATCCTGATAGACCAGTTCTGCAAGGAGGGCATCGACGGCATCTCGATCGGGACAAACGACCTCACCCAGCTGACGCTGGGGATAGACCGGGACAACGCCACGATGGCCAAGGGATTCGACGAGCGCAACGAGGCGGTCTTGAGGTCCCTCCAGAGGGTCGTCACCATCTGCAACAAGCACAAGGTGACGAGTTCATTGTGCGGGCAGGCGCCTTCGGTATACCCTGAATTCGCCGAGAAATTGGTTGAGTTCGGGATCACGAGCATGTCCGTGAACCC
The DNA here is from genome assembly GCA_043803165.1 of Microcaldota archaeon. Taxonomy (GTDB): domain Archaea; phylum Micrarchaeota; class Micrarchaeia; order Anstonellales; family Bilamarchaeaceae; genus Bilamarchaeum. Next base: position 5,616 of record JAZDKI010000050.1, read on the forward strand.
TGACGCCGTGGAAAGGACGAGGAAGATCGTCGCCAGCGCAGAGCAGAAGATAATGCTCCAGCGCCTTTCCAGATTGATGCAGGCCGATAAGGGCGGCGAAGAGACGCCTTTTGCGGACAACGAATAGCGCCGCTTTCCCGTTTTTTCCATTTCCCGCTTTCTCGGGTTTTATTTTTCGTTCCGATCCAGCGCGAGCGATAGCCATAGCGAAGAGATGGTTACGAGCGAAGAAGGCCGGTCGTTGAAATAAGAGGAGGGAGCGGTGGGGCCACTCCCTCCCAATTCGGGGATGAAATCACATTAGCCTTTCCGGAGGCATCATAGAGGCCTGCATCTTGGACCTGCGCATGCGGGCAAATGAAAGATCCGAGTATTTGTCTCCGGCTTTATCCAGAGTGAATTTTTCCCTCGGATTATGTACGTGTGATATCGCCATTTTCTTGCCTCTGACTACTTACTTTCTTGGTTCCTTTATATACCTTTCGCAAATTGTATATATTTCGGTATGTTTGGTATATACCAAAACATCCGCTAGAGGAGGAAACGAGGACAGTTTCGAGGGCAGACCATCGTTTCCAGCCATGTTCCTTGAATCCACCGGCTGTTTTATATTCCTTGCGTAATTTGTATATATACAAACCATAATGGTATATACCAAAGGTGATATGATGGACTTGCCACGACGTATACAGGTGACCGGAAGGAACACGTTCATAGTGTCTTTGCCCCATGGATGGGTGTCCAAGATGAACATATCCAAAGGGGACGCTGCCTACATATCCCAGAACGGGGATGGGAGCCTCACTTTATCCCTGAAGCAGTCGGAGAAGGAACTGAAAACGGTCGCTTTGGAGGTATCGACGACCAACCGGTCGGTTTCGATGCGCAACATAGTCTCGGCCTATGTGGGCGGGGCGGGCAAGATCATCCTGCATGGAAAGGACATGCACACGATCGCCGAGGAGGCGAGGAGGGTGCTCTCGGGAGTGGAGATAACCGATGAGGAGGGCGATGAACTGACCCTCAAGATCCTCACATTCGACGATGTCCAGATAGACAATATCATGAAGAGGGAGTTCAATGTCACCGCATCCATGTTCAACCTGGCGATAAGCGCCTTCAAGAACGGGGGCGACAACTTCACTGAGGTCGCGAGGAAAGAGGACGAGGTGGACAGGCTGTATCTCCTTCTCCTCCGCACCCTATGCCTGGGCACGCATAAGAGCAGCGAATCCATCTTCCAGGTGATAACCGCTAAAAGCATGGAGAAGGTGAGCGACCATCTTGTCGACATATGCTCCAAGGCCAAAGACTGCGCCCCTGACGAGAGGGTCGCAGGCCTGCTCGAGAAGGTGATGCGGATGTATGCCTCGGCGTATGGGGCGTTTTCCAGGTGCGAGCTCGACGAGGCGGAATTCGCCAAGGCCAGGGGGGAATACCGGGACGAGTTCGTCAGGGTGGACGGCTTGTCGAAAAAAGAGAAGAGCCCGTCCAAGATGGTGGAATTGCGCTCGTTTTTGGAGAAATGCACCAAGATATCGCGCTATTCCGAGGACATCATGGAGAACACGGGGGATATCGTCTTCGCGAGGATGGAGGATATCGGGAAGGGCTCCGCTTAATAAGGGTTATTGTCATAGTCAGTATGGAAGTGTGTTATGAGGATACTCATCCAGTTTCCTGAAGGCCTTAAGCAGAAGGCTACGGCGATAGCCAAGGGATACGAATCCGAAGGGCACCAGGTGTTCCTCTCGGCTTCGGCCTGCTATGGGGCCTGCGATATCGCCCTGGACGAGGCCAGGTGGATAAAGGCCGACAAGATAGTCCATTTCGGCCATAACAGCTTCATCAGGAACGTTTTCGGCATCCCGATCGAATATGTCGACTACCCAGTGGATGTCGATATAGGCGCTCTGGAGGCCGTCTTGCCGCATATCAAGGGGAGCAGAAGCATCGCCCTAGCGACGACGGTCCAGCATATCCACCAGCTGGAGGCGATGAAGGCGTTTTTCGAGGGGCATGGCAAGAAGGTGCTGATAGGCAAGGGGGACCGGGCCGAGAAGCCGGGGCAGATCCTCGGATGCGATGCCGGAGCCGTCAAAAAGGTGGAAAAGGACGCGGACGCCGTCGTCTTTGTAGGGAACGGGATGTTCCATCCCCTCGCCCTCGATGTCTCGAAACCGGTCTTCGTATTCAATCCAATCGATTCTTCGGTCAAAGACATAGCCGGAGAGGTCGAAAGGCTCCGGAAAAGACGCAAGGGGGCGATAGCAGCGGCCTTCTCAGCCAAGAAGTTCGGGATACTGCTCTGCACCAAGCCGGGGCAGTTCAACCTCGCCAACGCCGAGTGGGCGAGGAGGGAACTCGAGAAGAGGGGATTGAGATGCGCGATCCTGGTGGCTAACGAACTGGAGCCCCTGACATTGAAGAATTTCATGTCTTTCGACTGCTATATCAACACAGGTTGCCCGAGGATGGCTGATGATTCCGAGGAATTCGGAAAGCCCATCCTCAATATCGACATGCTCCTGGAGCTTTTCGGGCTGCTGGACCAAGGCTAGCTCCGGTTGTCGTCGATTATCCGCATCGCGTTCGTGATGTCTTCCCTTAGCCGCCAATGCGCCGTCGGCTGATATTTCTGGAGCATGCCATATGCCCAATCGATATGGCTTTTATCGATATCAGACGGAAATCCCATCTCCTGCCAGCAGAACACGATCCCGCATGCTATCCTCGGGGTGTATAGCGGGTTCTCGGGCGCCTCCTTGAGCGCCAGCAAGGAACTGAAGGCCTCATTGCGCCTGCCGTTCTCCTTCAGGCAGAACGCCCGTATGGCCTCGGCCCGGCGCGCTGATTCCGGCGGGACATCCGCCCTGCTTAGGAGGATGTCGATCAACTCGATAGCCCTGCCCGGCATCCTCTCCTTCCTCATGGCATCAGCGACATGCAATACCACGACGGGATCCTGGGCGAGCTTGGGGGAGAGCAGGTCGGCGAATGCCAGGATGAAATGGAACCGGTTCCGGGCGTATAGCCCTTCGAAAAACCTGGATACGTCCGACGCATCCAGCCTGTCGAATTCGCTCCCCCATTCGAACCAGTTGAGGGCGTCGACATACCTGCAGTTCTTGAAGTGCGAGCGAACCATATGGAGATACAGGCCGGACGTGTCCTCCCCCCTCTGGACGATGTCCGAGAATGCCGAATCGGCCTCATCCAGCCGCTTGTACCTGGAAAGGATCCTGAGGGCCAGATGATGGAGCTCCTCGTCGCAGACCCTTTTTTTTGCGGCATGGAGATAGAGCGCTATGCAAGAATCGACGGAATAGTAGTCCTCCTCGATCTTCATCAGGATGCTCACGAATTTCGGGTCGGCCATCCCCCGCTCCAGGGCTTCATGCGCGTTCTCATCCGCCTCCTTGTACCGCTTCTGCTTGCAGAGCAGGTTGGACAGGATCCGGTACGAGCTCCGGCTCCCGTACTGATGGCGATGTTCGTTGAAGAATCCGACCGCCAGGTCAATCTGCCCGTGATGTTGCAGTATCGAGATCGTCCTCGTGAAGATGCGCGGATTGGCGTTGCCTGTGGCGCACGCGTCGTTGAAGAGGGCTGTCGCATCCTCGGCCTTGCCCGTGTAGAAGAACGATTTGAGGTAATTGTGATAAAGGTCCGCCGAGAGCATGCCCTGGTCCCTGGCCAGGGCGAATACGGTGTCCGCCTCCGCCCTTTTCATGTTTTTCCCGTAGACTTGTATCATCGCGGAGTATATCCCGCGGGTCATGATCCCGCGGACATGGGCATAATCGAAGAGGGCCTCCGCTTCGGGAAGGTCCCTCTCGCGCGGAAGGAGGGATATCAGCTCCCTTATGGCGAAAGCGCTCATCAGGTTCTCGGAAAGGGCCTCCTTGAGGATGTTCCGCGCCTCTTCGTATCTTTTCTCTTTTTTCAGCGCGTCAACGCGGCATTTGAGGATATCCTGCGGCTCGGTGGTTTTCGGGCGGAACGACGTCAGTTTCAGGTTGAGGCGGTCCCTGAGCTGGCGGATGCTGCCTTCCACCAGCTTCCTCTGGATCACCGCCTCCATCGCTTGGTCGTTGCTGCCCATATGTGTACCATCGGATAAGGCTATGAAGGTTATTTAAAAGTAATAGAAATAGGTCGAAAGTGATTGCGACGGACAATATTTTTATTCCCACGCGGAGATGAGGGGGTTATGACGACCGTCACTTCTACAAATCTCGGGTTGAAGCTTCTTGGCAAGGGCAAGGTCCGGGACACGTACTGCCTCGATGATTCCCTGCTCATGGTGGCGACGGACAGGCTGAGCGCCTTCGACGTCGTCTTCAATGAGGGGATCCCCCGCAAAGGCGAGGTCTTGAACAGGCTTTCAGCGTTCTGGTTCAGCAAGACGAAAAGGATAATCCCGAACCATTTCATCACGGACAGGATCCCCGATGGGCTCCCACAATATCTTAAAGGGCGGAGCATGGTGGTGAAAAGGTGCGAGCCGGTCAGGCTGGAATGCGTCGTCAGGGGCTATATCACCGGGAGCGCATGGAAGGAATACCAGCAGAAGGGGTCTGTCTGCGGGATCGCTTTGCCGGCAGGGCTGAAGAACGGGAGCGAGCTGCCGGAGCCGATATTCACCCCGTCGACCAAAGCAGAGAAGGGGCATGACGAGAATGTCGATGAAGCTAAGGCGAAATCGATCGTGGGTGCGGAAGTGTTCGGGAAAGTGAAGGAGAATAGCATCAAGCTCTATCTTGCCGGGAAGAAGCATGCCTTGAAGAGCGGGCTGGTCCTGGCTGATACCAAATTCGAGTTCGGGATGCTGGATGGCAAGATCATACTTATAGACGAGGCGATGACGCCTGATTCTTCCAGGTATTGGGTGAAAGAGAAATACGACCAGGGCGTCCTGGAGAGCCTGGATAAGCAGTTCGTCAGGGATTACCTTGAGCGGATAGGGTGGAACAAGAGCCCGCCCCCGCCGCCTTTGCCTGCCGATGTCATCGAGAAGACGACGGAGAGGTATCTCCAGGCGTATAAGATGTTGACCGGGAAGGAGCTATAAAAAGGAAAATGGTTCAGCCGAGTATCCCGGGGAGCCTAAGCACTTCGGCCCTCACCTGGTCGCTCGTCTTGCCGTCGCTTTCGAGTGCGAGGAACCTTGCCGCCAGGTATTCCGGGGACTTGTTGAGGACGGACGGGTATGCGTGCAGTAAGGATTTCACTTCGTCGGCCGAAAAACCGTAGCTCGTGAGGGCTGTCAGGGTCGGAACCGGGGATATCGGCCCTAGGATCGCCTCATCTATCGACATGGCATCCATGCTTGCCTTCGCGATGATCGCCGCCTGGCTCCGTGTGCATCCCAACGCCTGGAGCGCCGTTTTTCGCTCGCTTTCCATCTTCTTCTGCCTATCCACGCCGTCTTGTGTCATGGCGCGCGGGCCGTCTTCTGAGCGCCTGAAAAAGGAGAATGCGCCGTATAGGAATGCTATTATGCCAGCGAGGAAGGGGATCGCGACGGATTTGTCCTTGGCCCTCTCGGCAGGCTTGCAGTGCGAGTATGGCTCGTATTCCTCGTCTGCGGCCGTCGCCTTCTTCGCTCCTTTGCGGGAAGCCATCAGCGAAGACTTGAAATCTGCCTCGAACCTGCAGCGCTTCTCCCCGGATGCGCCTTCGAGGCCTTTGAGCCCCTTGCGCAGATCCGCGAGCCTCTGCGCCCTCCGGTCCGCCGAAGAAGGATCCCGCCTTTCCATCTTATACATGCGGTCTATGACGTTCTTCTGCCTTGAGAAGACGCTTTTGCTAGACACTGAATCAGTATACTGGCATGAGCCATATGCGATCGCAGCAGCGCCTATCCCTGCATATATCAATGAGCGTAGTTTTGTCATAGTTATTTATTGTGTTATAAAGTGTTTAAAAAGCCTTTGTTTATTCAGAAGTTCAGGATCTCGGGGCGCTCCAGGACCATGGCGCGGACCTCTTCCGGCTTGCGCCTGCCGTCATTCTCATAGAAGCTTAAGGAGTGCGAAAGCGAATCGCCCCCGCTGTTGAGGACCCCGGGATTGTCCCTGAGGATGCTTACGACGTTTTTTTCGGAAAAGCCGTAATCCGTCAGGGCGCGGATGATCGACGCGGTATTGTTTCTTTTGTATTTCAAGTCGGTGTAACCCAGATCCTCAAGGCTCTTCTGTGCGATCGCATCGGCCTCGTCGTAAGCCAGACCCAGCCCCTGGATGTTCTTCCTCCGCTCGGCGGCAAGGAGCATCTTCAAGCGGGCGCTCTCGGCGCGCTCGAAAAACGGCCGGTCCGGCTTAGGCGCTGCGAGGCAGACGAAGAAGCCGTAGGCGAGGCTGAGCAGGCCAATCACGAATGGCACTATCACCGGGCCGTCTTTTATGCGGTGCTCGAATCCGCATTCCTCCTGCGGACCGATTGCATCTTCCTTCATCGATGCGTCCGATGCCTCCTTGCCGATGACCCCGAGACGGTTTGTGAAGTCCAGCTCGAAGCGGCATCTTTGAGCCGAGGACTTGTTTTTCAGGGCGGAGAGGCCCTTGCTGAGCCTTTCATACCGGTCGCTTCTGGCTTTCTCTGCGTTTGAATTGCGCGACCTGTCCCCGGAGATCCGATCATCGGCGTAGATGTTCTCGATATTGGGTTTGATCCGTTTTGTTATCTCGCTCCCGCTGAACCTATCCCCGTAGCTGTGATAGGAGTAAGAGATGGCCGCCGCCCCGATAGCGGCGAAGAGAAGCGAACGTGAGCGCGTCATGGTGATTCATTATGCGCAAAAGTGTTATATTTGGATGCGATTTCACAGGTATTGGCCGAGCATCTTGAGGGCGAACTTGGCCTGCCCCCGGTTCAGGCCGAAAAGGAGCGCGATGTTCTCGAGCTCTGCAGGGGTGCGTATCTTATCCTCGCTCTCGGCGAATGTGGCGAATGCGTAGAAAGCGCCGTGCTTGACGCACAATCTGAGGAAGTTCCTCAGTTTGGAGAGCAGTATCGCCCGGGGCACCCCGCGGGTTTTCATGATGCGGCCGAGGTCGATCAGGAAGCAGAGGGCCTTCTTCTCCGCGATTATCTTGATGGCCCCGTCATCCATGGCATAGTCGCGGAGCATGATGAGCGAGCGCCGGTTCTTGTGCTCTGCGGCAGCTGCGAGGTCCGCGACTTCGATGACCCTGCCCTTGATTGAATCAAAAGAGAAAAAGCGCTCGAAGCCGGACTTTTTAGGTTCGGCGGAGCATCTGATTATATCGAACATCTATTTCTTGTGCTCGTGGTGCGCGGTCGTCTTGGGCGATTCGCGCGGCGTCTGCGAGGCCTGCCCAGCCTCTGCACGGTGCCCACCGGGCTTGTGCGCCTCGTGGACCGGGGCGGCGTGCGCCGGGGCTTTCCCTTCCGGTTTCGGGGCCGCCGCTTTGGCGCTTGCCTTCATGGCTGCGGCATCCGGCGCCGGCTTCTTCGCGGGTTTTGCCACCCTAAGCCTCGCTTTCGGTTCGGAAGCGCCTTCGACCTTCACATATGGCACGATGTGGGAAGGCTTCCTCGCGAGGAGCTTCCTCATGAGCTTCTTGTTCCATCCTTTCTTCCTGCTCGGCCCGCGCGAGTTGCCTGCCGATGTCAATCCGCGGAACGCCTTGCCGCCCCTGATCGCGGAGCTGATGTTCACGGTAGGCAATGAGGGATCGGCCAGTATCACTTCGAAGAACTTGTAGTTCCCGTCCTCGCCCACCCAGTATGAGTTGAGCACTTCCATGTTCTTGAATATCCGGTTGACGCGCTGCTCGCCGATCGCCTGGTGCGACAGTTGGGGCTGGACGAAGTGGTAGTTGTTCTTGTGCTTCCTTCCGCCCATCATCCTGCGCCTGGTGCGCCTTCCCTTGTCGACGCGGACGCGGACCACGATATAGCCCTGCTTGGCCTGGTATCCGAGCCTCCTCGCCCTGGTGAGATTAGTCGGCCTCTCCATGCGCTCGATTGCCGGACCGGCCCTCCAGGCGATGACCTTGCCCCTGAATACGGCGTCCCTTTCCTTATACTGCTTCTGCAGCGTCTGCGCTATGTACTTGTAAGCACCCATTTTATCACACTCGATATCTAAGTATTTCCCTCGTGATGAGAAGAGCAACTCAAATTCGTTGGCACAACTTTTTAAACACTTCTTTTTCATAAGGGTATCAACTTGTTTTGGTGGGCTTATGCACGAAACTTCCGAGCATCCAGAGTTCATGAAGACGATAAAGGATATCCATGATGCCGAGGAGGAGCACGACCGTCTGATAAGCTCGGCTAAAGAGAGGGCGGACAAGATCATGCGCGAAGCCAAGGAGACCGTCCTGGAAGAGCGCATGAAGGCGAACGAGGAAGTGACCGCATTCAAGAACGAGCGCCTCCGCGCCGGAAGCAAGGAGATAGAATCGGAAGTGGAGAGGATCGTGGCGCAGGCGAAGAATGAATCCGGCAAGATGGGCAAGAAAGGGGCGGACTCCGCGGCGACATCCAGATTGGTCAAGGAATTCCTCGGCTCTATATAAGGGGTATGCGATGTTCAGGCCTAAGAAGATGGGAAAGGTCAGGATGATTGTGCTTAAATCCCACGTCGAGAGCCTTATAAAGGACCTCCATGAGGCGGGCCTTGTCGACATCCGAAAGAGCAGGTATGAGGGGCTCGATGAGGGGAGGCCTCTCGCGTCTTTCGATGAGATATCCGGGGAGCTGCTCAAGCTCCGGACCTTGCTGTCCATGATGGAGCAGGCGACAGGCAGGAAGGCCGGCCGGGGCGCAAAAAGGCTGCCCGCCCATGAGGCGCTCGAAGAGGCGAGATCCCTCGGCTTCGATGAGAAGCTCCGGGAATTGAACGATATCGCATCAGGATACTCGGAGAGGATCAAGGCCCTCGAGAACGAGGCCCTGATAGTGGAGAAGGTGGTGCAGTTCAAGGGCGTGGACTTCAGCAAGCTGAGGTCGCGGACCCTGGATTACCGCGCGGGGGAGCTGAGCCCTGCCAAAGCCGCGAAGCTGTCCGAGGGATTGGACAGGCTGGGCGGGCACACCGCATTGATCAGCGAGCCGGAATACAACGCAGCCCTGGTCATATTCGAAAGGAAGCAGAAGGAGGATGTGGAGGCGCTTCTCGGCGAGATGGGATTCTCAGACATCGAATTGCCTGAGGGCATCACCACGCCCATCGAGGCCATCAACAGGATCAACGCCGAGAACGACGGCAAGAAGGAGATGCTCGCCCAGGTGAAGAAGGCGATGGCGGATCTGTCCAAGAGCCACATGGACATGGTCTCAGACCTCATCATCTCGCTGGAAGTGGCCGCGGAGCGCGCGGAAGTGGCGTCGAGATTCTCCTCATCGAAACAGGCTTATGTGATAGAGGGATGGATGCTGGAGGAGGATGGCGAGAAGCTGAGGTCCATAGCCGGGGGATATCCGGACGTGATCGTCGATGAGGTGCATTTCTCGCATGATGAGATGCCCCCGACCGTCCTGAAGAACCCGCCGATCGCATCCCCGTTCGAATTCCTCACCAACAGCTATTCGCTCCCGAACTATTACGAGATCGACCCGACGATGATGTATTTCATCTTCCTGCCGATCGTCTACGGCATGATCGTGGGCGATGTCATATACGGGCTCATGTCCATGGGCCTCGCATACCTGTTCCTCAAGAAGTTCGAGAAGAGCTATATCATGAGCAATGTCTCCAAGATCTGGCTCTATGCGGGCATCCCGTCCATGGCCTTCGGGGTGTTCTACGATGAGTGGGGAGGGATGTCGCACTTCCACCTGCTTGAACTCGCGGGCAGGTGGCTGGGGACCGAGCTTGTCCATGCGCCATTGTATGCGGGCCTGAGCAGGATCGAGAACGTCCTCGCCCTCGTTATGCTTTCCGCGCTGGTCGGGGTCATCCATTTGGGGGCCGGGTTCATAATAGGCGCCATCAACGAGTGGAACCACAGCAGGAAGCATGCGTTCGCCAAGATCGCCTGGCTGGGGGTCGAGATCGGGATAGCCCTTTCCCTCCTGCCGTACCTTCCGAGCATGCTCCCTGAGATGGGGCATATCGACATGGCGATCGGAACGGCGGGCCTGGTCCTGCTGGTGATATCCATCATCGGCCTTGCCGCTACCGAAGGGATACTCGGGATAATAGAGATCCCGGGGATCGTAGGCAACATACTCTCATACAGCCGTATCGCGGCCATAGGGATAGTGGGGGTCGTGATCGCGGAACTGCTGAACGAATTCGTGGTTCCGCTGCCCGAACAGGGGATCCTGGCGCTGGTGATGCTCCCGATCTTCTTCCTGCTCCATGTCCTCAACTGCTTCGTGGCCATGTTCGAGTCGATCGTGCAGGGGGGCAGGCTGAATATCGTGGAGTTCAAGTCCAAGTTCATGCAGGGCGGGGGAGGCGTATTCACGCCGTTCGCCCTGTATTCGAAAAAATATTGAGGTGAAATGAATGGCAGAAATAGCAGCTTTGACATCCGATGCCGGCATGGCTATCGGCGCGGGTATAGCGATGGGCCTTAGCGCCCTTGCAGCCGCATGGTCCCAGGGAAGCTTGGGCAGCGCGGCGATGGGAGTGGTGGCTGAGAGGCCGGAATTCGAGAGCAAGGTGCTGATATATGTCGTGCTCCCTGAAGTTTTGGCTGTATTCGGTTTCCTCGTGGCAGTGCTCCTCTGGCTGAAAGTCGGCGGCGCTGCATGAAGGTTCCCTCCTTCCGGTTTCCGCTTAGGGGCCGGGGATGGGACACCGCGAGGTGCAGACCATGGGTATAGAGAAACTTAGGGGCTCGCTGCTCTCGGAAGCCGGCGAGGACGCCCAGAAGATAGTGCAGAGCGCCGAGACGCATGTCTCCGGCATGCTCGACGAGGAGCGCTCGCGCAAGGCGTCCATGAAAAAGGACGCCGAGAAAGAGGTCGCGCGGCTCCTGGAAGAGCAGCGCAACGAGCGGATAGCCTGGGCCAGGCTTGAATCCAAGAGGGTGATAGCCGAGGCCAAGGAGGACGCGATAAAGGGCGTGCTGGAAGGCTTCTTCGATGCCCTCAAAGCCGCGCGCAAGACCCCGGAATACAAGAGATTCATGGGGAAGGCGGTCCCGGCGGCCGTAGATGAGCTTGGAGGGGACGCGGTGATACACGTCCTCAAAGGGGAGAAGGCGCTGATCCCGGCGATCCGGGGTTCCAAGGTGGCCGAAGACCTCGACGCGCTTGGCGGGGCGATGGTGGAGACCGCTGACGGCAAGATCAGGGTGGATCTCACATTAGAGACGCTCTTCGAGACCAAGCGCGATCACATCCGCAAGAGCATATACGAGAAGCTGTTCGGGGGCAGATGATGTCGCCATTGAAACTGCCGAGGCTGGAGAGCAGGGCATTGAGATACGGATACTCCAATGCGAGGGTCCGTGCCATGAAGGGCCTGCTGCTCAAGAGCGCGGCGCTCGATGAGATGATCCGCGTGGGCACCATAGAGGGCATGGTGGAGCTCCTGCAGAAGACGGGCTACAAGAACGACCTGTCCGAAGCTTCAGCCATGTACCGCGGCTCGACATTGATCGAGAACGCGGCTGCGAGGAACTTCTCGCGGAACGTCCGCAAGCTCCTGCGGCTGACCCCCCAGGGCGACCGCGTCGCGGTCCAGGCCCTCCTGATAAGATGGGACCTGATGAACCTCAAGACCCTCATGCACGCGAAACGTGCCAAGAAGACATACGAGGAGGTCAGGCCGTACCTCGTGGAGGTCGGCGGTCTCACAGACGACGATTTCAAGCGGATAATGAAGGCGGAATCCGGCGTCCTGATGAGGGAATTGAGGCGGACGGAACTCGGCCAGAAGATGCTTTCCATGGGGACCGGGCAGCTGAACCGCCAGATGAAGGACGCGTTCACGAGCGCATTGCGGAGCCTGGACACGTTCATGCAGATGGAGACCGTGATAGACGCTTACACATACATGTTCATGGAGCATGCCCTCGCCGAAGTCGGAGGCAGGGAGATCGGATCCATCCGGCACACCCTGAAAAAAGAGATAGACGCGAAGAACATCATGATAATCGAGAGGCTCAAGAAGCACAACGTCCCCCGGGACAAGATAATGGGGAGCCTGATACAGGGGGGCACATTGGGGAGCGCGCTCCTGCTGAAGGTGGCCGAGGCCAAGGACCTGCAGGCCGTGATCACGCTCGTCAAGCCGAAGTTCTCCGCCCTCGAGCTTCGCGGCGAGGGGAAGGTCCTGCTGACAGACATGGAGATCGCCCTGGAAAAATCGCTCGCGGCGCAGAAGGCCGTCGCTTTCCAGCAGTCGATGCTCTCTGTCGGCGTGATGATCGGGTTCCTCCTATTGAAGGAGGAGGAGACCAACAACCTGCGCAAGATCGCCAAAGGCAAGGAGTTCAACATTCCCGAAGCCGAGGTGCGCGGCATGCTGGTGATCGTATGAAATCCAAGATACTCGTGGTCGGAGACGGGCCCCTCGTGATGGGGTTCCGCCTTGCGGGGATCGAGAACACGGTCCAGGCGAGCGAGCGGACCATCCAGGATGAATTGGAGAAGGCGCTCGCCAATCCGGAGAACGGCATCATCGTGACAAACGAGGCGATGCTGGGCAAGATAGACTGGAGGCTCAAGAAGAAGCTGGATGGCATCGCGTATCCGGTCATCATCCCGATGCCGGATTATTCGGGGAAGAGCGTCGAGGGCGACGAGATAAGGGGCCTCATCAAGAGGGCGCTGGGCTTCGACCTGGGCGCCAAGAAGCAGTGAATGGCATATTTACGGCAAGAACGCGATGCGCGTTCTTGACAGTCTTGAACGGCAAGCCGTTCAAGGACACGGAGGAGATTCCAGATGGCAAAAGAACAAGGTCATATCGAGAGGATCAGCGGGCCTGTCGTGAACGCATACCTGCCCGGAGCTAGGCTGTATGACGTCGTCAAGGTCGGCGATGAGAAACTGCTCGGGGAGATCATCAAGATCACAGGGACCACGTCGGTCATCCAGGTGTATGAGGACACCTCCGGCCTGAAGCCGGGGGAGCCTGTCGAGAGCACCTTCCAACCCCTTTCGGTGGAACTGGGGCCTGGCATACTCACAGGCATCTACGACGGCATCCAGAGGCCGCTCGCTGGGATAGAGGAGAAGGCCAAGGGCGTCTATATAACACGGGGCATCGAGGTCCCGGCATTGGACCGCAAGAAGAAGTGGGAATTCAAGGCGACGGTCAAGAAAGGGGACAAGGTCAAAGTCGGCGACATCGTCGGCACCGTCCAGGAGACCGACCTCATCGAGCACCGGATCATGTCGCCCCAGGAAGGCAAGGTCGAATCGATAAAATCAGGCTCATATACGGTCGAAGATGAGATCGGCTCTGTGTCTTTCGAGGGCAAGAGATACCCCCTGAAGATGATGCAGAGGTGGTTCGTCCGCAAATCGAGGCCGGTGATCGAGAAGTTCCCGCCCACGATACCCCTCGTCACGGGCCAGCGGATCATCGACACCTTCTTCCCGATAGCCAAGGGTGGCACCGCGTGCATCCCGGGCCCGTTCGGTTCTGGAAAGACGGTCACCCAGCAGAGCCTCGCCAAATATTCCGATACGCAGATCGTCGTCTACATCGGATGCGGCGAAAGAGGCAACGAGATGACCGATGTGCTCAAGGAGTTCCCGCACCTGATCGACCCGAAAAGCGGAAAGCCGCTCATGATGAGGACGGTCCTTATCGCGAACACGTCTAACATGCCTGTGGCCGCGCGCGAGGCGAGCGTATACACAGGTGTGACGATCGCTGAATACTTCAGGGACATGGGATACGATGTCGCTCTGATGGCCGATTCCACATCTCGGTGGGCTGAGGCCATGCGCGAGATCGGAGGCAGGCTGGAGGAGATGCCCGGCGAAGAGGGGTATCCGGCTTATCTGGCGAGGAGGCTGGCGGAATTCTATGAAAGGGCCGGCCGTGTCAGATGCCTTTGCAGCGGTGAGCGGTATGGCTCGGTCTCGATCATCGGGGCCGTCTCTCCCCCCGGCGGGGACATCTCGGAGCCGGTTTCGCAGAACACGCTCCGTGTCACGAAGGTGTTCCTGGCATTGGACGCTTCCTTGGCGTATAGGAGGCACTTCCCGGCCATCAACTGGCTGAAAAGCTACACGCTGTATTCTGACGGCCTGGAGGAGTATTACGGCGAGAACATCTCGACCGATTTCACCAGGATGATCAAGAACGCGATGATCATGCTCCAGAAGGAGGCGGAACTGCAGGAGGTCGTCCAGCTGGTCGGCCCTGACGCGCTCCCTGAAAAGGAGCAGGCGGTGCTGATGGTGACCAAGATGCTCAGGGAAGACTACCTCCAGCAGAACGCCTACAGCGACGTCGATGCGAGGTGCGAGCTTTCCAAGCAGTACCAGATGCTCAAGACCATCCTCAGGTTCGGAGACCGGACCAACAACGCCCTGGACATGGGCGTGCAGCTCAAGAAGATAAACGAGCTCAAGGTCAAAGGGACGATAGGCAGGATGAAGGAGATCAAGGACGAGAAGGAATTCGACAGGCTCCAGAAGGACATAGACCTGGGCTTCGACGAGATCCTCAAGAGGTGAGCGCGATGAAGGAATACAAGACAATCACGGAGATCGCAGGCCCGCTGGTGACGGTATCCGATGTCAGCGGCGTAGGATACAGCGAGATAGTCGAGATCATGCTCCCGAACGGCGAGCGCAGGAAGGGGCAAGTGCTCGATGTCTCCAAGACCGTGGCGGTCGTGCAGGTGTTCGGCCCGACGGCAGGCATCAGCACGGACCAGACCACGGTGCGGTTTTTAGGCGAGACCATGAGGCTCGGCCTGAGTTCCGACATGCTAGGGCGGGTATTCACAGGATTGGGCGAGCCGAGGGACAAGGGGCCGAGGGTCATCCCGAAAGAGAGGGTGGACATCTCTGGGCTTCCGATCAACCCGTTCTCGCGGGAGATGCCCAACGAATTCATCCAGACCGGCATATCGACCGTGGACGCGATGAACACGCTGGTCAGGGGCCAGAAGCTGCCCATATTCTCAGGGGCGGGCCTTCCGCACAACCAATTGACCGTCCAGATCGCTAGGCAGGCGAAAGTCCGCGGGACCGGGGAGAAGTTCGCCGTCGTCTTCGCCGCCATCGGCATCACGCACGAGGAGGCGTCTTACTTCATGAGGGACTTCGAGAAGACCGGCGCACTCGAGAACGCGGTGCTGTTCCTGAACCTGGCTGACGACCCTTCGGTCGAGCGCATCATCACGCCCAGGCTGGCATTGACTACAGCCGAGTATCTCGCCTACGAGCAGGGGATGCACGTCCTTGTGCTCATCACGGATATGACCAACTACTGCGAGGCGCTCCGTGAGATATCATCAGCCAGGCAGGAAGTGCCAGGCAGGCGGGGATACCCGGGATACATGTACACGGACCTTTCTACGATATATGAAAGGGCCGGCAGGGTGAAGGGGAGCAAAGGGTCGGTGACGCAGATCCCGGTGCTGACGATGCCCGGCGACGACAAGACGCACCCGATCCCGGACCTGACAGGGTACATCACGGAGGGGCAGATACTGCTCAGCAGGGACCTGCACAGGAAGAACATCTACCCGCCGGTGGACCCGCTGCCTTCGCTTTCCAGGCTCATGAACTCCGGCATCGGGGACAAGAAGACCAGGGAGGACCACAAGGGCGTCTCGGACCAGCTGTATGCGGCATACGCGAACGGCCGGGATCTCCGGAGCCTGAGCGCGGTGGTCGGCGAGGAAGCGCTTTCCGCCACAGACAGGAGGTTCCTCCGGCTCGCCGATGAATTCGAGAAGAGGTTCATCCAGCAGGGCCCCTATGAGAACCGCGACATCGAGACGACCCTCGACCTCGGATGGGAACTGCTGTCCTTGCTGCCTGAAGAGGAATTGAAGAGGGTGAAGAAGGAGCACATCGGCAGATATATGAAGAAGAAGATGGCGGTGTGAGGGCAGGTTGAGGGCGAGGTGACTGACATGGCTGTAGCTAGCGACGTGAATCCGACGAGGATGGAGCTGATCAAGACCAAGGAGAGGATCAAGCTCGCCGCTAAAGGCCACAAGCTCCTCAAGCAGAAAAGGGACGCCCTCATCCTGGAATTCTTCAAGATATTGAAGAAGGCGCAGGATTTGCGCGGGCAGCTGGCCCTCAGGGTCGCCCACGGGTATAAGTCGCTCGCCCTGGCGGAGACCTACCATAACATGCAGGAGCTCACCAAGGTGTCATTGGACCTTCGCAAGGAGATCGACATAGATATCGAGGTCCGCAACGTCATGGGCGTGAAGATACCCAATATAACGACCCGGATGGAGAGCAGGCATTTCCTCACATTGCCGACCTATTCGGTGGCCGCCACAAGCGCCAAGATCGACCAGGCGGTAGAGGATTTCAACGAGATCCTGGCCATGGTGATCAAGCTGGCCGAGACCGAGACGGCGATGAAAAGGCTCATCATTGAGATCGAGAAGACGAAGAGGCGCGTGAATGCCTTGGAATTCGTCCTGATCCCGAGGCTCGAGGAGACTACCAGGATGATCACATTCCGGCTCGAAGAGATGGAGCGCGACAG
>JAZDKI010000051.1:0-5883 GCA_043803165.1 Microcaldota archaeon
CATCGATGAGGTCGAAACTGTTGCGCGTGACCACAAGGCTGGACGGCTCTATCACTAGGCTATAGGAAAGGAAAACGAAAACAAGGAAAAGGATAAGGAAGGCCTTGTATCCAGGCCTTCCGAACTCTCTAAGCATGCCGATTATCTTGCTGACCGTGCCATGTCCTTGAACGGCGATCCGTTCAAGACAGTCGAGGAGTGCATAACGCACATCATCTGGCACTCCTCGCCATACGTTCGGTTTCGTCCCGCTTCTTTATGGCATAGCTCGCCTGCATGTCGCCCTTTGCTGTAGAGATTATCTCATCAGCAAGAGCCTGCTGGAGCGGCTTGGGCTTGTTGAAGGAGCCCATCAGAGCGGCAAGCGAGATGTTCCGCAGGGCCATGTCCAGCCGCCTCGTCGCGGAGATATCCACCGCGATCTGGTAGCTGACGCCTCCGTGCGACACCCTTGTGGTGTCTTCGCGGGGGGCCGCGTTCTCGAGCGCCTTGATGAGGATCTGGATCGGGTTCTCCTTGGTCTGGGCTTCGACTATCCCGAGGGCCTCCTCCACCACCTTGAGGGCGCGGAGCTTCTTGCCCTGCATCCTCCCGTGTGTGCGGATGACCTTTCCGGACGTCTTCTCGCCGGTTCCCCCCCTCATGAGCTTGTTGGTCAGCCTCTCGATGACATTCACCGAGGTCTTGCCTAGGGCCTTCTTCCCGTGCCTCCCGAAAGTATGGGGAACCAGGATAGGCTTGAGCGAGATGTTCTGCGCCAGGCTCAGGTCCTTTATCTCGATCTTGTCGACCGCCCATCTGCCGAATAATTTATCCATATGATCATCTCTTTGGCTTCTCTTTCTTGCCTCTTCGGAGCATCTGGAGGTCGGCGTTGTTGACAGACACGACCTTGTAGCGGACACCGGGGACGGACCCCATCTGCCCTCTCTGCGAGCCGCCCATGCCAGCTAAAACGACCTCGTCGTGCTCGTCGATGAAGTTGATGGCCTTGTCCCTCACCGCGTGCGCGGTGACGACCTTGCCGTTCTTTATCAACTGGACCTTGACGCATTTGATGAGGCCTGAGTGCGGCTGCTTCTGCTCGAGCACGACCTTCTCCAGGACGATGCCCCGCGCCTGCGGTGCCCCTTCGAGAGGATCGAACTTCTCCTTGAGTTTGAGCGCCCTCCTCTTCCATCTCTTGGAGAGCCACTTGTGCTTCCTTCTCTTTCTTTGCAGGTTCCTGCCTGCGAATTCTCCATTACCCATGAATCCACCTAAGCATATTTTACGTCGAATAAGCCATGGAATACTGCTTACAAGGTTTTATAAACATTGATTCCCGCCCACGGCTGATGCGGAAAAAATGAAGAAACAAAAAACATCACTTCTTGGCCCTGATCTCCCTTCTTTTGGGCCTCATGTAGCTCGAGCCGCATTTCCTGCATTTCTCGACGCCCTTCTTGTTCCTGGTCTTGCATCTCCTGCATATGTTTATCTGCGCTAATACCGCGTCCGCTTCTGGAAATTTTCCCATTGAGTAACACCTAAGAAGAATCTGTAGTCCTGCTATTTGCTCAGCATTGTTTTTAAACTTGCACGTCCTCTCATCACTCATGACGGAAGAGCGGTCCAGCGGCATCATCGTATATCGGGAGGGCGCGCAAAGGCTCTACCTGCTCCTCCATTATGAGGAAGGGCACTGGGATTTCCCCAAGGGGCATATCGAGAAGGGAGAGGACGAAAAGACGGCAGCTAGGCGCGAGCTGGAAGAGGAGACCGGGATAAAAGGCGCCGGATTGCTTCCCCGCTTCAAGGGACGCATCGAATACTATTATATGCGGGATGGCAGGCGGATGCACAAGGAAGTGGTATTCTTCCTGGCAAAGACGGAGACCGAAGCGGTCCGGCTGTCAGATGAGCATATCGGATACGTTTGGCTTCCTTATATCAAAGCGCTCGAGAGATTGACGTTCAAGAACGCGAAACAGCTCCTCGAGAAAGCCGAGAAGAAGCTCGGGGCCTGAGGGGCAGAGACAAGGCATAAATACCAGTTTCGCCATCTGTTTTTCATGGACCTGGTCATCTTTACCCATCCGGACAACAAGAACAGCCACAACGCCGCCATACTCAAGCACGTGAAAGGGAGGCTGGCGCAGAGGTCGGGGCAATACGAATTCATCGACCTTTATGCGGACGGATTCGACCCGGTCCTTAGGCTGAGCAACGAATCAGGGGCGAAGATCGCCCTCGTGCGAAAGTACCAGGAGCTGGTCGCGAAGGCCGACCGCTTCATCTTCATCTACCCTGTCTGGTGGTACAATACGCCGGCTATGCTGAAAGGGTTCATCGAGCATGTCTTCAATTCAGGTTTCGCATACGAATTCAAGGCCGCCCCTGACAGCGGGACGGTTATACAGAGGAAATTATTCGGAAAGACCGCGGTGATAATCAACACCTATGGGAGGAGCGAGGCCGAGGCGAAAGCGCGCGGAAACCCGCTTCCTCTCGTCCTGGACCGCTCGGTACTGGAGTTCTGCGGGGTCAGGATCAAGGCGCGGGTGGAATGGTTCGATGTTAAGGGGCCGGCCCTTATCCCGAGAGATGTGATGAACAGGATAGACGAAGCGATACTCGGATGAGTTTCGCACGTGGCTATCGCCGATCTTGAAGCTGATGATTATGCGTTTCTCCCTCGAAGCACCTTACAAGCCCGCAGGCGACCAGCCCCAGGCGATTGAAAAGCTGGCCGCCGGTGTGGAAAAGGGCGGGATGCAGACGCTCCTTGGTGTCACCGGCTCCGGGAAGACCTTCACGATGGCGAATGTGATCGCCCGCTCAGGCAAGCCCGCCATCGTCATATCGCACAACAAGACGCTGGCCGCGCAATTGTATGCAGAGTTCCAGCAGTTCTTCCCCAAAGACAGCGTCGGATACTTCATCTCTTATTACGACTATTACCAGCCGGAGAGCTACATCGTCCAGACAGACACCTACATAGAGAAAGAGGCCGAGCGCAACGAGAAGCTGGAAGAATTCAGGCTCCAGGCGACGAGCTACCTGCTCTCAGGGATGCCGACCGTCATAGTGGCGTCCGTCTCCTGCATCTACGGCCTGGGAAATCCAAGTACCTACAAGGAGCTGGGCTTGGAGCTCAAGGCCGGGCTGAAGATGACGCGGAAGGAGATCCTCTCCTCGCTTGTCCGGATGCAGTACCAGCGGAACGACGTTGCGCTCGGGAAAGGCGATTTCCGCATAAGGGGTGATATGCTTGAAGTGTTCCCCCCGTTCGCGGATTCCGCCCTGCGCGTGTCCTTCGAGGACGATCTCATCCAATGGGTGGAGTCTTTCGACGTCCTCACCGCGAAAAAGAAGAGGACGGCGAGCTATCTCCTCCTTCCGGCCAAGCATTTCGTCGTGGAGGACAAGACCGTGGATGCGGCGCTCGGGGCGATCGAAGCCGAGCTCGCCGAGCACGCGCCATCACTCAAGCCCCTTGAGAGGCAGAGGCTGGAGCAGAGGACGAAGTATGACCTGGAGATGATCCGGGAGCTCGGATACTGCTCAGGCATCGAGAACTATTCACGGCATTTCGACGGAAGGAAGCCCGGGGACCGGCCGTTCTGCCTCCTCGATTACTTCCCGAAGGACTTCCTGATGTTCATAGACGAATCTCATGTGACGCTTCCGCAGGTGCGGGGGATGTATAACGGGGATCTGACCAGGAAAAAAGCCCTTGTCGAGAACGGCTTCAGGCTCCCCTGCGCATATGACAACCGCCCGCTGAGATTCGCTGAATTCGAGAAATTCATGAAGGATGTCATCTTCGTATCCGCCACCCCCACCCGATACGAACTCGAGCGCTCGATGCAGGTGGTGGAGCAGATCGTCCGCCCGACCGGCTTGGTAGATCCCGAGATCGAGATACGGAAGACAGACGGGCAGATAGACGACCTGCTCCGCGAAGTGAAGGCGCGGGCGGAAAAGGGCGAGCGGACGCTCGTCACCACGCTCACGAAGAGGATGGCGGAGGACCTGGCATCGTATCTCCATGACAAGGGCGCGCGTGTGCGCTACCTGCATTCCGAGATCGAGACGCTCGAGCGGACAAAATTGATCCGGGCGCTGCGGGCCGGGAAGTTCGATTGCCTGGTGGGGATCAACCTGCTCCGTGAAGGGCTGGATATCCCCGAAGTCTCTTTGGTGGCGATACTCGATGCAGATAAGACCGGCTTCCTCCGCTCCAACCAGTCGCTCATCCAGACGATAGGCAGGGCTGCAAGGAACATCAACGGAAAGGTCGTGATGTATGCCGATACCGTCTCGCAAGCGATGAGGGATGCGATAAAGGAGACCGACCGCAGACGGAGCAAGCAGATTTTGTTCAATAAAAAGAATGGCATCACACCCAAGACGATAGTCAAGCCCATCCCGCCGGAGGAAGAGGCGGGCGAGGTGGAAGCCGCGATACCCAAAAGCCTGACGTCGAAGCAGAGGGAGGGCCTGATAGCGCTCTTCGAAGAGGAGATGATGGCTGCGGCGGAAAGGCTCGAGTTCGAGAAGGCGATAGCTTTCCGGAACAAGATACGACAACTGAGGAAGAACTGAAATAAACGCTGATGTGATTTAATAGTAGCTGGCCTGATCGTTCACTCGTTATCTGCAAAAAGGTAAGTGTCAAAGCCCCATTCAAGGTTATTATAAAATTCTGAAATCTGCTTCAAATAACTGTTGATAGAATGAATGTAACTCACATTGTTTTGATATAAAATGATAGACAATGGTCGGGACTTCCTATCCATCCTTTGATAAATCGGAGTAAAACCGCTCCGTTTTGAAATTTTATCTCTAAAATAACACGCATTAGATGGGTATAACTCCGCCCATTCTTCCACTTTTATTTTGAGTTTTGATGTTGCTCTGGTGTGCACATAAGATAAATATAAAAGCAATTCTCGAAGCTCGTCTCTGTAATTCGTCTGGTCAAATGTTTTTTCAGTAAATCTTTTGATTAATATCTCTTTAATAAATTCAGATAAAGAATTGCTCTTCACCAAGTCATCTTTAAGTTGAAAAAATAATTCAGACTCCTTTAATAAGATTTTTTTGAAATCTGGTTTTTCTGGCTTTGCTCCGATGTGTTTTTCTAAAGATAATATTATCTCTTCTGCATCGACAACAAGAGGAGATTGTAAAAAGAGAAGATACTGATATGTCTGCGATTTATTCTCTAATAGAAACGAGCTGATTGCATCCGGACCTAAGAATTCTATCGTATCTCGATGCTTTTTCATGGCACGGGAAAATTCCGGAGTTGGATCCTGGCCATAAACATAGACTTTTTTGCCGAGTTCCTCTTGATCAGCAAATTTTTGTAATTGATCACTATCATTCTTTTTGGGTTTTATTTTAGCTGCAATCCCGATGCGATTATCCTCCTTTTCACAAAGGATATCAATACCTCTTTCGTCTGTACGTCCACTTTTATGATATATATTACAAACATACCCGAGAACTTCATACGCTTCGACCAAGCACGTATGCATCAGTTCTTCTTCGCCATCTTTCCACCTGTATACTAATTCATCCATAACCCAAGACCCACCAAGATATAAGTTTTATGACCTATTTAACTCTTGTGGATGATGCTCGATATTCAAATTTTATCTGTAACAAGAAGGAGAGAGCGTACTTTGAAATCGGATCTACGAAAACAACTTTTTTGCCAAGAATCTGTTTTCCTTTTTCTTATACCGATATCAATCCGTTATATGGAAATCGAGAGTCAGATATCCCGATTATTCTACTGCGGATAAAACTTAACGAGTTGCAGGTGAAAACCCTTCTCACCTCAGCTTGGTTCAATGATAATATGTCACTAGTGTTTCTAAGAAACAAAAA